>JAPLDB010000048.1:0-1525 GCA_026391975.1 Bacteroidota bacterium | reverse complement strand
CAATACTTTCGGGATCGCGGCTTCGTTCTCTTCCTCTTGTAAAAGGCACCACACAAAATGAACACATGTTATCACAGCCACGGGTGATGCTGATAAATGCAGAAACGCCATTGCTACTCAAACGAACCGGGCTGATGTCAGCATATGTTTCTTCACGGCTGAGCAATACATTCACTGCTCTTTGTCCGCCTTCAACAGATGCGATTAAGTTTGGAAGGTCGCGGTATGAATCCGGACCGGCAACGATATCGACAAGTTTTTCCTGATCGAGAAGTTTTGTTTTCAGCCGTTCGGCCATGCAGCCAAGTACGCCTACAATGAGGTCGGGGTTTTTCCTTTTAGCCTGACGGAAACTTTTCAGGCGCGCCCATATTTTATTTTCTGCGCCTTCGCGGATGGCACAGGTATTCAGGAAAATGACATCGGCATTGTCGGTAGTGGTAGTTGTTTCAAATCCCTCTTTCCCAAGGATGGAGGCAATGATCTCGCTGTCGCTGAAATTCATAGCGCAGCCGTAGCTCTCTAAAAAAAGTTTGCGGGGAGGCACCCCTGCCAATTCCGTCCCCAAGGGAAGAACCTGCTTCTCCCGGCTGTTTAGCCCCTCCTTTGGAGGGGTTGGGGAGGCCCACACTTCACCCTGGCGGGATTCATCCATTTCTTTGATACCATCCTGAAACATGGCGCGAAGATAGGGGGATAGACGGCATGAACCAAGAATCAAGAGACAAAATGTCAGGTGCGAATAACGAAACGTTGCGAATTTTCGAATTTACGAAGGTTACAAATTGCCCAGCCTGAATGACTTCAGTCGGGCAGGGAAAGTTTACGAATTTTCGAAAGATAAGCCAAACCAAGTTATTTGTAGTCAATGGCAGGGACGACTGAAGACTGAGCCCCATTTGTAGTAGTCGGAGGGATGTCTAAAGACTGAGCCCCGTTTGTTGTAGTCATTGCGACTGCGAGGGACGAAGCAGGAAGCAATCTCCTTATTTGAACACTGAACCTCATAAATTCAACTACAAATCATCAAATACATAGATTGATTTTCATGCAATTGATTTTATTAGTTTTGGGTTGTTCAAATTAGTTCACTACATACTCACATTTAAGTTCAGATGATTTATTGCTTTTGACGAACAGGATGAACTATGAGAAATTAAGTGAGGAGGAAGAAATAGAGCGGGTGTTTTATAGATGCAGGGACGAGCCGCTGGAGACAGAATTTATAAGGGAGGGAAAATTATGCAACCTTTTAATTAAAAATGGGTGTAGTTGTCGTTTTCAGAACCTTTTGAGGATATTTACTCCGGATGAAAATACCGAAACAAATGATGAAATTGACGATGAATTTAATCGTTATTTTAAAAAGGTGCCTGAAGAGTTTTTGATTGACGTAGTTGAACTTGAAGTTGGGATAAAAATTCTCAGATTTAGCGAAAGAAAAAAACCGGAGTATGCCTATCTCGGATTTAACGAACGGACAAATGAACTTGTATTTACATCCCACTATTTAAATACGCTAAAG
>JAPLDB010000089.1 GCA_026391975.1 Bacteroidota bacterium | reverse complement strand
ATAATATCAGGTCACCTAATTCTCCACCTTCAGATGCGTAATATGACAGATGGAGAGGAATATCTTCTGTGGCAAAGATAAATAAAATGCATTGAAATAAATTGTGAAAAATTATTTTCATGCATTGTCACGCTCCGTATATCGGATCCTTCCATTGAAATGTGATCCGTTTTGTTTCACGAAGGATCAGTACCATGCATGAAGGAATACCATCGATGCCAATCTTAACCGATGACAGTTGCTCATGAGCTAATGGAATGCGATCTGTCATCCGCATTTTGAATTCAAAGGTTTGGAAATTGTGGAGGAATGGTTCTTAAAATCTTATGATTAAGATAGAGGCCCCCCCGGGTGAAAATAGGGCGGGGGGTATTTAAAAAAGCACCCCTGTTGAAAAATAAACAGGTATTGATCGCATGTTTGTATGCAAAGGATAATAAAATCAGATGTACATTTAATGTCAAAATATTTAAATAACAGTGCGGAAGACCTGATGCAGTTAACCTCACACACACATGAAAATTTCGAAATTCTATTTTAAGGATGTACAACCGATTGAGTACCTCCATAGATGCAACGATAGAAATGCGTATCTCATAAAGCAGGTTTTGAAGAACAACTCCTACCTGCTCAAAAAAAGCAATACTCCGCAATGCCTGCAGATTCAGAGACTGAGATCACAGGGAGTGAGGATCTCAGCATCCGGTATCAGCAAGTACAAGAAGGGTGTTTTTAAGACCTGTGCGCTATCTTATCTACAGATTTTTGCTCTGTATTGGAGGATTGACCTCCCGGAGCTTATGAGCCGGGATTTCGAATCAGAAAATTATCAGCCCAATTAATGATTCGAGTAAGACTGTTGTATAAATTGGGGATTGAACTATTGTTTTTGTAAAAACCAAAGTACAGAACCTGCGGAGGCCTCATTCATCGAAGCTATTGACATATCTGAAATGAGCATTGCTGGTTAAAGAAGGCCAAAGATTTAATCGAAGTATAAGAAAACAAACTGAACAAGGTTGACGTTTACAAAATAAAACTTTACGACTATGGAAGAAAACAAGAAGGAGCAAACACCGCTTTATCCGACGCACTTGGAGCTAATAGAGAGAACAAGGCGGATTCTCACATCCGCTACCGTAAATCCAAGTATGTCGGAGGATCACCAGTCGGAGAAGACGGCCAAGGGAGACAGTACGATAGAGCTGACATTTTTGCGCCGGTCACCAAAGGCTTAAAGCAAGCCGAAGCTCAAGGCTCTCAATATTATATTCTTTTGCAGACGACTCACTTTATGACCAGGAGCTTTCTGCATTCCAATCCGGTCCTCACAAAGTACATACCGGTTGGGAGTGATAACGTTACACTATCAAATGATTTTTCTATTAATGAGCCTTGGGTGTCGTAGATAAAAATATCACCGGGATAATTTATTGTTACCGGTCCGGAAGAAGGATTTGGAAAAATGTCAATGGTTTTTTCAGTGGGATGGGAGAGTCCAAGTGTTGTACAGCTTATTTCATTCCCATAGGTATCAGTTAGCATTAGCCAGACATCGCTGTTTTGCTGCCAAGTAATTGACGTATCACCAATCAAAACATACCCATCGTCAGTAACGTCAAGGTAATGGATAGTTCCATTTACGGGTTTTGTCCAAAGTGTATCGGCATTAAAATCTGTGCGCACCAGTGTAGATTCACTTGCCATGATAAAGCCATCTGGTAAGGTTTTCACACAAATAAATACTCCGCTGTCCAAGATTTTCGTCCACAAGCTATCTCCATTGAGATCAAGCATCATCATGTATTTCTGAATACTTCCAGTGATGTCGGTAGAGCCAACTACCATATACCCACCGGGCGCTTCGCAGACTGCATTAGCGGAATAAGCAAGGAAAAAAACGATGTCCTGATACCACTTTTCGAATTCCATATCGAAATTGGAATCTACTTTTACTACCTGTATTTGGTCAACAGATGTTAATGCATTAGAAGACGCGGATATGAATCCCCCATCAGATGTAGGTATAATATCTGAATTGTGAAAACCCCCGGAGGCGCTTGTATTTACGACGACAGTATCAAGCATGTTCCCAGAAGTGTCTGTTAAGAAGAGCGTATTAGAGTTATATTGTTGCTGTCCATCCGAGAATATACATATTGCATATCCAATCGGGCGCTTAGTGATCCATGTTCCCCAACTGGCCCAGTAACCAACATCATAAAATTTGCTCCACAGGCTGTCGCCATTTTCATCCATGCGCAACATCCAGGCCTGAGCGCCGGTTCCAGTCTGTCCGCCGCCACCATTTTTCGCGCCTATCAGCGTATATCCGTTTCTTGATTCAACTATGCAGTGTGCATGCAAGGTTAATGTGTCACTGTAAGTTCGGCTCCATTGCAACTGGCCACAGAGATCAACCTTTATTATGTATGCGCTTTGGGCAGAATCACCACAAAGAATAAATCCATCGCTCGTTTTTGT
>JAPLDB010000180.1 GCA_026391975.1 Bacteroidota bacterium | reverse complement strand
TTGCAGGTACAATTCCGGTTAAACTGGTATCTACCTCATCATATGGATGCGTCGATACCGCAGGAAAAAATATCAATATCATCGTGAGAACTCCGGCAGATTTTGATGTATTTCTTGACTCTTGTGCAGGACAGGTATACTTCAGTAATAAATCTCCCATAGCAGTTTATTATGACTGGAACTTCGGCGATCAGGGTGCAAGCACTGAAAAAAATCCGGTGCATACATTCAGTCAAAACGGGAAAGATTACATTGTCACATTGACTGTAAACAAAGAAACCAATTGTCAGGAATACATTCAGAAACCCCTGCGGTATGAAGTTAATGAGGGGGAGATTGTTTTTATTCCGAATTCCTTTACGCCGAATGATGATGGTTTGAATGATGTTTTTAATCTGTCATTATGGAAACCATGCGATTCCTATTCAATTACGATTTTTGACCGCTGGGGACATTCTGTTTACAGGAACGATGACGCCAATTCAACCAACTGGGATGGTACATTCAACGGCAAAGCAGTTCAGGAGGATGTATATGTCTATGTACTTGAAGGGTCGCACCTCAAGAAAACCGGTTATGTTCTTGTGATCAGGTGATTTTTTTCTATCCACACAGTTTTTGTTGAGAAGATAGTTCAACACAAAAGATGGAGAGCCGGCATTCGCTTACTTTTGCAGTTGAGAAAATGGCTGAATCACCTTACATTAATTTTAATGGCAGCATTGTGAATGCAGACAATCCCGTCCTGCTTCATACAAATCGTGCTTTTAGGTATGGTGATGCGCTTTTTGAGACCATCAGGTTGATGAATGGTGAAATTTTATTCTTCGATAAGCACCTTGCAAGGCTTAAGCGTGGGATGGAGTTACTATCAATGAACTGGAGTGATGAATTTAGTTTTCACCATCTTCATTTGCTGATCAGGCATCTTGACCAGGTCAATAACCTCAAAGGAAACGGCCGTATCAGGATTGAAGTTTTCAGAAAAGACGGTGGCTATTACACACCCTCAACCAACGATGTTCATTATATTATAGAGGCAGAAGAATTGAAAGAAGCTGCATATTTATTAAATGATACCGGACTTCGTGTTGACTTGTTTAGTGAAATTGCAAAACCCACAAACAAGCTTTCAGGAATCAAAAGTTCAAACGCATTGCTTTTTATTATGGCCGGCCTGAACATGAAAAAAAGAGGTTTTGACGAAATGGTCATTCTCAATACGGAAGGAAATCTTTCTGAATCGGTTTCATCCAATATTTTTCTTCTGTTGAATGGAGAACTTTGTACACCATCGCTGGATCAGGGATGTATTGCCGGAGTGATGCGGGAGCGGGTCATTGAACTGATGAAAGCAAAAGGGAAGAAATGCCTCGAGAAAAAGCTAACACTTAATGATTTATTGCATGCCGATGAAGTGTTTCTTACAAACACGATTGATGGGATCAGATGGATCGGGGCTATAAGAAATAAGCGCTACTTCAATTCTTTCAGCAAGAGTATACTCAATGAACTTGTTGAAGCACCACTAAAAAAGGCTTGAATTTTTTCTTCCTTCTCTATATGCTCTGCCGGGAAAGCAATATTTAGGATTTTGGTAGCTGACCCTTAATGCGAATATCTCAATCTACTAGTATCAGTCATAATTTTACAAAAAGGCAGGCAAAAAAAAAGCATCCCGGGTTTTCCGGAATGCTTTCTTTTATAAGGAAGTTGATTACTTCTTTGTTGCAGGTGTAGTGGATTGCTCCATCTCACTTGCCATAGCCATATTCTTTGATGAACTTTCTTTTGCAGTTGCCAGTGCAGCTGTCCAGCTTTCAATTTTTGATTGAGCGTCAGTCATCTTTGCTTTCCAGTCAGCCAATCCCTTGGTAGCATCTTCAGGAGTTACTTCGCCTTTCATCACCTTTGCAGACCACTCGGTAAATGCTGTAGAATTTTCATCCCATGATGTCTTGAAAGAAGTCCACTCTGTAGACATTGCATCCATTGTTGATGCATCATTATCAGCGGATGCAGTCATTTCTGTTGCTTTCGTCTTCATCGTTTCATCTTTTCCTGTAGCCATTGCATCAGCCATGGTATGCGCCTTGGTTGCAAATTCATGAGACTGTTGGGTAGATGCAGTAAGGTCTGTGCTCCATGCAGTTGCTTTTTCACCCAATGCAGCCCAGTCAGTTCCGAACTGATTAATTTCAGCCATTGTTTTTTCATCGATCTTTTTTGAGCAGGATGTCAAAGCAATTGCACCTGCGGCAACAAATGCCAATACTACGTTTGTTTTCATTTTTTTAATTTTTAGAATTTAGAATAAATGGTTATTTATCAGGCAAATGTAGGTACAATAAGGCGCTGCTAATTGCCTTCATGTAAGGATTTACACACAGTGAATGTTCATTTCTGTGCTGAGTAATTGAAAATCCTCCGAACGTAATCCATTGTTTTACCATCGGTTTCGCCTTTTCTGAATACGCCCTGACTTGCTGCCCGTACATCCTCTATTGAATAAAATGCAGTTGGGTTGTGCATGTTGATCAGTTCCCTGATGATCACAATATCTTTTCTGTTTGCCAGCGTAAAAATTATTTTAACCGGTCCTTTCGCGCCTTGTCCGTCAATGACTGTTATTCCGATATTCTCTTTTTGAAGCGCAAGAATCAACTGCTGTGAATCCTGGTTTGTGATTATGCGAATCACCTGCACGCCCAATGCCAGCCGTCCTTCAATTTTTAGCCCGACATAAGTACCCATTGAAAAACCACCGGCGAAACTGACGTAACACATCACATTGTCAAGATGCTGCATGATCTGTCTGATTGAAATAAGCCATATCAGCACTTCGAAAAAACCGAGGACAGGAACTACATGCCTGAGCCCTTTTGAAATAAATACATTCCGAAGCGTCCCCAATGTAACATCGCACATTCTCGCAATAAAAATAAGGAGGGGCATTATCACCCACTTGAAGAGCTCGGAATCTAAAAATGTATTGTCTAATGTCATTTATGGTGCGAAGGTAAAAGTTGAATGAAGACTTTTTACAAGTCCTGAAAAATTATGAACTAAATCATTAACCTTTTTACCAGAGTAGGAACGCCTTCTCCGGCTTTCAATGGCATAACTTCAAAGTTGCTTCCAATATCCACAGCCTTAGGGTCAATGTAATATTTCGGAATTCCTTCAGGGGCGTAACGTGTAAGCCCGGCAGCGGGATACACCTGCAATGATGTGCCGATAACCAGGAAAATATCCGCTCTTGATGCAAGAAAAGCAGCATGTTCAAGTTCAGGAACCATTTCACCGAACCATACAATATGTGGTCGGAGTTGTGATCCCTTTTCGCACCGGTCGCCTGCCTTTAATTCCCATCCTTCTATCTGGTAAACCAATTCTGCATCTACCGTGCTTCTGGATTTTAATATTTCGCCGTGCAAATGAAGAACCCGGGTTGATCCAGCCCTTTCATGGAGATCGTCGATATTCTGGGTGATGATATCTACCTGATACTTCTTCTCAAGTTCTGCAAGAGCAATATGTGCAGCATTGGGTTTGGCACCCAGAACCTGTTTTCTTCTCTCATTGTAAAACTGTAAAACCAACTGAAAATCGGCCTGCCATGCACCGGGAGTGGCAACATCTTCAACACGGTAATTTTCCCATAAGCCATCACTGTCGCGAAACGTTTTCAATCCGCTCTCTGCACTGATGCCTGCGCCTGTAAGCACAACTACTTTTTTCATTTGGCAAAGTTGAGGCAATATTTTTTATGTGAGAGAGGCTCAGATAAAAAGTTACGAAAATCAATTTTGCCGCTTCTGTTTTTCCTGTGTGAAAGCGCCTATCACCGAATAAACAATTCCGATGATAAGACAATTGAAAATCCAGTTCATAAGCGTATCGCTCACTGAATGAGATCGGCTGTCTATATCGATAAAAAGATATATCGCATAGATAATTCCGGCTCCAAAGATGAGCCAACCGATTATTGAAACGGGTATGAAAAATATTCCCTTGCGTTTAAACAATTCCATATTTATTCAATTAGAAGTTGAAGATACCTGGTTTGAAGGAATCTTGATTGGATATATAGAATGATAATTTCTTAATCAGGCTGAAGGCGATGCCAGTCCGTCTTTCTTATTCAGAAGAATTAGTCCAATAATCCCTGTTGCTATTAACAGCAATGATATCAGTTGCGCCTGAGTAAATGAAATTCCTGCAAGGTGATATTTAGAATTCACGCGGATCGATTCAATTGCAAACCGTTCAATTCCATTTAACAGCAGATAAAGAGAAAAGAATTTGCCCGGAACTGAAAAATTCTTTCTTAAGCTCCAAAGCAGAAAAAAGAAACCTATGCAGACGATGCTTTCATAAAGTGGGGTAGGGAAGACCGGTTGCTCAAGCATATAACAATGCTTGCCGATACATCCCGGTATCGGAATTCCTTCGCTGATCACGTTGTGTGCATAGTTATAACTCCAGAACCAGTCGGGCAGGAAACCCATCCAAGAAGGTTTGGTTGCAAGATTCACAATTCCCCAATCGCCATCGCCCGCAACCTGGCAACCAATTCTGCCGAATCCATAGGCAAGCATCAATCCCGCTGCTGTTGCATCACAGAGATGCAATGGAGCGATACCGTTTTTTCTGCCATACCAGATCGTTGCTATTGCTCCGAAAATAAGTCCGCCGTACATTGTTAATCCGCTAAAAGACAACAATGCATTAATTGGATCTTTTATCAGATCCTCCGGATACTCCAGGTTGTGAAATATTTTTGCGCCGAGCAATCCGCTCACTGCCGCAACCATGGTGAGGTTTCCGACAAGTTCGTGCGGAGCGATGACTGCTTCAACCCACTCAGGCTTTTCCTTCTTTATTTTTTCCTTTTCCTTGTATTTCCAGTAGCCCATTGCAAGCGCTCCTAAGATTCCTCCGATGACACTTCCTTCTCCTGAAAGCAATGCTGCTTGTGGATTATCTACCAACTGTGAATAGTGCATCGAAAAGTAAATGAGTTTGTAACCCAGTAAGAAACCAACCAATGCATTGATGAAAATTTCCTTTCGGGTGGCAGGCGCTCCCACAAGAATTTTTCTGGTTGTTGGCAATATTAAACCGAGCGACTCTTTCCTTTTTAATTCCAGCGACAACGTATAAGCCGCAAGCAAAAATGAGATGGCTACGAAAAAACCAAAAGATTGTATCGGTAGCGGAATATTGATCCCGAACAGGTCACTCAGTAAATCAGAAATAGTGGGATACACGCCG
>JAPLDB010000104.1 GCA_026391975.1 Bacteroidota bacterium | reverse complement strand
GTTATCAGTGCTTGTCCTTCGAACATTTCACAGTGTGATGTTTATACAGCTACATGGACTGATCCAACAGCTACAGGTACTCCTGCTGCTTCTGTAGTGTGTGTACCTGCATCCGGTTCTACATTCTCTGCAGGAACTACATCTGTAACTTGTACTGCAACAAATTCTTGCGGTTCATCAAGCTGTTCATTCAATGTAACGATCAATGAGACTCCTGTTATCAGTGCTTGTCCTTCGAACATTTCACAGTGTGATGTTTATACAGCTACATGGACTGATCCAACAGCGACAGCTACTCCTGCTGCTTCTGTAGTTTGTGTACCTGCTTCAGGTTCTACATTCATCGCAGGTGTTACAACTGTAACTTGTACTGCTACCAACTCTTGCGGAAGTGACCAGTGTTCATTCACTGTTACAATCACCACTTCTCCAACTGTTTCAGCCGGTGCTGATCAATCAATCTGCTATACCGGTACTGCAACCCTGAATGGTTCATTTGGAGGTGGTGCATCTTCAGCTACATGGAGTTCTCTTGGCGACGGATCTTTTGACAATGTCAACCTGATGAATGCTGTATATACACCGGGACCATCTGATATCACAGGCGGAACAGTAACGCTGGTGCTTACAACAAATGATCCTGCCGGCCCTTGTGTTGCCGCAACTGATCAGATGGTGATCACCATTCTGACCTCTGTTCCTGCAAAGCCTGCTGTTCCTACTGGCCCGGCTACAGCTTGTACCGGTGATGTATTTAGCTACTCTATCCCGGCTGTGCCTTCGGCAGCTTCTTATACCTGGACTTCTCTCCTGCCTGCATATGCATCAGTTACAGGAAGCGGGACTTCAGCATCCATCAATTTCTTCGGTGTATTGCCGGGAGGAACATCATCATGGCCTTTCTCAGTGATTGCTACAAACGCCTGCGGAAATAGTCCGGCGAGAACATTCGCTCCTCGGAATAAAATATCTCAACCGGTTTTTGCATCAGGTCTGCCTGTTGTTGTTTGTCAGAATACGAACGGTGTTGTTTATGCTGTGAGTTCTGTTGCGGGAGCGATATCCTATAACTGGACAATTACCGGTAGCGGCGCAACAATTTCCGGTTCCAATACAGGCTCTTCCATTTCTGTCAACTTTGGAACATTTACAAGTGTGACCATCAGTGTGACTGCAACCAATTTATGCATGACAACAGCAGCAAGGGTTATGACTGTTACATCAGTTCCTGCAATTCCGGGAACGATTAACGGCGCATCTTATGTTTGTCCTAACGGTACATACCAGTATTCTGTTATTGCCGTGCCAGGAGCAACCTCCTATCTGTGGACCGGACCTGCAGGGTCTTCTGTTTCAGGAACCTCCAATATTGTAAATATTACTTTCGGTGCAAGTGTTCCGGGAGGATCATTGGTAAGTGTTAGGGCTGTTGGTGGCTGCGCCAATAACAGTGCAATCAGAAGCAAAGGTGTTGCAAGCGGAATACCGAATATTCCATCTGCAATTTCAGGACCTGCATCAGGCCAGTGTGGTGAAACAGGGGTTTCTTATTCCATCATTCCAAATAATACACCACCTGTAACAAGCTATAACTGGTCAGTAAATAATGGAGCATCTATTACCGGACCGAATAACCTGAGTGGAATATCTGTTAATTTCCCGGGAAGCTTCACTTCAGTGACTGTTTCGGTAGCTGCAATAAATGGCTGTGGTACAGGTGCAACAAGAACACTCAATGTAACAGGTGCACCGGCACTTCCTCCTGTAATTACAGGTAACAATGCCCCATGTGCAAATTCAGTTTCAACATATTCAACTGTCGGATCAACAGGAGCATCTTCATATAACTGGACTGTGCCTGCAGGTGCTACTATACTTGGATCTCCAAATGGACCATCTATTCTGCTGCAATGGGGATCAACAAGCGGTAATGTTTCTGTACAAGCTGTAAATAGTTGTGGAGTATCATCTTTCAGATCTTTGCCTTGCGTGATCTCCTGCCGCCAGAGCCAGGTTTCAGGTTCTGCTTCAGGATTGAATGCAGAGGTTTATCCTAACCCTGCAACTGAAAAAGCAACATTGAAATTTACTGCTGCGTCGGCTTCTCAGGTTCACTTAAACATGACCAGTGTTTTAGGTCAGTCGGTAATGACTACTGAAGTTGCAGCTACTGAAGGCATCAACATGATCGATCTTGACCTGAACAATCTTGCAAAAGGTGTTTACATGCTCAATATCATGAGCGGTGACAACAATGAGCAGATCAGGGTTGTGGTTGAGTAATCAATAATTCTGTTCATAAAAAAATGGCTCGTCCTGTAGTTTCGGACGAGCCATTTTTTTTACGTAATATTTCCCACTATTCACCCCATAAAAGGAGGTATTCCCCACCTATTTATTGACTTTCGATTGAAAAATGTCTATCCTTGGAGTGAAAATGAAGGAAGGGATTCCATGTTTATAAATATTAGGATATGATGAAATTTAATAAATTATTCAATATATTTACCCCTGCGAAATCGACCTTTGAAAAAGAAAAATGCCAAATGCAGAAAATCAGAAAATAGGGTATTATTGTATTGGAATACTTAACTCATAACGTTCCGAGAATGAAAAAACATTTTTATTTTTTATTAGCCATCATACTTTTTTTCTCAGTAAATCAATCGATTGCTGTTGTCCGTACTTTTACCGGCTCCGGCTCCTGGACAACGGCGGGTAACTGGGGAGGGACTGTGCCATTGACAGGAGATGATGTAATCATCGGGGCTGGTGCTACATGTACCGTTGATGTAAATACCAATGTGGTAATCAATGTTCAGGTAATCGGAAATTTGAACTTCGTATCCAGCAATGCAAGTGACCTGAAATACTCAGGAAACTTTATCATCGATGCAACAGGCGTCGTCAACAATACAGGTTCAATAGAAAAAACCGTAACCGGCGGCAACTTCAATATTAACGGCGCAGGTACGTACATTCATAATCCATTTAACAATGTGTTGCTTGACGAAAGTATTTTTTATTACAGCTCTGAGACCTTTTCAGCAACAAGCAATATCACCATTATTAAATGGTTTGATATTTCAATTCCAGTTGGTGATCCTTCCCGTGTGCAGACAAGTAATTTTGGTAATCTCACACTTAGTGTCAATACGACCGGTCTTCGCTGGAACCAGAAGGGATATTTCAGCGTGAACCGTATCAAGGGTTCGCTCACAATCACAGATGGTATAATTCTGATGGACGATGGCCAGGGTGCCACTGTCCAGCTGACCTTACAGGCAGTTACAATAAATAATAACGGAAGCATGATCGTCAGATCGGGAGTTTCCGCACCATTCACATTTACAACCGGAGCATTCACCGATGTAAGCACATCTCCGGTTGCAACTGTACTTGCCGATACAACATTTTGCCTGTATACCTGGAATGCCTCAGGAAATGTGCAGCTGGGACATAACTTCGTTGGAATGAATGGTACAGCATCTGAAACCGGAGGCGATCTTCGGATTAACATTACCGGGAACCTTAGCATCAGCGGCACGCAGCAATGTCTTTTTGTAACTCAATGCGATGCACCACTTCGTCTTACCGTAACCGGATCAACCACCATCAGCGGCACACCTACAAAGGTTCGTTTTCTTGATGGCAATAATGGCCTGATGAACTTTACAACTAATGACTTCATTATCTCCGGCGGAAACGATAATGTTCTTATGGGAGGAGGACCTGCAATCGTTCCAAAGGCCACAGGAATACCAACTGTTATTATCAATAATGATTTCCTGATAAATGCTGCCTCCGTTAATTACATTGTGAATGCAGATACCAACGCACAGAAACTGAGACTTACTGTGGGCCGTGATTTCATCATGAGCAATTCGACGGCACAGCTTATTGTAGCCAATCATTTGGGTGCAAATACTTTCAAAACTACCCGTCATTTTTCAATTACAGGAGGCCAGTTCACAGGTGAGATCGATACTTTAAATGTGGCGATTGACTCCATGATTGTAGGCGGTGATTTTACTTTTAATTCTGCCGTTGCAAACAATTTTTGCTATGTGAATGCATCAAGAGGCAATACGATATGGCAAACAAGCGGAAACTTTAGTGTGCTTGCTTCTGGAACTGCAGTAGGACAAGGCGTATATGGGATCTATAATGGAAGTGGAACAATGAATATGACCATTGGCGGGAATTATGTTCAGGGCCCTGCTGCTTCACAGTGTATTATTAATTTCAATAGCAAGTCATGGTTTACTGTTGGCTCACTCACCATGGCCGTTACAGGAATGTTTGACCAGAATGGTGGTATTTTCAAAGGAATCAATTCGCAAAGCAATAGCAGTACCAGCATCATTACCTTTACAGCCAATTCGATTGATTTTGACGGAGGATATTTCAGTGCTTACCACACCGCAAACAATGCCAACGGAACAGCCACTTTCAACATCACAAATAATTGCAAGGTTAATTTTGCAGCAGCGTTGGATTCTTTCATGTTTGCCGGTGTTCCTTATGTAACCCCTGACTTTTGCTACTTAACAGTAAATGTTACCATCGGTGGCAGCTTATTAATTTCAGGTGCTAACGGTGCATTCGTTTCAAGTTTCGGCAAGAACGCTGAGGTGTTTAATATTACCGGAAGCGTGGCAGTATCTGCAGGTAATAATGCATTTAATCCTGCTCCAGCAGTAGTATCAACAACACATAATGTAACAATGAATGTTGGAGGTTCAATGACCTTCAGTGGTGGAGTCACTTTTATGTCTCAGCTCAATGATTCGCTCATTTTGACTGTGAATGGTGATCTTACCGTTGCCGGTGGAACAGTTACGATGAAGGGTAAAAACGGTATCGGAGCTGTGAACATACTTGGTGGTTTCAATATGACAGGAGGTAACTTATTCCTTCATAACAATGCTACCAGTGCAACTTCAGATGCAACAAAGATCACCATCAATTCAGACGGGAACGCTGTTGGAGATTTTTCACATACCGGAGGTATCATCAATTTTGATAATAATGCGACTGGAAATCCGGCACAGCCTCAATCAATATTTGTTAAAAGTCCTAACTACACCATTGGAGGAACTGGCTCATTGACCAGAAACGGTGCAAATGCAACAGGTTATTTCGGAGTGCTCAGATTCCAGAGAGCCGGAACAACAAACTTTAACCGTACTGCAACCACCCACAATATTCAGCAAGTAAAACAATACATTGATAATGGTACAACAGTCGATGTGATCTCCGGAGATTTTCAGATCGCATCCTGGTCTGCTGCTTTTACACTTGACCTGCTGAATGTTATGAATACAGGCACTTTGGCCCTACGCGGAAGCTCAATTAAGTCAAATGTAACCTTACTCAATTCAGGAATTACCGTTTATGGCAGACTGGCGCTTCAGCATGCCGGCGGACTTTACAATAATACTGCAGCAGCAGCCCTTGATGCCTCAGGAGGAATGAACTACCTGCTTCAGGTCGGCAGTGTGGTTGAATATTATGGTGCCGCCAACCAAACCATTACAGGAATGAATGTTGGCCTTGCAACAATTGGTGCATTGCATAAATATTATGACCTGGACATCAATATGGCAGGAGTAGCCTGGGCTTTTCCTACAAATATTCCTAACGTTAATTCAGTCTATGTCCGTCATCGCTTAAACCTTCTCGCAGGAGAACTTAACCTTGACAATGATCATATCACAGCGAATGGAGGAAGATCAATTATCATAGAAGACTCAACCACCAATGCAATCACACAAGCTTCAGGATTTATACGCAGTGAGACTGAAGATGGCAGTGGAATGGTGCGATGGAATATCGGACGCGCACTGGGAAACCATATTTTTCCATTCGGCTATTCCCTTGCATTTGTTGACAGGATTCCTTACACCTTTGCAATTCCTTCAGGAGATGCTGACACAGTGAGCGTTTCAACATACCATACCAATGCATTGAATCTGCCATATCCGCCAACAGTTACACATGTTAGAAATAATTCAGGACTTGACAACAGTGCGAATACCGTTGATCGTTTCTGGTATATCAATCTTACCGGTACAAGTAATAATGCAAATATGACGTTCTCTGTGATGACTGCCGGTTCCTCTATTAATGAAATGCCCGGCATGGTTACACTCCGTGCGCAAAGATGGATCCCTTCATTGGTTTCATGGGAACAATACCAGGGTGCACAATCCAATCCGTCTGGTAACTCAGCACTTGTAGCGGGCGCCACATTATTCCCGAACTGGTGGACACTTTCAGGAAACAGCAGTCCGCTCCCTGTAAATCTTCTTAGTTTCTCCGGAAATTGTGAAGGAAAAAATACATCGCTTTTATGGACAACAGGTTCTGAAGTCAACAACGATCACTTCACTCTTACCAGAAGTACAGACGGAATCAACTATGAGATGATCGGAACTGTTTCAGGGCATGGAAACTCCACATCAAATATCAGCTACAAATTCGTTGATGAGAACTCGCTGAATGAATTCACTTACTACAAGTTGACCCAGACCGATTACAACGGGCTTAGCGAAGAGTTCGGACCGGTAGTAGTAAAGAGTTGTAAGAACTATTCAGGTCTTGACGTCGTGGTTGCAACACAGGATGCAGGAAACACAAGCCTGCTTGTTCAATCTCCTTATTCAGGGAATTTCAAGATTAATGTTTTCAACTCAGAAGGTCAGTTGATCCTTTCTTCGGAAACATTTATTGCTGAAGGATCTAACCTTGTTCCGCTTGTAATGGATAAAATAAGTACGGGTATTTATCACGTTCGTCTCCAGAGTGATATGGATATGATCAGCAAAAAAGTATTTATCAATAAGAATTAGTCCACAAATCTGGTTTTAACGAATTCTTTGATCCCGGCTGAAACAGTCGGGATTTATTTTTGTTTACTTGTTTATGCATTTTTCCTCAGGCGATTTTCAGGTAAAAGTAATTCATCAAATCAGCCAGGAAGCCGGAAACTGGGATGCTTTTCATTCTGAGGCCACTCACCTTCAATCCGGTTACCTCGCTGCATTAGAGTCTGCACAACCTGCAGATATGGAATTCAGGTATGTATTCATATATAAAGACGGACTCCTTGTTTCATGCGCATACCTTCAACTTGTAAATTACTCAGAGAAAAAATTTTCCGG
>JAPLDB010000008.1 GCA_026391975.1 Bacteroidota bacterium | reverse complement strand
TTGATACCGTTGTATTTGATATTTCACAGTCTGTAATGGCCGGAAACCAGGTATCATTTCCGATATATTTATTATCAGACGACACCATAAATGCACTTGATTTTTCTCTGGTATTTGACGAAACCAATTTCAGTCTGGATACGATCATAAACCTAACCACCTATCTGCAGCCGGTTTATAACTTAAACATGGGAATACTTTATTTTACTTCTTATAGCTTACAGGAAATTGACCATAATACACCTCTTGTTTCCATCCGTTTTAATATGCTGGGCCATTACCTGTGCAGTGATGACCTGGACTCAATAATCGTTTACCTGAACGGAGATCCTTGCAGTGTGAAAGTGATAGAATGTATTTCTGATAAAACCCCTGAAATCTCTAATGTCAGTGAGTTGGTCAGTTTCTATCCGAACCCGGTAAATGGAATCCTCAATATCATTTCACCTGTAGATGCAGCCATTGAGTTAATTGATGTCAATGGTTCACAAGTTCTCTCTTCAATGGCTGAGGCAAACCGGACATTGCAAATAAATACATCCGGAATTGCCAGTGGTGTTTACACAGTAAAAATGTTTAATGACAATTTTATTTCTTTTAAAAAGGTTGTCATTAATTAAATTTTATATTTCTTTTTTATAAAAAGGTTTGCAGACTTTTTGGCCATCATTGGATACAGCGAAACAACATGGAAAATCTTACTAACAACAACTACTTTTTCATTTATGGTGCCGCCAGGAAATGCGCACGTTGTAACAAGATACAGGTCAGCTATGGCAAAATGGATGAGGCTGATATGTATTTCATCTGAGTCCGATTTGTTTATGGTGTGAACAGACCGTCCTGACCAACAGGCAATGATTTATTAAGGTTAATTTAATATTGGAGATGGCTGAAATTCAGCGGCCAATCATCATCTTCGTTCGGCATAATTTCCGGAAAGATGAAAGTGATAAAGAACAGTATTTTTCTATTGATGCATTTTTTCTTTTTTGCATCAATACAGCCAACACATGCACAGGTTGAGAGAAATTTTCAACACGTGAATTGCTTATGCCAGCATGTTACAATTGTTAGCCAGCCCGTAAGTCCTGACGCAGTTTGCCCGGGATCAGGCACTGCTTCATTTTCAGTAAACGTCACAGGCACCGGCCCTTTTACATACAAGTGGAAGGAAAATGGAATGGTTATAACAGAAGGAGGTTCTTATTCTGGTTCTCAGTCGCCAATGCTCACAATAACCAATCCGCCCACCGCACTGAACGGAAAAAATTACCAATGTGTTATTTCCAATTGTATGGGTCAGTCAGTGAGTACAAATAATTCTGCTATGCTTTCTGTTCATCTTATTCCGGGCGATATCAATGCTGATGGAGTTGTAAATAACAATGACTTTTCGCTCATGAATCTGGTTTACAATACATCCTGTTCCAATTGTCCTGAGGACATTATTCCTGATGGTTTTGTTGATGTAAAGGATTTTCTTCAGTTGCTGGGACAATATAATATGAGTTGCCAATAGGATGGCGCTTTCCGGGCAACCTTCATGACTTTAACTGTCGTCCTGTAAGTTTTAATTGTCTGGCTCATTCCGGTTTCAGGAAGCAAATCCCGGAAACATGTTTTATTTCAGAACAGGCTGTTCACAAAAACTTCTTATAACCTTAACTTCATTAAATCATTCAGTGTTGTTGTACAGGGTACTTTCACTTCCCGGAATTTCAAAAATGAAAAAGATCTTATTCGTATTGCTTTTTTCTGTTTCAATTATTGTACGAGCGCAAACAATTGATGCAGGAGACACTGTGATTTTTGATTTTTCCCACGCAACATGCTCTGGAAATTACTTCCTTGTTCCGGTGTCATTTTATTCTGATGACGAGGTATATGCCATAGATTTTTCAATGAAATATGATGAAACTAAAATAACTTATCATTCAGTTATCATTCATGAACCATCAGTAAGTGCATCAGCTTATTTTAACCCTCTTGACAGCACACTGCGTTTTTCATCATTCAGTATGTCCGTATTGCCCAATGTCACATCCATCGTTTCTGTGCAGTTTGATTTGTCTGTATCGTCAGTTGCTCTAAGCGATTTTAATACAATTCTTGTTTACCTCAATGGCGATTCATGCAGTTATAAATTCATTCCGCCATTACCTACGGCTGTGATAATGCCGGGAGGGTCTTTGTCATTGGTTCCGGGAGATTCTGTTGCGCTGACAGCGACGCCCGCAAGCGATGTAACATATTTGTGGTCAGCCAATGATACAAATCAAACGATATATGTTACAACAGCCGGAACTTATTCAGTAACAGTTACCACCGACGGCGGATGTACATCAATGGATTCTCTGACAGTATTGATGATTACACCACTACCGGTTGAACTGGTGAACTTTTCCGCTAGAGAAGAGAATGAAATTGTTTTTATTGAGTGGACGACGGCTGCAGAAATTAACAACGATCACTTTGAGGTGGAAAAATCTGTTGACGGTGTAAGTTGGCGTACAATAGGAATGATTGGCGGAGCAGGTAATTCTTCTTCACTGCTCCATTATGCATTTAATGATGAAACACCGCTCGCCGGCTTCAATTACTATCGGATAAAGCAGATTGATTTTAATGGCAGTATAATATATTCGGAAATTGTTTCAATTTATTATTCAGGAAAAGAGGCTCAATCGTCAATCATGGTTTTCCCCAATCCGGCATCTGATTGTCTGAATATTTTCCCGGGTAAAAATGTAACGTTTCAACTCATTGATTTGAACGGCCGCGTGATCGACCTCGGACGGATGTTACATGCGAATGAAATTAACCAAATCAATATTCAGCAACTAGATCCGGGTATTTATTATCTAAGTGTATTTGGGGAAGACGGGGATTATCTTGAAAAGGATGTTTCCATTGTGGTATTTCGGTAAGTAAGCGTCCGTTAATTTCAGAAGGTTGTTTTTTTTCTGGCGGCGGTTATTTTTTTTAACAACATTTGACTTTTGGAATCCAGCTGACCTGTAATTTTCATGATCCTTTTCCTTTCCGGCGTAGGAATGTCGCTTTTGCCAGCAACGGCGGAAAGGTGCCCGATTAACACCCTGTAATCATGCCATTTTCCCAATATCACCTGCAATTCATTAATTGCTTTGTAAGTAATGCCCTTGTTTTTTAAATCAAGACTTTTTTGAGTGTAACTAAATGTCTTCAGCACCTTGCGCAATTTATGGAGCTTTGAAGTTTTTAATTTTTCCGGCTTTATGAATGAATAAATTTCGAGTTTCTTGTGATCGAGATATTCCATTGCATTTTTGTTCCTGGTTTTCATGGCCACAGAAATGATGAAATCAAATACATTTTTCAGTTTGTCTTTTTCTTTTAGCTGTACTATTGAAAATTTCCTTTTCTCTTTCAGTAGTTTATTTTGTAAAATACCCTGATATGTTTTAAGCATCTGACCGGAGACATACTTTTGAAGTAATGATACTTCAAGTTGCAATGCCCTTGCTTTCCCCGCCTGGTCAAATATTTTCCGCAGGGGTTTCAGCTTTTTCTTCATTTTATGGGCCCTGTCTGAATGATGCAGCATTGATACAACTGCCATGAGTTTCTTGGTTTCCAACCGCAGACGGTGAAAATCCTGAACACTGAAATTCCCGGGAGGTTTCTTCATCAATGCCTCAATACCGGCAATTCGTTTTTTTAAATATCCCGTCAATAGCTTTCCTGTTTTCATTTTTTAATAATTAAAATGCCCGCAACTGATATCCTGAGGTGTCGGAAGATAAATTGAATCCGCTTAATATTATTCCAATCTGCAATTACCGTTGTAAGTAAAGTAAAAATAGTCCCTGCCTTGGTTGTATGATGTCGAATTCTAAAAGGCAGAAAGAACATTGTGTTATCTTTTCATTTACACAGGGTTTTCTTTCCGTTTACATTTCTGCAGATTTGGTAATGTTAGAATAATATTTTCATTAATCCTGTGACGCAGATAAGCATGATTTTCGTCCATCAATATTCGTACCTCTTTTTAAAAACAAATAACATGAAAATAAAAAATTTACTCTCTGTATGCCTTGTGCTTTTTGCAATATTGGGACTGACTCGAGATGTCAATGCGCAGACAACTTTAGCTGCCGGTGACGTTGCTCTTGTAGGAATTAATTCTGCCAATCCGGATAAGTTTTCTGTGGTATTATTAAAGGATATTGTCACAAATACGGTCATTAATTTTACCGACAATGGATTTACAGGCACAAATACCACCGGTAGAGCAGGTGAAGGGTTTCTAACATATACTGCTCCTTCAAACCAGGCTGCCGGAACAATTTTATCCTGGACCAACGGTGTAGGTGGAACCGGGTGGAGCGGATCAGCTCCGACTAATTTTTCCTTTAACGGGTCCGGTGACCAGCTTTTTATTTTTCAGGGTATCACAGCCAATTGGGCAACACAAAGTGGAATAACTCTAATATATGGGATTAATTATGGTGTTGCGTTAAGCGGTACTTCCGCCTCTGCCAATACTTTACAACCAAGTACAAGTATTTTACCCGCAACAGCATGGATGAATTTACCATCAACAAGTAATGCAAACGGTTATTTTGCAAATGGAACATCGTCAACATCAACTGTTACGGTTTCCGGAACTGCAACTAATTTGTTAGGACTTTTTGTCGATCCAAACAAATGGTTTGCAAGTTCCTCAACAGCCGCAACATTCCCAACTTTTAATATTACAGTAACTTCTTGTTCAGCACCTACCATCACTTCAGTAACAAGTAACTCACCAATCTGTAACGGGGCAACATTAAACCTGAATGTTGCTGCAACAGGAACAGCACCGTTGACCTATGCATGGACAGGTACAGGGACTTTCTCATCCACCACAGTTGCCAATCCATCAGTTACTTCCGGTGCAGCGACAGGTACCTATAGTGTAACGGTTACCAATGCATGCGGGAATTCATCTTCCGGCACAAGTGTCACGGTGAATTCAAATGTTACCCCATCAGTCAGCATCGCAGCAAATCCCGGAGTCAGCATCTGCACCGGAACCAACGTGACATTCACGGCTACTCCTGTCAATGGTGGCACTCCATCTTACCAATGGAAATTAAACGGTGGTGATGTTGGATCAAACAATAATACATATTCAAACAACTCATTGTCTGATAATGATGTTGTAACATGTGACATGACTTCGAATGCTGCCTGTGCATCTCCCACCACAGCAACTTCCAATTCTCTTACCATGGTTGTAACTGCAAGTGTAACTCCATCGGTAAGTATTTCTGCAAATCCGGGAATTGTAATTTGTGCAGGTACCAACGTGACTTTTACTGCAACACCAACCAACGGCGGCACCCCTTCCTATCAATGGAAATTAAACGGCGGCAATGTCGGAACAAACAGTAACACATATTCTGATAATACATTGGTAAACGGAGACCTGGTTACCTGTTTAATAACTTCAACAGCAACTTGTGCGTCACCTGCTTCTGCCACGTCAAATACACTTACGATGACCGTTAACGCAAATGTAACCCCATCTGTAAGTATTGCAGCAGCACCTGGAAATGTTATTTGTACCGGAACCAATGTTACAATCACCGCGACTCCTTCGAATGGCGGTACATCGCCGAACTATGAATTCTTTTTAAACAGCGTTTCAGTTCAAAGCGGTTCATCAAATACATATTCGAACAATTCTCTTGCAGATAATGATGCCATCACCTGTACATTAACTTCCAATGCATCCTGCTTAACAGCCTCTACAGCAAATTCAAATACAATAACAATTAGTGTAACCGGGACTGTGACACCATCAGTGAGCATTGCCTCCGGTTCCGGAACTACTATTTGTAATGGAACAAATGTTACGTTTACTGCTACTTCTGTGAACGGTGGATCAACTCCATCTTATCAATGGAAATTAAACGGAAATAATGCCGGTACCAACAGCAATACTTATTCAAATAATACTTTAGCAGACCAGGATGTGGTGAGTTGTGTGATGACTTCATCTAACAGTTGTGCTTCACCAACTATAGCTACTTCAAACAATCTTACCATTACAGTTACCCCGGCTGTAACTCCTTCGGTTACTATTGCTTCCGCCCCCGGTAATGTCATTTGTGCAGGAACGAGTGTAACGTTTACTGCTACTCCGGTAAATGGTGGAACTCCTTCTTACCAGTGGACAAAAAACGGTACCAATGTTGGAACCAACAGTCCGACCTATACAAATGCAGCACTGGTTAATAATGATGCAATTGTTTGCACCATGACTTCAAATGCGAATTGTGCAACATCGCCAACGGCTGTTTCCAACGCAGAAACAATGACAGTGAATGCGCTTCCTGTTCCATCAATTTCAGGAACACTTAGTTTCTGTAGCAGCAGTTCTACAACGCTTGATGCAGGCTCAGGATATGCCACTTATTCCTGGAGTACAGGTGAATCAACACAAACTATTTCTGTCAATACGGCAGCAACTTTTTCTGTAACAGTTTCTAACGGAACATGCAGCGGTACATCTGCAGCGGTCACAACTACGATTCTGAATGCGCCCGCACAACCCGGGGCATTTACTGCAGGTTCAGCCAATGTTACCATTGGTCAAACAGGTGTAGTTTATACTGTTCCCAATGTCGCGTCGGTTACCTATGCATGGAGTTACAACGGAACCGGGGCTACCATCAATGGGAGCAGTAACAGCGTTACCGTTGACTTCTCTTCAATTGCAACAAGTGGAACATTGAGTGTTACAGCAACCAATAGTTGCGGTACCAGTGCAGCCAGGACCATTGCAATTACAGTTGTTTCCCAGTTTACTGCGGGCAGTGTCGTGGTATTGCAGTTGGGTGCCGGCAACAGAACTTTGGCCAACACCGGCAATCCTTTATTCCTAAAAGAATTTCAGACAGACGGCACTCCCGGTTTCTCTAAAATGATTGACTCCAGCGGAACGAATGCTTTGATTAAAAGTGGCAGCGCATCTTCCGAGGGAGGTCTTTCTCTTTCATCTGACGGATTAAAACTGGTTATTGACGGATATGCGGCAGCACTGCCCAATGCCACAGCACTTGCCGGTTCAACTTCTGCTTCTATAAACCGTGCAATCGGAACAGTCAACAGCAGCGGTGCATTCACCAGGAATTTTGCGAGCACAACTTTTTTTAATGCAAATAACATACGTTGGGCAACTTCTGATGGTACCAATTTCTGGGGTGTAGGTGCAAATGATGGCGTTGATTATTTCGGACCATCTGCCGCAGCCATCATTGCAAATTCAAAAACAAATTTACGCGCTGTAAAAATTTTTAATAACCAGTTATACATCTCCGGCGCTTCTGCCACAGGAACTCCGGCAAATACGGGTGTGTTCAAAGTAGGCAACGGTTTCCCCACATCAGGAACAAATACCTTAACTTCACTCTTCAACAACGCAAACACTACAACCAGCGGATTTTATATGAATTCAACAGCTACAGTTTGTTACGTAGCTACATCTACAGGAATTCAAAAATGGACTTTATCGGGTACCTGGTCATTATCTTCAACACTTCAATCAACGATATCATTTTTTGATTTGGTCGTTGATTTTTCAGGAGCAAATCCTGTTTTGTATGCCACAACAAATGAAGCTACTAACCGCCTTGTAAAAATTACCGATGACGGATCAGTTAATTTAACTGCACTTGCAAGCGCTGGTACAAATACTGCATTCCGCGGAATTGCATTTGCTCCTTCATCCTGTACGTCTCCTGCAATTACACAGGTAACCAGCAACAGTCCTGTATGTGCCGGAAGTCCGCTCAACTTAAGTGTAACTGCAACCGGTACTTCACCACTTGCATATTCATGGTCTGGCCCGAACGGTTTTAATTCAACAACACAAAACCCTTCTATTTCAAATGCCACAACAGCAGCAAGCGGAACTTATAACGTTACTGTGACCAATGCATGTGGTACTTCATCATCATCAACTTCGGTAACTGTTAACAGCTTGCCAACTGCGTCCATCGCTCCTAACGGTCCCACCGCATTCTGCTCAGGAGGTTCAGTTACACTTAGCGCATCTGCAGGAAATTCCTGGTTATGGTCAATCGGAGCAACAACTCAGGATATCATTGTAAATACTTCCGGTAGTTTCACTGTTGTAGTAACAAGTAATAACTGTTCTGCCACGTCTGCACCTGCAAGTGTAACTGTAAATCCAAATGTAAATCCATCTATTTCTATCAGTGCAAATCCGGGAAGTACAATTTGTTCAGGTACCAATGTTACGTTTACCGCAGTTGCCGTCAATGGCGGCAGTTTGCCTGCATATCAATGGAAGTTAAATGGAAACAATGTCGGAGCAGGGATTGATACTTATTCAAACAGTTTGTTGGCAGATGGAGATATTGTTACTTGTGACCTTATTTCGAATGCAACATGTGCAACGCCTGCTACAGCTTCTTCTAATGTTATTACCATCAATGTAACTACTTCAGTAACTCCGGCGGTGAGCATTGCACCTGATGCAGGCACAACTATTTGCAACGGAACAAATGTTACTTTTACTGCTACTCCGGTCAATGGAGGAACAACTCCATCATACCAATGGAAACTAAACGGAAATAATGTTGGCAGTAACAGCGCAACTTATTCGAACAACTCGCTTGCAGATCAGGATATTGTAATTTCTGTAATGACATCTTCCAATAGTTGCGCGTCACCAACAACTGCCACTTCAAATAATCTTACAATAACTGTAAACTCTAATGTAACACCTGCAGTAAGTATATCAGCTGCTCCGGGAAATACCATTTGTTCAGGCACCAACGTGACGTTTACTGCAATTCCTGTAAATGGCGGAACCCCGTCCTACCAATGGACTAAAAACGGAAACAACGTGGGAACCAACAATGCGACCTATAGTTCTGCTGTTCTGTCAAACAATGATGTCATCGTATGCACCATGACGTCAACTTTAAATTGCGTAACATCATCAACGGCTGTATCCAATACAATCACAATGACGGTAAATGCGCTTCCTGTGACTACAATTATTGGAGCGCTGACTTTCTGCACAGGTGGATCAACAACACTTGATGCAGGATCAGGATACCTTGCTTATGTGTGGAGCAATGCTGAAACTACGCAAACAATTTCAGTGACATCAGCGGGTACATATTCAGTAACTGTATTTAACGGAACCTGCAGCGGTACTTCAGCACCTGTAACTGTGACGGAGCTTAGCGTCCCGGTTCAACCGGCAAACTTTACAACAAGTTCAACATTTGTGAGTATTGGTCAGACTGGAGTTGTTTATACAGTTCCTAATGATGTTGCTGCAACTTCTTACTCCTGGAATTATTCAGGGAACGGGGCTACCATTAACAGCGGCAGTACCAACAGTGTGACAATTGATTTTTCTGCTGCAGCTACAGCAGGTACGCTGAGTGTTACTGCAAATAATAGTTGCGGATCAAGTGCAGTAAGAACAATGTCCGTAACAATTAATCCTTCCAGTTTCACTTCAGGCAATCTCGTTGTTTTGCAAACTACAGGAAGCGTGAGTAAAGCTTCATCTCCGGTTAAATTAAAAGAATTTACGACGACAGGAACACCTGCAGCAACAGTTGCGATTCCTTCAACTGGTGCAACGCCATTTCAATCGGCCGGTGTTTTTGGTGGATCAGAAGGATTTATCACCACATCAACCAACGGTCAATATCTTGTGCTGGCAGGTTACGGAACAGCCGGAACTTTTGGTGACGTCACCGGTACAACGGCAGCCACAGTTCCACGTGTTGTTGGAAGTGTGACTCCTTCAGGTGCTTACACCCAATTTGCATCCAGCAATACATTCTATAACCTGAATGATATACGAAGCGCAGTATCTGACGGAATTAATTTTTGGGCTGCCGGCGCATCTGTGAATAATGTTGATGGAATAGACTATTACGGACCAGGAGCGCAAGCAGGACTGGCAACAGGCACAGCATCACCGAAAGGATATGCGATGAGAATATTCAACGGTGAAATTTATTATTCCACACAAAAAGCGGGTCCTTCAAACACAGCATCACAGCTTGGTATTTTTAAACTGGGAACCGGATTACCTGTAAGTGGAACAGTAACTGTAAGCCAGATCATCAACACCGGAACAATTGTACCGGAAGATTTTTCATTTAATCCTTCGCTGGATGTCTGCTATATTGCCATTAACCTGAATACAGCTGCAGGCGGAATTCAAAAATGGACAAAGAGCGGAGCGGTTTGGAGCCTTGCATATACACTTGGTACAGGAATAACAAATACCGGTGCTTACGGACTGGTGGTGAATTACTCGGGTGCTAATCCTGTTTTGTATGCAACCACTTTTGATGCAACAGGAAACAGGGTTATCAAAATTACCGATACAGGATCCGGATCATCGGCCTCAACAATTGTTGCCGCAGCAACAGGCGTATATTATAAAGGAATCACTTTTGCACCGGTTGCATCAGGAACTCCAACGGTAAACATTTCATTGAGTACCAACACAGGTTCAGAAGCTGCAACAACAGCGGTAACAGTTACAGTCACTGCGTCTTCACCGGTGACAGGGAACCAAACAGTTGCTCTTGCAGTTTCCGGTACCGGAATTACTGCCGGGGATTACAACCTTTCCAATACAACTATTACTATTCCGGGCGGAGCAACAACAGGATCTGTTACGTTTACCATTGTTGATGATGCAGCGATAGAAGGAAATGAAACAGCAACTTTAACAATCAGCAGTCCTTCTTCAGGAATTTTACTGGGAGCAATTACTTCGCAAAATTTACTTATTACTGATAACGATGCCGATAATCCTCCTACCATTGCAATGAATGTTAGCACAACTTCCGATTTCATTGATGGTGGAGTAGTGGTTGCTCCGGCAAGTCTATACGGACTGAGTGGTGTAATCACTGACATTACAGATCCCGCAGCAACGTTGGGAGTTGATTTTGTGGTTGGAGATATAGAAACAGCTGCAGCAAGTTTAATTGTAACTGCTACCAGCAGCAATATTGCAGTGGTGCCGAATGCAAATCTCATTGTTTCGGGTACAGGTGCCATCCGAAATGTAAAAATCATTCCTGTGGGAATCGGGTATTCCAATATCACTGTAAATGTCAATGATGGAATAAACAATACTACCTATGTAATTGCATTTGCAGCTTCAGGATCTGCCCCTGATATTGATCTGGCGAATACTTTCTGGCATACGGGAATGTCTGATGGTTCTGATGGGGTTCCAATAGACTATAACTATTACATCAGCGGCGATGATGAGTTGGATATATTGAATGTATATTCCAGAAAGGCTTCAGGTTTGCCTTTGGTATCATATAATTATTCTTCTAATCTGGCATTGCCTGATCCCGGTCACCCGGAAGTGGATGTGGAAGCAGGAACAAAAAGCAAAACAACCTCCGGCAAAATGTACTGGACCGGGTCAATGAGCAATGGAAAATTCCCATATGATAATAAACCCAACCGTGATCGTTTGTTTGCAACAACAGTGAGTGGAACAGGTGCTGCAACAAATTTTGCTTTCTCCGGATATGTAAATATCAGGACAGCATTACTTGCATGGGGTGATGCAAACGGATATGATTTTACGGCTTCAGCTTCGGCGGGAATAAATTCCAAAGGCATTGCGGGATTTTCGCTTGAAGGAATGGTGTTTGGTCCCGACAGCACTACATTGTTTCTTGCACTGCGGGCTCCTTTGGTCCCACTCACTTTACGACACAATGCACTTATTGCACCCATACTCAATTTTGAATCCTGGTTTAACAATGGCTCCCCTGCAGGTAATCCAACATTCGGTGCACCAATAGAACTGGATCTGGACTTCAGGGGTATTCGTGATATAATTCAGTTGTCGAATAAAACGTATATTATCGTTGCCGGAAGTCCTGTTGACGACGGAGGTGTAAATAATTTATATAAATGGACTGGCTATGCATCCGATGCACCTATTGCAATAACAAATTCTGCAGGTGGTATTTTAAATATTGAAGGATTGATGCAGGTAAATGATACAACAACAGGACAACTATCATTGACAAAACTCCAGATTATTTCAGATGGAGGAGCTGTGAATCTTTATAACGACAGCAATCAGGCCAAGGATTTTGGAGATTTGAAACTCCGGAAATTCAGGTCTGATGTAATTACCGGTTTGGACCTTGATATATGTTCCGGATTTGCTGCATCCATTACACCGGGAGGAAGCACGAATATTTGCCTTGGGAATTCAGTAACGTTGGCCGCAACAGCCGGGGTTAACAATACTTATCTCTGGTCGACCGGAGCAACCACTTCAAGCATTAGTGCCGGTTCATTCCAAAGTTATTCCGTAACAATTACCGGATCCACAAATGGATGTTCAGCGACTTCCACGCCTGTATCAGTTACCAATGCCCTTCCTTCTGATTTTAACGGCGATCATATCACTGATAATATTGATTTCCTGTTGCTGTTAGGATTATTCAATCAGAACTGCAACGGATGCGCTGCTGACCTGGATCACGACGGACTTGTGAATAATGTCGACTTCCTGATATTGCTTGGACAGTTTAACCATACCTGCCCATAGTTTTAAGTACGTTGACCGGTAAGTGAACAAGATGTTTTTTGGTGTATTTAAGTAGTGAATGCCGGTTGAATTTACGTTCAACCGGTATTTCACTTTTAAATCTGCCATGTGAAAGTACCGGTCCTGCCTCTGGATTTTTATTAAGCTTCAAAATAATCATGTGAACACAAAGTAAATTCCATATTACTATTTCAAATTTACTTTTTTCATGTTTTATTTTTCTAAAGATTTACTCCGATAACAGGCGCAGCATGTTAATTCATTGTTGCTTCTATTAATTACTCTATATGAAAAAGCAAACCAAAAAGAAACTTGAAAATGACCTGGCGACTGCAATTCAAAACGTTCTTGCGAAGTATGACAGCCATGCTGTTCCAAAAACGAAAAAAGTTATTAAGCAGTCAGTGAAATCGGTGACAAAAAAATTCAATAAAACAATCAAGGCACTAACGGAGAAAAAGGAAGCGGTAAAAGCCAAAAGGAAAAAGGCGAAGAAGGCTTCAGTGAGGAAATCGGTTGCGCCAAAACCCGTGTCTGTTAAATACCCGCGCCCAAAGAAAAAAACCGCCTATGTTGCACCTTCAAAAGCTAGCACTCAGCCACTTGCCATTTCAGTAGGAAGCAGTCAGGAGAATCAGTAATTTTGTTTTTGATGAGTAAAAAGGTTCCTCTTATCAACCGTGATCTGAGTTGGCTTTCTTTTAATGCACGCGTTCTTCAGGAGGCTGAAGATACAACTGTTCCATTGATTGAACGGATTCGTTTTCTGGGCATCTTTTCTAATAACCGGGATGAATTTTTTCGTGTGCGTGTCGCGACCATTAGGAGAATGGTGAAGTGGCCGCATAAGGGAAAGCAAATGTTCGGCGAATTTCCGAATGTATTACTTGAAAATATTCAGAAGATTGTAATCCGGCAGCAAAAAAAATTCGAAAAGATCTATGAATCCATTCTCGGGGAATTGAAAAAGGAGAACATTTTTCTGGTCAACGAAAAACAACTCTCGGAATCGCACCAACAATATGTGAGGAGCTATTTTCACGACCAGGTTTACCCTTTCCTTGTTCCTATAATGCTGGAGTCTGCTCCCAAGTTCCCTTATCTGAAAGACAAATCTACTTATCTGATAATAAAGATTGCACAAAGTATAAAGGAGAAGAAATGGAAGTATGCACTGATCGAATTACCTACAGATGTCGTTTCGCGTTTCCTTGTCTTGCCTGCAACCGATCATCAACGAATGATTATCCTGCTGGATGATGTAATACGTTTCTGCTTAGATGATATTTTTTCAGTTTTTACTTATGAAAAAATTGAGTCGTATACCGTAAAAATTACAAGGGATGCGGAATTGGACATTGAGGGTGATATCTCCAAGAGTTTAATGGAGAAAGTATCAAAGAGCGTGAAGATGCGGAAGAAAGGAGCCCCGGTTCGCCTTGCATATGATGAAAAAATACCGGATGACCTGTTGAACTTCATGCTGAAGAAAATCAACATGGATAAGTCAGACTATCTTATTCCGGGCGGACGATACCACAACTTCAGGGATTTTATGAACTTTCCTGATCTGGGTAAAAAAAACCTGCGATACAATATTCCACATCCTGCCGATCATCCTGATTTAATGGGACAGCGGAGTGTTTTTAAGGTGATTCGGCAGAAGGATGTATTACTGGCATATCCTTATCATTCCTTTCACCATATCATTGACCTGCTGCGGGAAGCATCAATTGATCCGAAAGTGGAATCGATAAAAATTACGTTGTACCGTGCCGCGATCAATTCAGGGATTGTGAATGCATTGATCAATGCAGTAAAGAACGGCAAGCAGGTAACTGCAGTAGTAGAGTTACAGGCCAGGTTTGATGAAGAGGCGAATATTGCTTTTGCAAACAAACTGCAGGAGGAAGGAGCTCAGGTCATTTTCGGAGTGCCGGGACTGAAGGTTCACTCCAAGCTTTTTCTGATCGCGCGGAAGGAAGAAGGAAAGACCGTGCATTACGCACATCTGGGGACTGGGAACTTTAATGAACAAACTGCGAAACTCTATTGCGATCACTCATTGCTCACAAGCGATAAGAAAATTACAGAAGAGGTAGTGAAGCTTTTTAGTTTTTACCGGGATAATTTTAAAACCGGAATGTACAAGCGGTTGCTCGTTTCTCCTTTCAACATGCGCAAGAAATTCCTTCAAATGATCGGCGATGAAATAAAAAATGCTGAAGCTGGGAAGCCGGCTTACATGTACATCAAAATGAATAGTCTTGTAGATGCAGAGATGATCAAAAAACTATACCAGGCCAGCGAAGCTGGAGTTAAAATTAAAATGATCATCCGCGGGATTTGTTCTTTGGTTACCGAGCTGAAAGGTTACAGTGATAATATCGAAGTAATCAGCATCGTGGATAAGTTTTTAGAGCATAGCCGTATTTTTATTTTTGCAAATAATGGGGATGAAAGATATTTTATTTCCTCCGCCGATTGGATGTACCGCAACCTGGATCATCGCAGTGAAGTTGCTTTGCCCATTTATGACAAGGACCTGCAGAAGCAACTGATGACATACATTCAAATCCAGCTCAATGACAATAACAAGGCGCGTATCGTTGACAAGGAGCAAAAGAATGAATACAAAAAACGGAGCAGCGCGGCTTCTGTCCGCTCACAGGATGATATTTCCAGGTGGCTGAATGGAAAGTGGAAACCGGAAAAATTAGTTTCCGCAACAATCGTGGAGAAAACCCCGGCCACACTTCTTAACATTGTGGTCTGAAAAAAATTTAAAACTTAACAGTAAATATGCAGGAGTCCGAAGCATCTTTGAGCAGTAATCCAACTTCATCAAAGCTTTTGCGCTACGCTGCCATAGATATCGGTTCCAATGCTGTCCGTCTGCTTTTATGCAATGCGGTGGAAGAGCACGGCGAAACCCATTTTAAAAAGGCAGAGCTGATCCGAATTCCTTTGCGGCTCGGAGAAGATGTTTTTCAGTCAGGAAGGATCTCTGCCAGGCGCGCCGCCCGGTTTATGAAAACCATGCATGCTTTCAAACTTCTTATCGATGTATTCGAGCCTGTTGCTTACCGTGCCTGTGCCACCGCTTCCTTGCGTGAAGCCATCAATGGACAGGAGATCATTAAGCAGATCAGAAGGGAATGCGGTCTGAGAATTGACATCATTTCAGGAAAAACGGAAGCTGACCTTATTTTTTCCAACCATGTAGAGGAGCATCTGGATAAAAGCAAAAGCTATTTGTACATTGATGTTGGCGGAGGAAGTACGGAGGTAACACTTTTTCATAAGGAACAATGTGTTTTTTCTCAATCATTTGATATAGGAACGATCCGCTGGCTGAAGGGTCAGGTAACAAAGGAAAAGTGGTATGCTTTCAAGGATAAGATCCGTGAACTTGTCAATGGACACCGTTCCCTGATCGCAATCGGTTCAGGCGGAAACATCAATAAGATTTTCAAGATGCTTGACCGTAAGGACAAACCTGTTCCTTTTGAGAAACTCAAAGAACTTTATGATGAGTTGAAAATTCATACAGTAGAAGAACGCATGGAACTCTGGCAGCTCAATCCTGACCGTGCAGATGTAATTGTACCCGCAGCAAAAATTTTTCTGAGTATTATGAAGGTCGCCCAGATTGAGGAGATTATTGTTCCGCAAATCGGGCTTGCTGATGGCATCATTCACCAGTTGCATGAGGAGTATAAGCAGGGGATGGTGGCGTAGCCGCAAGGAATAAGTTAGAAGTTATAAGTTAAAAGTTAAAAGGGAAGCAGCCGAAAGGCATTTGCGGTATGCAATGCAATTGGAATTAAACAAGTTTGTCCGGTTCAACAGGGGTTTTTGATTCATTTTGCTCGGTTGAAAGTGGAAAGTGGCAAATAGCCTGAATTTTCTTAACACAAACTTAATGTGATTTCATAGGTTCGGGACCGTGTATGGTATAGCTTTACCCTTACAAACTTAATCCCGAAACAAAATGGAAAACACACTCGACACCCCGAAAGAAAATTCCATAAAATCATCTTCTCTATTCAATATGAGTGGAAGTGCTTTTAAACTGATGAAAGAAGGGAGAGAGAAAGAAGCACGTTCAGAATTCCCGATGGAATATCATTTCATCAAAAAATACCTGCCATCTTCTATTGAAGAACTTACTTCATTACTGAAGAGTAAGTTGCAGTTGTTCTAAGAAAATACCAGCTGCTTGTTTTTTTTACAACCGGTTTATCCGGTTGCTCACCACCGCTTGCTCTGAATCACCAGTCTTCCAAAAACCACATTTGTCTCCAGCTTTATATACGGCTGGCCTTCTTTATAAGCTGATGTAGTATTATAGGTTTTCCCCAATGCATTGATGCGTTTGTCTTCCAGCACACTTGCGCCGAAAACAGAATTCATTTCAATCTTCATCGGTATGCTGTCGTTGATGATCAGTACTCCATTGCCGAAAACCACACTCACCTCTACCTTCCTGTTTTGCGTGGGCGTTTCCATTTTAAAAAGATCGATGGTGCCGCTTCCGAACACAATATCATAGTCGTCGTGGCGTTCATCGTATTCCATGTCAGATTTTCCAAATACGGCTGCATTTCCTGATCCGCTTCGCATAAATCCGCCGGCGATCATTTTTACACCCCAGTAGACGAGAAGAAGTCCAAAGAGGATCTTTACAAAAGGAATATGTACATGGAATACTTCCCTAAGAAGTATTGAAAGGCCGAAGAGTATGATGACAACTCCCCAGAAAGCACCTGTTGAAATGAAACTCATGTTGCGGGATTTAGACATGTGGAATTTTTTTGAAAGCGATTGCCGATACAATGTTAGAAAATGATTTTTAGTTGTCCAATAAAAATAATAGTGCAGGAACAGGGAGAGTCATTGAACAGCCAGGGGAATAAACCACGGAGAACCACTGAGGCTCGCAGAGGAATTCACTAATTTCATGATGGCCATTGGGAAGCTGTCCTCATTGCTTCTATTTTTAGTTGCCCAATAAAAATAATATTGCGGAAACAAGGAGGGCCATTAAGCAGCCAGGGGAATTAACCACGGAGAACCACGGAGGCTCACGGAGGCTCACGGAGGAATAACGATGTTTCCAGATGGCCATCAGGGCACCGGCCTTATTGGTTTATTTGTTTTACCCGAAGAATGACAAGGAAGTAAATTTACTAATCCCTCCTTTCGAGTGGGAATCATTAAATTTAAAAGTAAACAAGGCAACATTTAAAAAAACGGGCCGCCCATTTGAGCAGCCCGTTGCCTTGCAGATGAATCAATTATTGTATGACAATCTTTTTACTTTGAATTTTTCCTGAGTTGTTCAGTTGAATAAAATAAACTCCTTTCGACAATCCTTTCAGGTCAGCATCTACAGTGTGAATTCCTTTTTGCTCAGTATTTGACAAAAGGGTTAAAATTTTCTGTCCGAGGCTATTGGTAACATCAATATTCACTGTTGAGCTTTCAGTAAGGGCATATTGAACTGATGTGTGACCAGAGGAAATTACAGATGGGTAAACTGAAAAATCTGATGTGTTTCCCCGTTGTTCTGTTATTCCGGTAATTCCTGTAACGATCACTTTGCCGAAGTAAGGGATCATGTTGTATGCTGTTGCTGTTACATCGAGTGTATCACCAACGATGAGGCCACTGATGTTTTGCAGGTTGCAAAGACCAAGCAATGCATAATGAGTAGAAATGATCTGGTTGTTCTTGCTCAGACAAATAAGTGCTCCGTCTGTATTGCAGTTGACCATGAAGGAGGCAGCTGATTCGTCAATCACAAGATCGTGTGTAACAGTCATTGCAGCAGGTGTTGCAGTGCGCACCATCAATGAAGGATCTCCGAAACATGTCCAGGTGTCCGTCATTTCATCACCTGCTGTTCCATACTGGTCGTTCATGTGCATGCAGCCATTCACGCTGATACCGCCAAAGCTTCGTTTAATATTTGATCCCTGATATTGTTCAGTAAGAATGTCAACGAATTCATCCTGCGCATCCATTGGAGGATCCCAGCTCTGGTTAATTGTAGACATGAATGTTGCAATCGCTCCAGTTGCTTTTCCGTTTCCATCAGTAGCCCGCATGAATCCTTCTGCAAGGCAATCATAACCATTGAACTGTCCGTTCACACATGCAACCGCCCACACAAACGGAAGCATGTCTGCATTGGTAAGTGAACCAACATTGCTAGTACTGAAACTTGTTGTTCCGAAACTGCCGCAGCTACCGTGTCCTGTATAAGTAATAACACTTCTGCCGTCGTTGAGAGAATTCACAAGGTCTACAGGTGCAGGATCGCCGGCAGCATCAGCACCGCCCTGAGAACCGTCGAACAGCTCATCAGCATCAGTATATGTATAACCCAGTTCATCGGTGCGCATGTTTTGTTCATGCTCATAATCCATTTCGTTGTCGTCGCCCGGACCCTGGTCGGAGCCAATGCAGACGGCTTTGTGGTACCATTGTCCTGTTGGATCAGGAAATGCTTCATAGGTAATCGTGCGGTCTACCTGTGTTTCAACTTCGGCAATCGTTTCTGCGGAAAATCTTCCCACAATAACTTCAGCATAAGAATCATTGCCAAGAAGGTAACCGAGGCTTGGATCACTTTCACCGTTTGATGTGGAGGCGACAGGGATTTGTGCGCCGTCGCCGACAAGCAATACAAACGTGAGGCCTGTGGTGTTGTAATAATTTTCAATATATGTTTTAAGATCAGTGGCATTTGTTCCCACAGTGGAAAACGCAACAATTTCAGTTCGTTGTCCCATTTTATTTTTCCAGTCAACAAACGGCTGCATGGCCTGCATAAACTGATCGTAGCAGATCACGAGCATGTTGCCTGCATCCGGGATCGGCGTGTACAAAATCGAATTGTGATTTACAAAATGGGAACGATAGAGTGCTGAATACGAAGGATCAACTTTAGTAAGTGGTACTGTACGCGAAAGTGCATTTACAACGGAGGTGCCGTTTGCCTTTACCTTGAAATGTATTTCAGAATAAACCCTTAATTCTTTTGTAACAGGGTTGTACTGAAATGGAAAAACCCACACTGCTTGTCCCCTGAGGTCGCGCACGATATAAGGTTGCTGAAGCTGTACAAGTTGTCCGGGATAAAATTGATTTTGTGAATATGCACTGCCATAAGTATAAGGAACTGTTGAAGGGTCGGTGTTTCGGTAGATATTTCCTTTGCCCGGAGCCACGTCTACATTTGTATAGGTTGTGTAAGATGAATTCAATTCATCAACCACCATGGCAGCATGATCAGGGATGGCAATAGAGAAAGCCATCTTGGCCAGATCAGGTGCGCCTGCTTCAAGGATGCGTGTGAGTTTTGATGAGCTGATTACAAAGGCATTTCCGCTTGGAGTCTGTACGGGCGATTTTTTAAACCCGTCGAGAGAAAACAGAAGTTCAGTTTCCGTAACCGAGGAACTGACCACGCTTATAGTAGTATGGTCTTTTGCATTTCCAGTATTTGAAGAAAGGTAATTCCATTCACTGGTTCCTGCCATTGCAGAAACGGTGAGGATGGAAAAAAGAATAATAAAAACTATCCGGGTAAAATTAGATCGCATATTTTAAAGGTTTAATTTGTAGGGTAAACATACAAAGTATATTTGAGATTTGGGGTGAGGAGGGTGAAGAATTATTACATGATTGGTCCCGACGTAAAACAGAAACTGGCGTTCAGAATGCCTGAAATTTGATAAAAATATGCTTTGTTGGGGCAAACGGGCCATTCTTGTCTGAATGAATAATAGTGTTGGACAGCGCGTAATTTCACAGGTATCGTTTTTATACATGATAGATTTGTCATGTATAAAAAAAGTCATTATCTTTACATGATAAATACATCAGGTAAAGACAGTATACATGACAAAAAGCAAAAGGCATATTGTTCCGGAAAGCGCAAGTGCTTTCAATAACCTGCCCCTTTTGCCGCCTGCAAAAGGCCAGATTGAAACGGTAAAAGTTTTAAAGCAATTGGTAAAATCTTCAGTTGCATTGGCTGAATTAAAAGGAATGGCCCACACTTTACCAAATCCGGAAATCCTGCTGAATGCAGTTATTCTGAAAGAAGCCAGGGCCAGTTCAGAAATTGAAAATATCATAACAACGCAGGACAAATTATACCAGTCACTTTCAGCGAAGGGTTTCGATACAGACAATGCCACGAAAGAAGTGTTACGGTACCTGGAAGCGATGATTTATGGAGTAAGATTTATTAAAAGCAAATCTTTTTTGACGACAAATGCAATTATTGAGATCCAAAGGATACTGGAGGGAAATAATGCAGGCATAAGAAAGCTTCCCGGGACGGCACTTCGAAATGCTTCAACAGGAAAATTAATTTACACCCCTCCTGATAATTTTGACTCCATCAATAAATTATTGCGAAACTTTGAGCAATATATAAATGATGAGGACGATATTCCGCACCTGATAAAAATGGCGGTACAACATTATCAGTTTGAAAGCATACATCCTTTTTACGATGGAAATGGCCGGACCGGAAGGATATTAAATATATTGTACCTGATCATGAATGGGCTGCTAGAAAGTCCTGTGCTTTTTTTAAGCGGTTATATAATAGACAGCAGGCCTGATTATTACAGGATGTTGCAGGAGGTCCGTACAAAACAAAATTGGGAAGGATGGATTTTATATATTTTAAAGGGGATAGAATCAACTTCAAACGAAACGATCACACGTATTCAGGCTATCAAAAAGCTATTTGACCAGACCAGGGATTTGGTTCAGGAGAGGATGCCTAAAATTTATAAAAGGGAATTAATTGAATTACTGTTTGAGCAGCCTTATTGTAAGAGTGAATTCCTTGAGAAACGTTTGGGCATTTCAAGAATTACTGCGTCAAAATATCTTAAAGCGCTGGAGAATTCTGAAATAGTAAAATCGAAAAAGGTATGGAAGGAAACCCTTTACATTAATACAAGGCTATTTGACCTCCTGAAAAAATAGCCAGAAGGTTTCGGGGGATCATCCCATTTTTTTCTGTTTTTTTTGATTAACTTTACATTCTTATTTTCAAATTGGGGCTGCCAGGAATTGACGGCAGGTGAAATTAGTAAGTAAGCATGCCGAGCGTTGTGAGCCAGGCTCGTTAATCCCAACTTTCAAAGCCGTAAATGGCAATTATACTTTACCGTTAGCTGCTTAATCTTAGATTAACCCGTTGACTGCTTCGCGAGGACTTGCTCACCCGTACTCGCACTGAAGCACCGCATGGTGAGTGAGACGAAGAGGGGTTCCGATTACTTCGTCTGACAACGGCCGGGACTACGTGCAATGGTGGCCTGTGTTTGGCAGCTGTTGTGCCGACAATTAATAAACACTAAGCATGTAGAAAGTTTGCCGATTGCTTGTCCGGACGCGGGTTCAACTCCCGCCAGCTCCACCTTCGCCCTCCGAAGCTATGCGCCAGCGTAGCGAAGGAGGGCTTCGCTTTTCAATTTGACTTTTCAGTATATTTAATAAATAATTTAAGCTTCTCCGGGCTTACGCTTGCGCTGAAGCTTCAGTCCTTCTTCGTAGCAGTTCAACTGCGAAGGACGAAGCGTAGGTGTACGGTGGATGCAATCCACTATGAAATTAAGTTCCGAAGTCCCGACGCATCGGGATGAAGGAGGGCTTCGCTTTTCAATTAATTTTTAGAAGAAATATTTATTCTGATAGTATTAAATACTTTTCTTCGAGAAGAACTTTATACTTTTCCTTCAAGTCATTTGATAAAAAAGAATTATTAATCCACTCATTCGCATAAGGTTTGTTTTTAATTAACCGTTTAAATACGCCTTCAATTTGTTTCTCATTTAGTTCTAAAATATTTCCAAGCCTTTCAAAATTTGAACGTTTTAATTTTTTCTTTTTCCCTTCAATCGTTAGTGCAAGTTCTTCCTTATCACCAGGGTTAACAATCACTACGTTTAATAGATCATAAGCCGGAGCCAATACCCATTTAGCATTGGTATTAATCATGGA
>JAPLDB010000091.1 GCA_026391975.1 Bacteroidota bacterium | reverse complement strand
TTCTGGTATAATGCCGATAGAGTAGCTGTTATAGTTCAAAAGCCGGAAGGCGCATTGGACTATTACAGATACCGTATCGGTATAAAAAGATTTGGATTTAAGGTTAGAGTAATATTTTGACAAACAAAGCAACCCCGTAAGGTTGCTTTGTTTGTTTAAATATTAATGGCATTTGCAAACTGATGACATTTTCTCCGGCCTTACCGAATTTTATTAAAAAAGATGCTCGCTATAAAAAGCGGATCGACAGCATTTAATATTGCCTTTCTTGCTATCAAATAGTTTTCAAAAATCCTGAGTCGGAATAACAAGACACTGCCACCTATAAAATAAAGGATCAATTATTCGTTTGGAAGTTTTGCTCCGTTAAATTATATCTCAAAAGTCGGGGAATCGTTTACAATGGGCAGATCATGCCGAATCAACCAATCAACCAATCAACTATTCAACTATTCAAACATTCAACTGCCCTACTGCGCCAGCGTAAACCTGATCGTCAATCCTGCTGTAAGCGTAGACGTAGGGAATGATGTAGACACAAAAGGCTGCGTGATCAACTTGTCAGCAAACAACTTCAGGTTAATACGTTCGCTGATGTTGTAATCAAGAGAAACTTTCACTGAGATACTTGTTGATCCACTGCTCGGCTGGTTGGCATTCTCCACTAGTTTGCGGATCATGGTTGTGTTCTTTCGAAGACTGAAGTCTGCTTTCAGGTTCAGGTCATTTACGATCCGCGTTTTTGCTGGTCCTACGCGCACGAATGGGAGTTTCACGCGCTTGAATTTATAACCTGCGCCAACGGAGTACTCTTCGCCCCGCACTTCAGTTACCTGGATACTTGCATAGCTCAATGAAACCGTCCTGTCGCGTTTGTACTCGAAACGAGCCTGCAAACTGTTCTTAAATGTAATATCAATGCCGATCAGCGGGGAGAATTGTTCTGCAACCGAGATCTGCTGGAAGTCATATTTTGGAACAAAATTTCCAATTGTATCAAGAACTATCGGCTGGTCATTGTTTTCTCGGTATCCTAAATTTTGTGTGAAAGAATTAATACTGTATGTAGAGCGATAACCATGACTAAGCGTTAGGGTTTGCAAGAAGCTTTGAAAGAATTTCAGCTTAGATAATCCATCATAAGAAATACGCCAGTTGGGTTTTGGGATTTTCGGAAAACGATCCGTTGATTTTCCATCTGGCGTCTTTCCGGCATATGCAGCCAAAAATGAATAGGTAAGTACTTCCTGTTGTGTAGCTCCATATCCCTGGTGATATCCATTTACATCCACACCTGATGAAGCCGTATTTTCATTTGCAAGTAACTCAGAAACGGATGGGCGATAAGCAGCAAAATTCTTGAAGTTCTTATTGCTGTAATCTTTTGCATCCTTGATAAAAGATGTATTCCATGTCAGATATGAAATACTGAAACTTCCCTGCTCCGTAGGACTAAACGACATGAATTCACCATTTGCATCAGCACGGAAATATTCACTCTTTGTAACTGAGAAATTTCTGTTGAAGCTTACATCTATTTTAAAACTCTTCACAGGCTCAATTGCAATTCTTCCTGTGAAATTCTGCAGACTGGTTGTGACATATTGTGAATTCAGCGAGGTATCTGTCGTTATCCAATGATATCGAATAGCATCAGGGCGAAGATCTTTCTGGCTTCCAAAAATAAAGCCCCATCCCGGTGCATTGGATGATCCTGATTCAGGAAAATCACTGTTGCTATAGTCGAAATTGGTTCCAAGGTATTGTGGCTTGGGAATAAATCCGGGAACCATCGTACCATTCGTTTCGCTGTATGTTGCCTGGGCTGATTTAACAGATGTCAACAATGAAAACACACCGCGGAGAAAAGGTTCGAATGGATCTTTTCTTTTCGTTGTATCAGCCTTGGCCTTATTCAGAGAATCAACCGGCAGCTTCGGCTTCAACTTGCTGTCGCGGCTTTGCGGACGCGCCGCTTGCTTCGGTAATGTGTATTTCCTGATGAGCTGTGATTTATTATACAATGAACCGAAATTCATATTCGCAGTATAGTTGATCGTTTGTGCATTCTGGATCGTATTCTTAAACGAGTTCACTTCGAATTGATCATTGGTATTATCCACGAGTGCAAGGGCACCTGCTGTCCACCTGTAATCACCACTGTAACGCACACTTGCAGTCACCCAGTCTATAAGCGGAATTTTATTCAGCGGAATATTGTAAGTGACATTGGTTACGTGGTGGTAATTTTTCATTCTGCCAAGGTTCCCGATGTTGGTTTTCACGGAATCCTTCTCTTCCTGAGTATCCAGTCTACCAGGCGGCTCATCAATATCGGCAAGCACATCTGCATTGAAATCAAACTTCAGTGATTTCGTCAGGTCCCAGTTCAGACCATAGAAACGACTCATCCTGTACGTCTTGAAAAAAGTAGGTTCAATAATGAATGCAAGGCCAGTATTGTTGCGGAGTTGTTGCTCTGAATACATGCGGTCAATCATTGCTCGCACCGACAAACTGGACGGAGCATAATTAAAGTTGAAATCCTTGATCAGTTTCAGGTACGGCGATGAAAGGAATTTTGCTTTCTTAAATGGTTCTACCGGCTTTGGCTGGTTGCTGAAAGCATAACCTAAAATTCCCTGGTAGGTTTTTGTTAGACTGTATTCAATGTCGTAATTCCTGTGGTAGATCTCAGTGTAGGCATAAGTTGCACTCAGGTTCTCAATATCATAAATATGATTTTTACCTCCGCCCTTTCCGGTTTTTGTTTTCTTCACATTCGTGAAGTTGAGACTCTTTCTTCTTGTATAATCCTGGCTGGCACGAACCAATGCATCTTTGGTTTCCTTTGGCGCTCCCTCTACTCCATTCACATATAGAACGTCGGGATCAAGTGGGGTATATTGTGGTTTGATATAATCTTCCGCATACTCAAAAAATACCGGAACCTTAATGCCCACCTTTTCAGGAATGAATTTTCCAAGTTCAAGCGATGTGGTTACGTTATAAGATGTTTTGTCTTCCTTGTCGCGCTCATTCACACGTTTTTCTATACTTCCCCATCCTGCAGTACTGTGGCTTCCAACCAAAGAAACATTTCCCAGGTCAGCAAGCTTGGCCTGCACACGGGCAATGGCAGCCCATCCACCCTTCTCGTCAAATCCTGAAAGGCGCAATTCATTCACCCATACTTCACCACATAGATCAACACCGCTAACATTGTTCGGCTCCTTTGGATTACGTAATCCGATCATGATGATCCTTACATTGCTTAAGTTCGGAGATCCTTTAATGGTTATCCGTTTATCTGTAGCAGGTCCTGAATAAAGCGGATAAGGAGTGATGAGTGTTACTGAAGGATCACTCAGCATCTTGTTATTACGTTCTGTTTTCTTTGCGACAAGATCATCCAGATTTATTTCCAGGTTGTTTGCTTCAGGCCAAATGCGGTCAGGATCGAGTTCACCCGTCTGTGTTATCTTCAAAGGAATTTCATACTCATAGTAATTGTCGACAAAATCACTCCCGATTCGGATGAATGCTGTCATGTCATTATCGGCGAGCGGGTGCAAATCATCGGATGACTCCGCGTGGATATACATCTTCAACTTTTTGTAAGTGCGGATGTCAAGCTGTGTTGTTTTATAAGCTGCCCGTGAATCTCCGTCTTTCAGCTTACAGACTTTCATCGTAAGTGATTGCTCATTCAGGTTGGCAAGCTGTGATGTGGAAATGTCACGCTCCCTATCTATACCCGGAGGCAATACATAATTGATCGGCTGACGGCTACTGTTTTCCTCAACGCTTACATAAGAAAGATCGAATGAAGTATTGCCCGGATATTCAGGGATCGGATCAAACTCTCCCGGCTGGAGCAGGCTGTTATCATACTTACGCCAGTCGCCCCGGAGGAATTCCATTTTTGCAAAACGCAGAATTATAGGCTTGCTGAATCCGTTCATAAACATGCGGATTGCATTGATGTATGTAAGGTTGGGTGCACCAACTGTCTTATCTGGTTGACGGATAGGAATCTTGATCTGGTACCAGTATACTTTTTTACCTGTTTGTCCATTGGGCAAACGTGGAATATCTCCCAATACCTTATCTGTAATAAAATTCTGACCAACTTCCATTTTATTAGGGCGGAGATCAAGTTTATATTGCAGATACTGTTCTTCATTGTTTAGTGTAAAGTCCCTGTTCAGGTCTTCATAGTCCGGATACTGGCTTCCAAGGGCGCGATATCCATCAACAGTTTCAGCTGTTGGCGAATTTGCTTCCATGTTATTGTACTTTTTGTAACGCTCCAGCGGCGACAGGTCAGCATCATTGTAAGTGTTTCCCTGGAAATAATGGAAGTCATCATTGCTCGGATCATTCTGCGCTGCATTGTCGGCACCTGTTCCTGATCCTACTACTGCCCTGAGTGCATTCAGGTAATTTGAATAGAAATTTCTTTCATCACCGTCATTGATCCCGTCAAGACCCACATCCTGAAGTGTCCTGTTGTTTGGATCAAAGTCAAAATTGTATCCGATCTGCGGCAGGTTAGGATCAGGGTATTTTCCCCAGATGCCATTGTCAGGTGGATTTGCTCCGCTTGGATCATAAATACCATTCTCATAACATTTATGATTGTCGCGAAGTATGTCTTCTGAAATATCTCCGAGATTAATATACAATTCTCCTCCACTGCCGTCATTTGGGCTGTTTGTATTTCCATCAGACAAATTCGGTTCATTAAAAGGATCCATCACCCAGAATTGAAGGAATTCTATATTGGCATTTTGGAAATCTGTTGTTTCAATCCTACGCATGATGCCTGCCCAGCGGGTTTCAGGATCTTTCAGGGTTCCGTCTGCATTAACACCGGCAGAAATTCCGGGAACAGGATTCACATCGTAATTGTAAGGACCTCTTTCTTCAGGGTAATAAGCAAGGTTGGTGCAAATGATGGAACGCGGCCCGCTGATCTGCGATTTGTTTGGAAAAATTTCCGGCTCCTGAACGTCACGTACGTAATTGTTACTCATCTCATCATTGCTCACATCATCAGGTGTTGCACTGTTGCGGCTCTGAAAAAGATTGTCAACATAATACCAGGCAAGTTTTGCGCGGTTGTAACCATTGATCAGCGAATCATAATCCTCAGGGAAAAGATCCGTCTGCTTTTGTGGCACGCTGGCAAGTGTCCATTGCCCGGGGTTCTTTATATCGAGTGGAGTGATGGCGCCTTCAAAATCATCTATGTAAGAAGTTCCTGCAGCACCAACTGCTTTTGAATGACCGGGGAATAGTTTTGCTGCTTCGCCACTTACTGTAATAGTTGAAACTTCCTTTGTCGTATAAAGTGGCAGACGATCCAAAAGATTTGTCAGAAATCTAGAATCAGTCCGGTATGTTGCATCAGCGCCTACAACAGTATTGGCGATCGGTTCATCGCCGTAATTTACTTTTTGTGTGATTGGTCGCTCACTCAAATGCAGGAATGTACCTCCAACGATGAAGTCTTTATTGAAGGTATAATCAAACCTCGCACCATACATGGTCTTGGTTTGTATATTGAACAACGACTGACTTTCAAGCGAGATCTGTATCGGCGTATTAGACTTTAGGTAGGCTTCGTTGATGATCTTCACTCTTCCAAGCGTATAATCAACTGTATAATCAGAACCTTCTTTCAGGAGTTGTCCGCCAGCTGTTACCTTTACTGATCCCGGAGGAACATTCACGGCATTAAGTGGAATGTCGCTTCCTGCAGAAGACTGGTAACTTCCTTTCATGCTGAACTTATTCCGCTCTGCCTGCTGCTGTGCTATTACACGCGTAGTGTCATAAAGCGACTGATACACATATTTATCTGCAATGTTGTCCTGGGCGCAAAATTTAGACCGCAGGTAACTTCCAAAAGGTTCAAGCACCGGAAAAATGATCCGTCCATTGGAAGCATTGATGGTGATACCTTCCTTCCAGTCAAATACACCATCGGGTTGCGGATCTCCATTGGCATTCAACTTATCGAGTCCGAGTACTTTGATCAGCGGTATCCCTTTAATATCAACGCATCCTTCAGGAATGTAATTTACAAAACCGCCCAGCCTGTCGTCCTGGTAAACAACATCAAAACGAAATTGCTCCTGTTTGAGCTGGTAGCCGCCAAGGTTGTAAACGTTCTTCATCATCAAATCCCAGGTGAAGAAGGATGGATCAACTGTAGTACTGCGAAGTAATTTAACAAACAGCGCACTTGAACCGGTGATTCCTGAAGTAGAAAGTTCACCTACATGGTAAACCTGACCGTTCAGCGTGTATTCATATGAAACTGCAAGAATCTGATTCGTCGCCAATTCACTGTTCAGGGAAATATATCCGAGAAGTTCATTCACGGAAAATTCGCTTGGCGAAAGCAGGCGGGCGTTTTCCTGCACAACATAGTTCCGGCTGTTTTGCATTCCCAAACTTGTAAGTGAATTCCCGGCAATTGCAGTATTGTTCCGCATCTGGTTTATCAATGCTGTATCCAATACCTGGTATAAATTGTTTGCAGCATTGTCAGGATAAGTCCCGGTTGGAGCTAAGCTGGCTGCTATATTGGTCGTCTCACCAAGGTCAGCAATGGCAATGATGTTTCTTGTCGCATCATTCTGTCGGGTAGTTGTGGTGTTACGTACCCATACTTCAATTCTTGTAATGTTGATACCACTTCGAATCTGATTTACATCCTTCAATGCAGTTTCATATTGATTCCTGAAATATTGTGAAAGAAAAAAGTGCCTGTTGGCTTCGTACTGGTCACCTTTGATCTCATACTTCGTTGTTTGCGCACCGCCTTTCACATCAATTGTTTGAGACTTTCCTTTTTGCTGACTGAATACACTCGTTACCATCAACCGCCCGAACTGCAATTGTGTTTTAATTCCAAACAAACTCTGACTACCCTGAATGAGCTGACTGTTCAGCGGAAGTGTTACGTTTCCTGCTTCGATCTTTTTAATGATGTCGTCTTCGTAGCCGGTATATTCCAGCTTCATCTTGTTTTCGAAATCGAATGTGGCCTGCGTATTGTAATTTACACCGAGCTTCATTTTATCCCCGATGTTGGCAGTCACATTCATCTGGATATTCTCCTGAAAATCAAAAGTAGTAACGCTTCGCTGGCGTTCAGGCAAGGCAGGATTCTGATTCTTCTGATTCTTGAGAGCAAATGTCAACTCTGCAGATCCCTGTGGACGGATGTCAATTGTATTTCCTCCGAAGATGCGATCGAAGATGACGCTGTTGATAACCAGCTTAGGCGCAAAGGATTTTTTATGCAGCTCGTCCTCTTCACTGGCACGTTGCTTCCAGTATTCCTTGGTCGATTTATTAAATTCATGCTCCCTGAATTCCTCGAAAGTGAGATAGGACGGATTTCTGTAAAAACGGCCACCGATATTTTCACTGATATTATACTGGTTTTCTACCGGATCATATTCAACGCTGTCGCTGATGTTGGAAGGATCTCCCATCTGCAAAGGACTACTGCCAGATGGTTCATTGTATTTATCGGCGTGCCTGTCACGGATCGGATAACGAAGCTGGATCGTATCGCTGTCAAGTGGCGCAACAAATGGTAGCGGGTCAACAATATCAGAATCCGGTTTGACGGTACCCCAGGCAGCGCCAATTACGGAACAAACTATACCAACGCCAATACTATAACGAATTAAGTGTTTCAAGCTAAATTCAAATTTTAATCAATAAGCAACTTTCTGTTGCCGAAAATAATTGCAATAACCGTTTCATTGGTAAAAATTCTAAAAAGTTTTCAGTCAGTATTTATGATATTATAAGCAGTGAAATCGCATCCTTTTTTGAATTTTCCCATTGTCAGACTACATTGTTTTTAAAGCCTTGCGGATCAGGTCTTCCACCGTCATTGCCGGCTGATCGCGGAGTAGGCTGTCAACCGTTTTATCCACCGCAGAACGATTAAAACCAAGTGTCAGCAAGGCACTCATGGCTTCATCCTTTATTTTCAAATGGCTGATCACACTTTTCACAGGACCATCCTTTTTCAATTTATCTTTCAGCTCAAGGATCATTCGCTGGGCTGTCTTTTCTCCGATACCCTTCACCGTCTTAAGCCGAACAACATCGCCATTCACAATACAGGCAAAAATTTCTGCAGGGTTCATGGATGAGAGGATCATGCGCGCCGTAGAAGCACCTACTCCACTTACAGAGATCAGGTTTCTGAATAATTTCCGCTCTTCTTCTTCGGCGAAGCCGAATAACGTATGTGCATCTTCATTTATTTGAAGATGGGTGAATACCATACAGTCTTCTTTATCAGGAATAGAAGAATAAGTATGCAGTGAGATATTCACAAAGTATCCAACCCCTGCACATTCAATTATAAGATATGCAGGATTTTTCTCTGTGAGGCGCCCGCGAAGATGATTGATCATGAAATCGCAATGGTATTATTTCACGAAGAACGGAATTTTAAACAAATCTCCGTACAATTTCATATTCAGGATTTAACAGTTATTACTGAGGACACTAAACATTAACACATCTTCATTTAACATTATTAGGTTTTCTTTACAGCTGATTCAGTTGACACTACCGGCAATTGCCGAATGACAATGTTTGGTTTTAATCCGGGAGATAACGGGTTTGAGACTGAAACGGACTTCAGGAATCTCCCATAACTCAATACAGTAATACTGTCATTCCTCCCGACACTTCGGGACGCAGAGAGGAATCTTTTGAAAGATCCCGAACTAGTCTAGCCTAAGGCCAGACTAGTTCGGGATGACAGCCATAAAGGTCAAAAGCGGGAGATGACTCCTGTCAAATTCAAGAAGCATGCTGCAATCTCCCAAGTGTAAACAATACAGTTTGTCATTCCGATCTCGGCTCAGACGAGAGAGGAATCCCTCAAACGGAGTTAACATACATTAATACTGCTCCTTGGAATTTGGAAAATCTTTTTTCTTTACGTCTGAGATATAATTCCCTACGGCCTTTTTTACATCATCATACAATGACATATATCGCCTTAAAAAACGGGGACTGAATTCATGGGTAATTCCAAGCATGTCGTGGGTAACGAGCACCTGACCGTCAACCGCCCCACCGGCTCCGATGCCGATGATCGGGATATCAACTTCTTTGGCAACTTCTCCTGCCAGTTTAGCAGGTATTTTTTCCAATACAATTGCAAAGCAACCAATGGAATCCAGCAATTTAGCATCCTCCATAAGACGTTTGGCCTCTTCCTTTTCTTTTGCACGCACTACATAGGTTCCGAATTTATAAATACTCTGCGGGGTGAGTCCGAGATGTCCCATCACAGGTACACCTGCAGACAATATACGCTCGATGGATTCTTTTACTTCCCTTCCGCCTTCAAGCTTTACGGCATGGGCGCCGCTTTCTTTCATTATTTTAATAGCAGAATTGAGTGCCTCTTTACTGTTCCCCTGATAGGACCCAAACGGCAGATCAACTACCACAAGTGAACGTTTAACTGCACGCACAACAGAGGATGCATGATAGATCATCTGGTCAAGTGTAATCGGAAGAGTAGTCTCATGCCCTGCCATCACATTGGATGCTGAATCACCAACAAGCAGGACATCAATTCCGGCAGCATCCAGGATTTTTGCCATTGAAAAATCATAAGCCGTAAGCATGCTTATTTTTTCTCCGCGCTTCTTCATTTCCTGAAGCGTATGCGTGGTGATCTTTTTATCTTCAATCTTGGCTGTTGACATACCTGAGTGTATTGTAAGTGAACTTAAATTTAGTGCCCTATTTACTTCGGCTCCTGGACAACATTTGACTTTGTTCCCGTTGCGGCTTTATACTGCTTCTTTACAAGACGTAAAGAATCGCGCAACATCTGATTTTCTACTCTTAGATTCGCGACTTGTTCAACAAGTTTCAAAATAACATCGGATGTTCCTGCGGACTGGCCATTATTGACTTCCGTAACATTACCTCCGGCGTTAGCAGGTTTTTCATTTGAAATTCCGGTGGATCCTGAAGAATTCAATACCGGAGGAATAATTTTCCCATTATCAGCCTTCGGTTCCTTTACGATGATGAAATCAACCCTTGCCTTCGTGGATGCACCGATTGAAAAACCAATATCTCCTGACTTGTAAGCGATCTCTGTAAATGACAAAAGGTATTTCTCATTTGCATAGATATCGTAATTCCGCTTGGATGTTCTCACCTCTATCATATTGTACTGGCCAAGCTGATTGAGCGCATCTGATTCAACCCATCCTCCTGTTTTGGAATCACCGGTAAGAAGCTTGAAACTCAATCCCACAAGCTGCTTCAGGCGGTACTGTCCTTTAGGATTGAATTCAAAAATAAAAGCACCGGATGCATCCTCCTGCGCCATAAAGATCAGGCCTATTGCCGCTTCAGGATTTTTGGAATCTTCCAGTTTCATCGATGCAACCAGACTAAATGCAGCCAGCTTGTTATTCCACTTCGGGAAAATTGAATACCCACTGGCAGTATTTTTCCGCCGCAACAAATATTCACCGTCTTGTATCAGGAATAAATTATCCGATGTACTCATATTCCGCCAGACGTCTTTGTCATCGTCAAACTGATCACTGAAAACCGGTACAGGGAATTCTTCTTTGATCAGCTGCGGTTTTGCCAACATCGGAATCAGTGAAAAGAACAAAAAGAAAACAGCCCGTTGAAATATTATTTTCATCTTATGAGAATCATCTTCGCATCAAACCTACAGGATTTTTTCCAAAGCACAAACAAATGCAGATTTGAAGATTTGAAAATGTGAAAATGTGCAGATCCGAAATTAGTACTCCAGCCAGAAGTAGATTTTCAAAAGACGCATGGTATTCATCATTATCGTTTTTATATCACAGGATTATTTAGATTTGCACCCCCGATGAAAAAAATCAGCTTCATTATTGTGCTTTCCGCTTTTCTGGCCGGCTGCTCAACAGATTTTGAAACCATAGCTCCATGGAAGGAAACAATGGTTGTTTATGGCCTGCTAAATCCGAATGACACAATTCAATATATACGCATTAGCAAGGCTTACCTTGGCGAAGGCAATGCATTGGTGATGGCCCAACAGGGCGATTCAATATATTATGGTGATATACTCGATGTAAAGATGGAGCGTTTCCTGAACAACGGTTTGGTTGAGTCTCATGCACTCATCAGGATTGACACAGTTCCCAAGGATTCGAACGGCGTTTTTGTTGCCCCTTATCAGGAAGTATACGCCTATACTTATAGTTTACATCCCTCAACAACTAACGACGGCAGTATTTACAAACTTAATATCACCAATAGAGCAACCGGAAATGTGGTGAAAGCTTCAACAAAACTGATCGAGAATTTCCTGATCAGTTCTCCAAATTCGGTTTCACCTTATAAGTTTAACTCCCCGCTGGGCCTTACCTGGAAAATAACCTCAAGTGCCGAGGGCAGAATTTATGGCGTCACCCAGAAGATCAATTATGTTGAAGTCAATACTATCACAAATGATACAGCAGCGCACAGTCTTGATTGGATACTTACAGACAAAATTTCAATTCCTGATGTAGAAGCCGAGATCAGGTTTCCTTTTGTGTCATCTGATCTTTATCGCATACTGGGAGACAACATAGCAGTTGATCCGAATAAAACCCGCCATCTTGCTGCAAACCCTGTCGATGTTTATCTGTCAGCAGGCACAGAAGAACTCTATACCTATATGCAGGTCACACAGGAGAACACAGGCATCATCCAAGACAGGCCACTTTATACAAACATTGAAAATGGCATAGGCCTTTTTACCTGCAGAAATACCCGTAAAATCAGCGTGAACCTTCACCCTGATGCCTATGCAGCGCTGGATACCAGCATCTATACCAAAAACCTCAATTTTACCCATTAAAAGGGGTAAAAAACAGAGGACTGACATAATTACCTGTTCCTGTCAGTGGCATAATGGTTGACAACCGGGAAGCACCACATTTAAAATTCTAAAATATAATAATATGAAAAAGGTAATAGGTATTGACCTTGGAACAACAAACAGCTGCGTTTCAGTTATGGAAGGCAATGAGCCTGTAGTTATTCCAAACAGCGAAGGCCGCAGAACAACTCCGAGCATCGTTGCATTTCTTGAAAACGGCGAACGTAAAGTCGGTGATCCTGCTAAACGTCAGGCCATCACAAATCCGCGCAACACAATTTCTTCCATCAAACGATTTATGGGAGAAACTTTTGACCGTGTAACGAAAGAGGCAGAACGTGTTCCTTATAAAGTGGTTAAAGGTGACAACAATACACCACGCGTGCAGATCAACGACCGCATGTACACTCCACAGGAAATTTCAGCAATCGTGCTGCAGAAAATGAAAAAGACTGCAGAAGATTATCTGGGTCATGAAGTGAATGAAGCCGTTATTACAGTTCCCGCTTATTTCAACGACTCACAACGCCAGGCAACAAAAGAAGCCGGTGAAATTGCAGGATTGAAAGTGCTCCGTATCATCAATGAACCAACTGCTGCAGCGCTTGCATATGGTCTCGACAAGAAACACAAAGATGAAAAGATCGCCGTATTCGATTTGGGTGGCGGAACATTTGATATTTCTGTTCTTGAACTCGGCGACGGAGTGTTCGAAGTAAAATCAACCAATGGTGATACACATCTGGGTGGAGACGACTTCGACCAGAAAGTGATTGACTGGCTGGCTGATGAATTCAAAAAAGACGAAGGCCTCGACCTGAAAAAAGATCCGATGGCATTGCAGCGCCTGAAAGAAGCAGCAGAGAAAGCAAAAATCGAATTGTCGAGCTCTACTGAAACTGAAATCAATTTGCCATACATCATGCCTGTGGATGGTGTTCCAAAACACTTGGTAAAGAAACTCACCCGCGCAAAGTTCGAACAACTTTGCGACGATCTGATCCAACGTACACTCACCCCTTGCAAAAAAGCATTGGAAGATGCAGGCATCCAGCCAAGTCAGATCGATGAAGTTATTCTGGTGGGAGGATCAACACGCATTCCCGCAATACAAGCTCTTGTAGAAAAGTTTTTCGGCAAAACTCCACACAAAGGAGTAAATCCTGATGAAGTAGTTGCAGTTGGTGCAGCCATTCAGGGTGCAGTATTGACAGGTGAAGTGAAGGATGTTTTGTTGCTTGATGTAACACCGCTCAGCATGGGAATTGAGACCATGGGTAATGTGTTCACCAAAATGATTGAAAGCAACACGACTATTCCAACAAAGAAAACAGAAACGTTTTCTACAGCAAGTGACAATCAGCCAAGTGTAGAAATCCATATCCTACAGGGCGAACGTTCTATGGCAAAAGACAACAGGACCATCGGCCGATTCCACCTTGATGGCATCCCTCCTGCACCGCGCGGAGTTCCTCAGATCGAAGTAATCTTTGATATTGATGCCAACGGAATTCTTCACGTTACTGCAAAAGACAAAGCCACAGGCAAATCACAAAACATCCGCATCGAAGCAAGCAGCGGACTGAGTGATGCTGATATCAAAAAGATGAAAGCTGAAGCTGAAACCAATGCAGAAGCAGATCGCAAGGCCAAGGAAGAAGTAGAAAAAGTCAACCAGGCTGATCAGCAGATCTTTCAAACTGAAAAGCAACTGAAGGAATACGGCGACAAACTTTCTGCAGGAAATAAAGAAGCCATTCAGAAAGCGCTGAGTGACTTGAAGGACGCTCACAAAGAGAAAGACCTTGCCAAAATCGAAACCACCATGGCAACACTCAACACAGCATGGCAGGCAGCGAGCGAGGAAATGTACAAAGCCACACAAAATGCCGGCGGAACACAAGGAGGACCTGCTGATGCAAATACACAGCAACCCAACCAGGACAGCGGACAAAAAGCTGACGGAGATGTAACTGATGTGGATTTTGAAGAAGTAAAGGAAGATAAGAAGTAAGAAACAGATGTGCATATTTGCACTCCCGATAGCTATCGGGATGCAGATGTGAGACATCGGTAGGATAGCATAGAGAAGGAAATCAGAAATGGTTTCCTTTTTTATTTTGAGAGCTGCGAAGTATCACGTGAAGGCTTCCCATCAGGGTTAGGGTGCACAAAGAAATTGTTAATGGTTTCACCTCAAAACAAAAAAGAAAAGCAGGTGAAAAGGTTTGTTAAGGAATAATGCAAGGCCCACATCTGCACATTTGCACATTTGCACATTTGCACATTTACCTAATATAATTCTTCGCGCCGAATAGATTGATGTCCACATCACGCATCAGCCTGTTATAATAATCTTGTTTCGGCAGGTAATAAATATCATATCCTTTCCCAACAAAATACAACAGTGAATCCTGCTTGATATAATCCCGGATCTGTATATCCATTTCTGAAATACTTTTTCGCTGCAGATGAAGCTGATTGTACCACCTGCCGCACACAAGCAATGATTTTCTCCTGATTGTATCGAAAGACTGCAAAAGGTCAGTGGTAAATTTCATACCGTTTGTTCTCCGTGATTCATAAGACATCATCGGCCCGTCCAACACATCCACACTCAGCTTTTCCTCACCCTGATTGAAAGTGAATGACAGTGATGAGGCTGTAGCAGCATCTTCCCTTTCCACCGGACTGATATTAAAAAAGAAAGAAGAGAGTATCAGCATGATTGCAAGAAATGAAAAGGCATTGCTATAAAGATACTTTCCGAAAATCAGGATCACGAAAGGAATGATAGGTATAAGATAGCCTGATTCCATCGGCAGTTTCAGAAATGCAATGATGTAAAGGTCAATGGCGATCAGCCATGCAACCACATATTTTTCATTGATACTCCTTGGAAATAAATATTTGCGCGCTGTAACTCCATGCGGAAGAAAGAAAACAGCGACTGAAATAAACAATGCCGCCAACCCTACTAGTCCCCAGGTCTCAATGAAAAATTTATATAACACCTTTGAAATGGAAGGATATGGCAGATCATAGTACATAAAGAACTGACTGCCGTATCTGGAAAAAATAGGGATGTATAGAAGTACGCCGACAACAAGCGTGGTAAGTACAAACTTGAGCAATCTGATGATATTTTCTTGCCTTTCTCCGGTTTGCAGGATCATGACTGCAAACGGGATTAGCATAGCGCCACTGGTGATGCGGCACCCTATTGCAATGCCAAGAAATATGCCTGCAAGTATTGCATTGTATCTGGCTACACAATAAAGACTGATAAGCATGAAAGACAAAGCCCATACATAATCAATAGTGGTGGTACTGTTGATATAAATAATAGGCACAAATGCCAGTGCCGCCGATGCAAGAAAAACATATTTGAACTTCCAGGTCTTTAGTGTAAGTGCAAAAAACAAGATCCCGATCGTACTGATGATGGCTGTGAGCAGATTCAACCTCCATGCTGTTCCATTATAGAAAAGAGAGCAAATAAATTCCTGTACCGGATAGCCGGGAAATCGGGAAACTTCATATACTCCTGTTGTAGCAATATTGCGTGAGATGATTGCCACAGACCATGAATCACCATCCAGTCCGTACCCCTGTGAAAGAAAAGGAAGCCGAGAAAGAAAAATGGCCAGTGCAAAAAGCCAGAATTTAAATGAGTCAGATTTTGTGAGAATTGAGAAAACAACCGGTACTCAACAATATTAATTATTGCAGATACCCTGCGTCAAAGATGAAAATTATTCCTGCATTGCGATCACGAAATTCCGTGAACTGTGAACTGCATGCCGTGAACTACTTTTAGAAATCCTTTGCATCAAGTCTGCTCATGAAGAACATGATCCTTCCGCTTTTTCTCTGTATATAAGGAGTAGGCCTTGCGGGAGACCATTTCCGTGGGTTTGGAAGAACAGCAGCGATCAGGGATGCTTCTCTATTAGAGAGGTTTTTCGCCGGCTTATGAAAATATTCCTGTGCGGCAGCTTCAGCACCATAAACGCCCTCCCCCATCTCGATCACGTTTAGGTAGACCTCCATGATCCTTTTTTTACTCCATATAACTTCGATGAGAAAAGTAAAATAAACTTCGAATCCTTTGCGTATCCAGCTGCGCGCAGGAAAGAGAAAAACATTCTTGGCCGTCTGCTGGCTGATTGTACTTGCGCCTTTTATCCTTTTGCCTTTATGCCTGTCATTGTACTCCCCGGCTTTTTTTATGGCTTTGAAATCGAATCCGAAATGCTCCTCAAAATTCTGGTCCTCTGCAGCCATTGCTGCCAGCGGCATGGCGCTGCTCATTTCATCGATGGAAGTCCAGTTCTTTTTCAATTTCAGCTTTTTATCCTTTGAAAAAAGCTGCTCCCCGCACCTGATGACCATCAGCGGCGTAAAGGGAACAGGAACAAAACGAAATATGATTACCGATACTATGCTGAGGATGAAAAACCATTTCAGGACTTTCAAAACCACCTTCAGTATTGTCTTTAACATTGATTTCACCCTCCAAACAAAAGCATTGAAAAGCCAGCATTATATACCCCCGCCAACAGTTATGAACATTTTTAATGTCATTTTCTTGACGTTCACCAAGCTATTAGGACGTTCGCCAAATAAATTAAGTATTTATTAACAAATGCTTGACAAGTT
>JAPLDB010000027.1 GCA_026391975.1 Bacteroidota bacterium | reverse complement strand
CTGACTTCTCTTCTAACATCCCCTCAAAAAAATTCAATTTCCCATCCTACTTTACGCTTTGAATTAACAACCCCCATTTAATAAGAAAACAGGATTATTGAATTTAGGGCTAATTCCTCCCAAATCTTTACAGGATGTTCCTGTACTTCTACACAAAATCCCGGAAGCCGGGGAACACGATGATTGAGGCAGGCGTAAAATTTATTTAGGAAACAAATCAATGCCGCCCTTTCGTATCAATGAGTTCTGGTTTTAACGTCTAACCATTTACCGCCATGAGAAAATATCTATTCAATATTTTTTCAATTTGCTTTATTTTCCTTTTTGCCATTGTGCAAAAGGCCAACGCAACGCATTCGATGGGTTCAGATTTAACCTATCGTTGTGTTGGTAACAATACATATGAAATTACATTGTCATTCTACCGCGACTGCGTTGGTATTGCAGCCGATGACTCTGCTTACGTGGAGGCGACTTCCTCCTGTCAGGGCGCTTATTACTGTTACCTGCAACGCGTGCCGGGAACCGGACAAGAGATCACGCCCATTTGTCCGTCGGAAGTTTCTACCTGTAACGGCGGAGTATTCACAGGTATTCAGGAATATGTTTATCAGTTAACCGTCATTCTTCCGGGGCAATGTGCCGACTGGACCTTCAGCTACAACCTCTGCTGTCGTAACAATGCCATAACGAATATCACCACTCCGGGCGCATGGCAGATGTATGTTTATGCTACCCTCAACAATACCATTACTCCGTGTAACAATTCTCCTACGTTCTCCAACAAACCGGTTCCATTCGTTTGTCTGGGGCAGCAGTTCTGCTTTAACCACGGGGCCTATGACGTAGACGGAGATTCACTGGTGTATACACTTATTACACCGTGGGATTCTCCGGGCCTTCAGATTAGTTACCTTTTTCCATTTTCTGCCAGTAACCCGCTGAGTTCTTCCCCGGCAATGACTTTCAATTCTGCGACGGGGGACATCTGCATGACACCTACTGCGCTCGAAGTTACGGTGATGGCCGTTTTGGTGGAGGAGTACAGGAATGGTGTACTAATCGGCTCTGTGGAGCGCGACATACAAGTTACTGTGATCAATTGCACCAATCAGGTTCCTGCTCTCAGTGGAATGAACGGCACCAATAATTTTTCTGCAACAACGTGCGCAGGGAGCCAGATCTGCTTTAACATCAACTCTACTGATGCCAATGCACCGCAGAATACTTTTATCAGCTGGGATAATTCAATCCCGGGAGCAACTTTCAACGTTACTGCTGGCAATCGTGAGTCAGGTACATTTTGCTGGACACCCACGCTCGCTGATGTAAATTCATCACCACATTGTTTTACAGTAACTGTCCATGACGACAACTGTCCGATCTACGGAAGTCAGACTTTCTCCTATTGCATCGATGTACAGGCCGTTGCTGTTACTGTTCCTAACCAGGTTGTCGGTTGCAATGGCACCACAACGCTCACCGCAACTGCCACGGGCAGCACTACCGGATATACATACTTGTGGAGTACAGGTGCAACAACACAGTCTATAACAGCCGGGGCAGGAAATTACAATGTCACTGTCTCCAACGGAACGTGCACGGCAACTACAACTGCAACCATAACATCAACTGCCGCTCCAAGCACTTCCACATCTTCAACTCCTGTTTCATGCAACGGAGGAAATAATGGTACGGCTACAGCTGTTGTCAATGGAGGCACCGGGCCATTTACATACAGCTGGTCACCATCAGGAGGCAACGGGACAACTGCAACCAATCTAGCTGCCGGAAATTATACCTTTTCCGTTACTGATGCTATGGGATGTATTTCAACGTCTGCGGTAGTAGTAACACAACCAACACTGCTCACAGCCGCCGCTGCATCAACACCGGTTTTATGCAATGGAGGAAATACCGGAACTGCAAGTGCCAATGGAGGTAATGGAACACCCGGATATAATTATGCCTGGTCACCTTCGGGAGGAAATGCTCAAAATGCAACGGGCCTTGCAGCCGGAAATTATACTGTGACCATTACAGATGCAAACGGATGCACTGCAACTGCGACTACAACGGTAACACAACCGACGCTACTTACAGCTGCAGCCTCGTCCACTCCTGTACTTTGCAATGCAGGTTCAGACGGCACAGCAACAGTCGTTGCCAATAACGGAACACCTGGTTACACCTATGCATGGACTCCTTCAGGAGGCAATGCTGCCGGTGCAACCGGACTTGCAGCTGGAAGTTATACGGTCACAATCACCGATGCAAACGGATGCACTACAACTGCGAATGCAACTGTTACACAACCAACATTACTTGTGGCTGTTACTTCTTCAACACCGGTACTTTGTAATGCAGGAGCAGACGGAACAGCATCAGTTGTTGCAAATGACGGAACGCCGGGATATAGTTATGCATGGGCTCCTTCCGGTGGCAATGCCGCTGCGGCAACAGGATTGACAGCAGGAAATTATTCGGTAACCGTAACGGATGCCAATGGATGTACAACTACTGCCACAACAACAGTCACCGAACCTACATTGCTCATCGCTGCCACAACATCAACTCCTGTCCTTTGTAATGCAGGAGCAGATGGCACTGCAGCAGTTATTGCAAATAATGGAACACCGGGTTACAGCTATGTATGGTCTCCTTCAGGAGGAAATACCGCTAATGCCTCAGGACTTGCTGCCGGAAATTATTCGGTTACCGTCACTGATGCCAACGGATGCACCACAATTGCAAACACCACAGTTACAGAACCAACACTGCTGATTGCTTCAGCATCTTCTGTTCCTGTGCTTTGCACCGGAGGAACTGATGGAAGTGCGGCAGTGATCGCAAATGACGGAACCCCGGGTTATACATATTCATGGACGTCGGGTGGCACGGGAACAACAGAAAATTCACTTGCAGCCGGAACGTACACCGTAACGGTAACAGATGCAAACGGATGTACTACAACAGCGAATACAACAGTTACAGAGCCAACACTCTTAGTTGCATCTGCATCTGCAACCAATGTGCTTTGTAATGCAGGAGCTGATGGAACTGCAACTGTTATTGCCAATGATGGAACGCCCGGCTATTCATATTCCTGGACGTCCGGCGGAACAGGTGCAACAGAAATTGGACTTGCATCCGGAACGTATACTGTGACAGTTACTGATGCAAATGGATGTACCACCACGACCACTGCGATTGTGACAGAACCTACACTTCTTGTTGCCAGTGCATCATCAACACCGGCGCTTTGTAATGCAGGCGCTGATGGTACTGCATCCGTAGTTGCAAATGACGGGACGCCGGGTTACACTTATTCATGGTCATCAGGGGGAACTGGAACAACAGAAAATGCACTTGCTGCAGGAACTTATACCGTGACCGTTACAGATGCAAATGGATGTACTACAACTGCTACCACAACTGTTACCGAACCAACCTTGCTTGTTGCAGCTGCATCATCAACTCCTGTGCTATGCAATGGAGGGAGTGATGGCAGCGCCGCAGTCATGACCAATGACGGAACTCCTGGTTATTCTTATTTATGGACGTCAGGTGGATCATCATCAACTGAAAATGGACTTGCAGCGGGAACCTATACTGTTACTGTTACAGATGCTAATGGCTGCACAACAACTGCTTCAACAACTGTAACTGAACCTACATTGCTCGTTGCTATTGCATCTTCCTCACCTGTTCTTTGCAATGGAGGAAATGATGGCAGCGCAACTGTTGTAGCCAATGACGGAACCCCGGGATATACTTATTCATGGAACTCCGGCGGAGCCGCAACAACTGAAAATGCACTTTCTGCAGGATCATACACAGTAACTGTTACAGATGCCAACGGATGCATTACAACGGCAACTGCGGTTGTTACAGAACCTACACAGTTGGTTGCTTCAGCTTCTTCAACAAATGTTCTTTGCAATGGAGGAACTGATGGCAGCACTGCAGTGGTTGCGAATGACGGCACACCGGGATATTCCTACTCTTGGTCTTCGGGCGGAACAGGTACTTCTGAAAATTCTCTTCCTGCAGGAACATATTCGGTGATCGTTACCGATGCGAATGGATGTACGGTAAGCGCCACAACAACCGTAAATGAACCTCCTTTGCTCACTGCATCAACTTCCTCAACACCTGTATTGTGCAATGCCGGCGCTGATGGTTCATCCACTGTCGTTGCAGCTGACGGAACACCCGGTTATACGTATTCATGGTCTTCAGGAGGAACCGGCGCAACAGAAAACGGACTTACAGCAGGTATATATGTTGTCACTGTAACAGATGCAAACGGATGTACAAGCGTTGCAACTTCACTTGTAACTGAACCAACATTGTTAACGGCTGCAACATCATCTACTGATGTTCTGTGTAATGGAGGATATGACGGAACCGCAAGTGTAATTGCCATTGATGGCACTCCGGGATATTCTTATTCATGGTCTTCAGGCGGCACGGGCGCCAATGAAGCAGGACTCGCTGCCGGAAATTATTCCGTAACAGTGACCGATGCAAACGGATGTACAACTGTTGTGAATTCTACAGTAGCAGAACCATCTGCTATCAGTATAATCCCTGCTTCCGTTTCATGTCTGTGCTTTGGTTCTTCCGATGGTTCTGCTTCAGCCAACGTTACAGGAGGAGTTGGTACATATATTTTCTCGTGGGCTCCAGGTGGAGCTTCAACAGCAACCATCAACAATCTTACAGCAGGAAATTACACACTTACAGTTACGGATATCAACGGTTGCGTTGCAACATCATCAGCAATTGTGAGTGAGCCACCTTTGCTAACTGTTGCTATGTCATCATCACCCGCATTGTGCAACGGTGAAGCATCAGGTTCTGCTGTCGCAAATGCCAATGGCGGAACCGGAACGTACACCTACTCCTGGTTTCCATCAGGAGGCAACGGTTCAACTGAATCAAATCTTTATGCAGGAAATTATTCGGTTACAATCATAGATGCCAATGGATGTGTAACTGATGATTCAATTGTCGTTACAGAACCGGTTGCAATTTCGCTGCTAACAAATACAACTCCTGCCATTTGTGGTTCGTCGAACGGAACTGCAAGCGTGGCAGTAAATGGTGGATCTTCACCATACCAATATGCATGGTCTCCTTCAGGCGGAACAAATTCATCCGCAACAAACATCAGTGCAGGCGCTTATACTGTTATTGTTACTGATGCAAACGGTTGTACTTCCAATGCCATTGCCAATGTAATGAATACAGGTGGCCCCGGAGTAAATGCACTGGTCACAGGTGATGTATCCTGCAACGGCGGAAGTGACGGCAGCGCGAACGTTAACGTTACCAGCGGAACACCGCCATATACTTACGCATGGTCTCCGGCAGGTGGAAATGCAGCCACAGCTACCGGATTATCTGCAGGAAATTATGCAGTTACTGTTACTGATGCCAATGGCTGTATCTCATCAGGCAATGTGATTATAACAGAGCCGTCTCCTGTTGCTGCACAATCATCAACCACAAATACACTTTGCTTTGGTTCTGCTGACGGAACGGCTGCAGTGAATGCTGCAGGTGGAACGGCACCGTATTCTTATTCATGGTCACCCGGAGGCGCAACAACAGCAACTGCAACAAATCTGGGAGCAGGAAATTATACTGTCACTGTTACCGATGCCAATGGATGCATCACAAATGCAACTGCACAAATTCAACAACCAACAGCGATGGTGCTTGCGGTGTCATCAGTTCCCGCACTTTGTCATGGTGCATCAACAGGAAGTGCAAGCGTATATGTATCGGGAGGAACAGGCGGATACTCTTATGCATGGACACCAGGCAATGCAACAACACAGGTTGCAGGAAATCTGTCTGCCGGAAATTATTCAGTTATAGTTACCGATGCACATGGCTGCACATCAACAAATACTGCGAGTGTTTCAGAACCGGCAGCAATGAATTTAACTTCAAATTTTATCCCTGCCACGTGCGGAAGTTCAAATGGCTCAGCAGCAGTGGTTGCAAACGGAGGTATGTCACCATATTCTTATCAGTGGACACCGATGGGTGGAACAAATTCCCTGGCTGCAAATTTATCTGCAGGTTCATATACAGTTACCGTAACTGATGCCAATGGCTGTACAGGCACAATGCAGGTAAATGTTTCAAATGCAGGTGGGCCAATTGCAACAGCGACAGTGCTTACAGACGTTTCATGTTACGGAGGGAATGATGGCAGTGCAAGCCTTAGCGTGTCGAGCGGCAACCCACCGTTTACTTACATCTGGTCTCCTTCGGGAGGAAATGGAACACAGGCAACAGGCCTCATTGCAGGAAATTATTCTGTTGTGGTTGCTGATGCAATCGGTTGTATCACGATGGCAAATATTTCAATTACGGAACCACCACAGATCGTTACAACCATCTCATCAACTCCGGCAACCTGTGGCGATGCAAATGGAAGTGCATCTGTTACTGCACTAGGCGGAACAGGCAATCTTTCATACAACTGGACTCCTTCAGGCGGAACAACTTCCAATGCAACAGGACTTGCTGGTGGAAATTATTCTGTTGTGGTCACAGATGCAAATGGCTGCAACGTGATCACAACAACTACAGTTGTTAATTCCGGTGGAGGAAACGCAAGTCTTCAGTCTTCTGCCAATGTAACCTGTAATGGCGGCAATGATGGTGCAGCAACTGTAACAGTGAGCGGTGGCGCAGCGCCATATACTTATCTATGGACTCCAACAGGTGATACACTTCCGTCAATCAGCAATATTCCGGCAGGAAATTATTCAGTTGCAATCGCCGATTCAGTCGGATGTGTCAGCAGTGTGAATGTTATCATTACGGAACCTCCTGCAATGAATATGCTCACAGGCATGTTGCCCGCAGGCTGTAATGGCGCGGCTGATGGCTCAGCATATGTTTCCGTTTCCGGCGGAACAGCTCCTTATTCTTATGCCTGGTCTCCGGTGGTATGGTTTGATTCAACACTCACAAATATTGCTGCAGGGGTTTATTCTGTCGCCATCACTGATCAGCATGGATGTATAGACAGCACATCAGTCACTGTTACTTCTCCTTCAAGCGTAACTTTAAACATCACCGCGACCGATATCACTTGCTTTGGAATGGCTGATGGTTCTGCAGATGTTACTGTCCTCTCAGGCACGGGCCCATTCACATATTCATGGTCTCCAGGCAGCGGTACCGGTCCTTTCGCCGAATATCTTTCTCCCGGCGACTACAATGTAACAGTAACTGATTCCAATGGCTGTGAGTCATTTGTTACAGCAACAATAGTTGAACCGCCTTTACTTGTGCTTACTGTTTCTCCTGATATGACTTTGTGCATCGGACAGGAAACAATGATTGGCGCCAATGCATCAGGAGGCACACAACCTTATTCATTCCTTTGGGACAATGGAATTACAACCGATTCGCAACTTGTTTATCCTGTTTCACCAACAGCTTATTCAGTTGAAGTTGTTGATTCCAACGGTTGTTCGGCAGCACCATTGACAATAAATATAAATGTTAATCCACCGCTCAATGTGATCGCAGATGCAACACCGGAGATCTGCGCAGGTGATACAGCGAGCATCAGTGCACTTGCAGGCGGAGGAAATGGTGGTCCGTATTTTTATACATGGAACAACGGCGCCATTCAATCAGATGAAGCACTTGTGTATCCTCAAGCTGATTCAACTTTTGTTGTCACTGTGAATGATGGATGCAGTCCACCGGTTGAAGCAACTGTTCATATTATTGTGAACCCGGTTCCACAGGCCGATTTCCTTCCTCAATTAGTCGAAGGATGTATGCCTGTTGATGCAGCATTCACCAACCATGGAAATGTTCCTGCAGGATCGCTCTATTCCTGGAACCTTGGTGACGGAACCACATCCAATGAATCCTCTGTTGCGCACACCTACGCAACACCGGGTCATTATACCGTTTCACTTTTCATAAGCACCACAGCAGGATGCACAGCCGACATCACTGTTGTTGATGCAGTAAATGTTTTCGGATTACCGGAAGCAAATTTTGAAATGTCGTCCCAGGAAGTTTCCATTCTCAATCCATCCATAGACTTTTACGACCACAGTACTGATGCATACATGTGGAACTGGGATTTCGGAGACAAAAGCGGATCATCCAACATGAATCCTGTTCACAATTATCCTGATACCGGTACATACGTTATTCAACTTATCGTTGTCACCGAGCATGGATGTCTTGATACTATTTACAACACGCTTCGTGTCAAAGAAGATTTCACCGTATTTATTCCTAATGCATATACGCCAAACGGAGATAACATCAATGACGGATTTATGGCTGACGGCATCGGGTGGAGGGATTTTGAAATGTTCATCATCGACCGCTGGGGACTTGAAATTTTTCACTCAACAAGTAAAGACCACCCGTGGAACGCTACCTACTACGACAATGGAAACAGGTGCCAGAGTGACGTGTATGAGTACATCATTTTAATTCATGACAAAGCAGGAACGTTGCATAAATTTTTGGGCCATGTATCGTTGGTGCAGTGAGGAAGAGATATGAGATGTGAGATGTGAGATCTGAGATCTGAGATCTGAGATGTTAGATAGATGATGGGGTTCATTTAACTTACGGGCTTACACAGAAATTTTGTATTTTCATCAATTCCCTTTTTTCGTATTTTTACAGGATGAAAAAACTTCTTTTATACACTGCACTATTTTTCGCTGCACCATTTTTACAAGCCCAGCAGCTCTATTTTTCTCCCCCACCCCCTATTCCACTGCGCGATATGGCGGGTGCGCTGCAGCAAAATGCATGGGCAGGCGGAATCAATTTTCCATTATGGAGCGCTATTGATATCAATGGTGACGGCCTGAAGGATTTGTACATGTATGATAAAACGAATGACCGTGTATTGACATTTCTCAACGATGGATCAGCCGGTATTCACGCTTACCACTATGCGCCTGAATATATTCGCAGGTTCCCAAAAGTGTTGGCAGACTCATGGGCCATGTGCTATGACTATAACTGCGATGGCAAAGAAGATTTTTTTGCACTTGATTCTGTACACAGTGGTATTGAAGTCTGGCGCAATGATTTTACAATCCCTACCGGTTTGAAATTTACCAGGGTGTCGAGAGAATTACTCGAAGACTGGAGCGGTCCTCAGCCAATCAATATATATGCAACATCCATTTATGTTCCTACCCTGGGCGATGTTGACAACGATAATGACATGGATATAATTTGTTTTAATAATCCCGCAAACGGAAAATTCGCCTACCACAAAAATCTTTCAATGGATTTATATGGCACCTGCGATTCTCTCAAATTCGTTTTTGATGATAAATGCTGGGGAAATTTCACCTTATCACTCGGATCCAATACAGTGAGTTCTTATCACAATGCACCTTGCGGAACCCCCTCGCCCTTAGATCCCGGGTCAGGTAACGGTGGAATTGAAATTGCAAAACGGGATGACACAATAACAACTGTTTGTATGATTGATGCTGATGGCGATGGAGCAAAGGAATTACTCGTTGGTGACCAGGCAAGCCCTACCAGCCTTATGGTGCACAATGGCGGCACTCCGCAAAGCGCTGAAATGGACAATTCTGATCCAACATTCCCTTCCTATGATGTGCCCGTGAATATTTTTGATTACGTACATCATGCTTACATAGATGTGGACAATGACGGCAAACGAGACCTGCTGGCCAGCTCAGGCGCGCTCGAAGACAGACAGGGTGTCTGGTACTACAAAAATACCAACACGGACGCGTCACCGGTTTTTGCTTTACAGAAAACAGATTTCCTGCAAAACGAAATGCTTGAAACAGGACAGGGTGCATGTCCCGTATTTTTTGATTACAACGCAGACGGATTGATGGATATCGTTGTTGCACATGGCGTATATGATTCCGGAATTCCGGGAATTGTGAGCAGGTTAAATTTGTATAAGAATACTGGTACCGTAAGTGCTCCTGCTTTCCAGTTAATGGATGAAGACTATGCTTCATTGAGCAACTACAACCTTTTCTTTCCAATTGCTGCCACATTCGGTGACCTCGACGGAGACCTTGATCAGGATATGATCATCGGTGACTTTGCAGGCAACATTCATTACTTCAATAATTCAGCAGGCCCCGGCAATACTGCAAGCCTGCAACTCGCAACACCTGTATATATGGGTATTGATGTAGGCAACAGTGCCACTCCCCAACTCGTTGACCTTGACAATGACGGTCTGCTTGATCTTGTCATCGGCAAACAAACTGCTACATTCAACTACTACCACAACAACGGTACATCAACAACGCCTTCCTTTCCTTCTATTGCAACTATTGATACACTTGGACGGATCCTGCTAACTGCCAACGGCGCTTTCAGCGGGTACTCTGTTCCATACATATTCAATTTCAACGGAAGGCATCAGATGCTTACTGCAAATATGCATGGAGATGTGTATTACTATGACAATATAGACAATAACCTGAATGGAACTTTTACAAGGATAGACACCATTGCTGCCGGCGAATTTGGAATCCGCTCTTCCGGGTTTAATATATATGTAAGCGGCGGCGATATCAACCATGATGGATTAATGGACATGCTCGTGGGACTTTATAGTGGCGGTGTGCAGATCTATTATGGATCGAATGTACCAATTGGTGTAACAGAGATCACAAGCCAGGAAATGTTAAACATTTTTCCGAATCCGGCGGTTAATAAGTTGACAGTAGGCAGTAAGCAGTTTGCAATCAGCAACATTGAGATCTATAGTGTATTGGGAAAACTTGTACTGAATGAGAAAATCGAAGCAAGAAGTAACAACCGGGAAATCACGATGGATGTTTCCGGCATTCCGGCAGGAATGTATATCGTTGTTGTATCAGACGGCAAGACGAGTGAGAGAGCAAGGGTGATTGTGCAGCGATGAGAAAGTAGAAGTTAAAAGTCAAAAGTTAGAAGTTAGAAGTTAGAAGTTAGAAGTTAGAAGGCCGTTGACTGTTGACCATTAATGACAGTTGTTTGGCTGTTTTTCGCTCGCTTGTTGTTAACTATCCCCTTCTTATCAAAAGTCAAGATTCATTATTCATTAAATTTGTTTTTTAATAGTTTCCAATGAAAAATATTTTTCTTGCGCTCGTATTTTCCCCCATCTTCACTCTTGCACAACCAATATTCCGGTTCAATGATTCGATTCCTGTAATACAATACGGCAACAATCTTCCAAATGCCTGGGCCGGAGGAATCAATTATCCCCAATGGAGTGCAGTTGACTTGAACAATGACGGACTTAAAGACCTCTTCATGTACGATCGGTCAAACAACAGGGTGATCTCAATGCTCAACAATGGAGCGACCAATCCTTCAGCGTTTCATTATGTGGATTCTCTGAAGACGCATTTTCCGAGGCTGGGCGGCTGGGTTTCATTGAACGGCGGCTGGGCATTTATGTATGATTACAATTTCGATGGCTTCCCTGACCTTTTCAGTGTGAGCAAACAAAACAGCGGCATCATCCAGTACAAAGGAAATTACGATGTGGTCAACGGCTACACTTTTACCGCGGTAGATTCAACGATACAATATAAATACGGTGCGGGCTTTCATTCCAATATCCTGGCCAGTTCCAACCTTGTCCCTGATTTCAATGACATCGACAATGATGGAGACATGGACATCATCGGCCAGCAAACAACATGCGTTGGCACCTACGCATACTACAGGAATAATATAATAGAAGACGGATATCCATATGATTCACTCAATGACTTTTCATTGGTTACAAATGCCTGGGGAAATTTTTTCCTTAGGTCAGGGGGATATCAATATGCAGCCGTTGGCGGCTACCACATTTCATGTATACATGCTGCCGATGATTTTCTTTACCAACAGGAAGAAGCAGCGCGGAGAGACGATACCTACTCTGCCTTAAGAACCATTGATCTTGACGGTGATGGTGATAAGGATGTACTCGTTGGAGATTCACAGGCCATCAACCTGCTTGCAGTTTACAACAACGGCGATTCAGCTTATGCAGATATGAATTCACAGGATACGCTATTTCCTTCCTACGACAATCCTTCACTCATCAAATCATTCTCTGCTACTTCATTTGCAGATCTTGACAATGATGGTATCACTGATCTGCTTGTCGGGAACTCTGAATTTGAAAACCGCAGGGGCGTAAAGTGGTATAAAAACACAAATACAAACAGTGCACCTGTTTATGATTTTCAATCAGACTCTCTTTTTCAGCCAGGTATGATCGATGTTGGTGAAGCAGCTGCAGCCGTTTTTGCAGATATTGATGGTGACGGACTATCAGACATGGTGATCGGCAACAGCAGAAGCACTTTTAATTTCTCTCAGGAAAAAACAAATCTTACTTATTACAAAAACATAGGAACAGCAACAAATCCAGCATTTCAGTTTATCACAGATAATTTCGCATCGGCCGCATCACTTGGAATTCCAGGCCCGCTGTTTCCGGCATTTGGCGACATGGATGGAGACGGCGACAAGGACATGATCCTCGGCACCTTCAATGGAACATTAAATTATTTTACAAATAACAGTGGCACGATCAGTTTTACTTCCTCAAACTATATGGGAATTGACGTTGGTAATGGAAGCACTCCGCAAATTGTCGACGTAGACCGTGACGGAGTGCTCGATCTTCTTGTAGGCGAACAAAACGGTGTGCTCAATTATTACAGGAATACCGGCAGCACGATAAATCCGTTCTTCAGTTCTATTCCTACGGCAAACCCATTCGGGAATGTGAATGTGCAGGCACAATACTATGTTGACGGCTATTCAGTTCCATTTTTATATGACGACAGCGGCTCTTACAAATTACTCGTTGCCAACATGGAAGGAAATATTCTTTTATTCGACAGCATTGACGGAAACCTTGGCGGATCTTTTCATTTTGTCGATACTGTCTTCAGCAGGTATTTCGGTTACAGGTATGGTTTCAATTGCTCAGTCAGCGGTGCTGACCTGAATGATGACGGACTCACTGATGTGCTGATCGGTTTGTATGGAGGCGGGGCACAGATTTATTACCAGGTGGATCCATTGCTTGCCGTCAATGAAATTTCAACGCCAGCATCTTTTGCACTTTTTCCAAATCCAGTTGCAAGTGTTTTGAATATTACATTGCAACAATTCAAAAGGAATCAAAATTATTCACTTTCTCTTTTTAACAGCATTGGGCAGATGATTTACCATACCAAATCAGTAAAAGAAAAAATGCAAGTAGATGTGATGGATTTTGCCGGAGGAATTTATTTGCTGCAGTTACAATCTGATAAAGGAAGTGTGGGCAAGAAAGTGGTGATTGGGAAGCAATAATCAGTCAATTTGCAAATGCGTAATTGTGCAGATATGCATATGAGAATATGAGAATATGAGAATATGAGAATATGAGGTCAAATAAAAATCTCATTCCTGATTGGAAGAAGATGGTTCACATTTGCACATCGGCTAATTTGCACATGACAAAACCAATAATAAATCCCGTTCTTAAATGAAGAACGGGATTTTTATTTTGTATAAAATTTAAACGGATACTACGCCAGCGTCCTTTTCACTTCTTCCTGTACATATCCTTCGATAATGTCTTTCACCTGTATGTCGTTGAAGCCGTTGATGCTCAATCCGCATTCATAACCTGTTGCCACTTCTTTCACATCATCCTTGAAACGTTTCAGTGAAGCCAATGTGCCGCTATGTACCACGATTCCGTCGCGAACAACACGTACCTGAGTATTGCGTGTAACTTTTCCGTCCAGCACCATACAACCTGCAATAGTTCCGGCTTTCGGTATTTTGAATACTTCACGGATTTCAATGTTGCATACGATTTTCTCAACGAAATCAGGAGCCAGCATTCCTTCCATGGCAGCCTTCACTTCGTCGATGGCTTTATAAATTACTGAGTAAAGACGTATTTCAATTTCCTCTTGCTCGGCAAGTTTGCGTGCACTCGGTGAAGGGCGTACCTGGAATCCGATCACGATCGCATTCGATGCCGAAGCAAGCAACACATCACTTTCGCTTATTTGTCCGACTGATTTATGTATCACATTCACCTGTACTTCAGGCGTTGTTAATTTCAATAATGAATCACTGAGGGCTTCAATGGAACCATCCACGTCACCCTTTACGATCACGTTCAGTTCCTTGAAACTGCCGATGGCCAATCGTCTTCCGATTTCATCCAGCGTAATATGTTTGTGTGTGCGGATTCCCTGCTCACGCTGCAACTGCAAACGCTTGTTGGCAATGTCGCGTGCTTCGCGCTCGTCATCCATTACATGGAAAAGATCACCGGCCTGTGGAGCTCCTGTCATACCAAGTACCTGCACCGGTTGTGACGGCCCCGCTTCGCGGATACGGTTTCCACGTTCGTTGAACAATGCTTTCACACGTCCGCTGTGCTTACCCGCGAGAAGAATATCTCCGACCTTCATCGTTCCATTTTGAACAAGAACAGTCATCACATAACCTCTTCCTTTGTCAAGCATGGATTCTATCACTGTTCCATTGGCCCGCTTGTTAGGGTTTGCCTTCAGGTCCAGAATTTCTGATTCCAGCAATACTTTATCCAATAACGAATCTATATTTGTTCCGAGTTTCGCACTGATCTCCTGGCTCTGGTATTTTCCGCCCCACTCTTCAACAAGTATATTCATCTTGCTGAGTTGTTCCTTTATGCGGTCAGGCGCTGCACCGGGTTTGTCGACTTTATTAAAAGCAAACACAATTGGCACTGCTGCTGCCTGAGCATGATTGATGGCTTCGATTGTTTGAGGCATCACGCTGTCATCGGCAGAGATCACAATAATTGCAACGTCAGTCACTTTTGCACCACGTGCACGCATGGCCGTAAATGCTTCGTGACCCGGCGTATCGAGGAAAGTTATGTTCTTTCCATTTTCTAATTTCACTTCATAAGCACCAATGTGCTGGGTGATTCCACCTGCTTCACCGGCAATTACATTCGCTTTGCGGATATAATCGAGCAATGAAGTTTTACCGTGGTCAACGTGGCCCATCACGGTAACGATCGGAGCACGTGGTTTTAAGTCTTCCTGCTTGTCGGGCTCAATTTCGATAGACTCCTGCACATCAGCTGCAACGAATTCTACTTTGTAACCAAACTCTTCCGCAACGACAGTGAGCGTTTCCGCATCCAGTCGCTGGTTGATGGATACAAACATACCGAGCGACATACATGTTGATATGATCTGCGTAACAGGAACGTCCATCATCTTGGACAGATCGTTTGCACTTACGAATTCAGTAACCTTGATTACTTTTTGTTCAGAACTTTGCTGGGCTTGCGCTTCTTTCTCTTCCATGCGCTCATCACGCCTTGCCCTGCGTTGTTTGGATGATTTTGACTTGCCGCCTCCGCTGAGTCGTGCAAGTGTTGCTTTGATCTGATCCTGAATTTCCTTCTCAGTAGGTTCAGCCCTTGGAGGAGCATTGTGCGCCGGGCGTGGACGTGCCTTATTGGGGCCGCCACCGGGACGCTGGAATCCCTGAAAATCTTTTTTCTTATTCTCGTCCGGAATTTGAACACCTCCCGCTTTGCGGTCGGTACGTTTGCGTTTTTTCTTTTCACGCTCACCAAATGCTGACGAGGAAGCAACAGGTTTTTTCTTGGGTTGTTCCTGTGGCAATTCAATTTTTCCGAAAATTTTCGGACCTGTCAGCTTGTCAAATTGGACCCTTGTAATCTCATCTTTCTGTTCTTCCTGAGGTGGCGGTGGCGTTACTTCCTCAGTAACTACCGGTGTTTCGGCAACAGGGGTTGATGCAACGACCTCCTCCTGTTTTACCTCAGCAACTTCTTCTTCCTCTTTTTTCTTTTTTGATGCCTTCTTCTTCGCAACTTTCTCTGCTGCTTCGGCTTCTTCTATTTCCTTTTTGGTAGGCTTTTTCTTTTTTCCTGTCTTTGAATCGGAAGCAGAAAGGTCAATTGTGCCTAATACCTTTGGCATTTCAATTTTGTCTGCCTGTGCCTTGATCACTTCCGGCTCCTTTTTAACCTCGGCCTTCTTCTCCTGCTTCTCCTCTTTCTTCTTCGGTTTTTCTTCGGCAGAGACTACAGCCGCACCCTTGTTCTTGATCAGTACTTCGCGAACATCTTCATCCTGCTTCGGCTCAATCTTTGGTTTTACCTGTGCATCAAGTACAACAGGAACATCCTTTTTAACCTTTAATGCAGTTATTTGTGCAGCTTCTTCTTTTGCAGTCTTATCAGATGCAAATTCTTTCAGCAACAGTGAATACGCCTCCCCCGGCAGTTTGCCGTTGGGGTTGCTGTCAATCTTGATTCCCTTCTTAGACAGGTAATCAACAATGTGATCCATGCTAAGATTGAATTCTTTGATTGCTTTACTAAGCCGTATTGTTTTTTCCTCGCTCATATTGTATTGAAGCAAAGATGGTGGTTTTGCCCCGATCTTTGTTTCTTTTTCTCAATTATTTCTTTACCGGAAACAGCTTCCGGTGTTATCACCAAATCCTGTATTTATTCGAATTCAACTTTCAGGATACGAATCACCTCTTTGATCGTTTCCTCTTCAAGATCTGTGCGTTTTACCAGGTCCTCAATCGGAATATCAATTACACTTTTTGCTGTATCGCAGCCAATTGATTTAAGCTCATCGATGATCCATGGCTCAATTTCGTCTGAAAATTCTTCCAGATCCACGTCTTCAGCATCATCTTCTGTATCCCGATAAACATCAATCTGGTAGCCGGTAAGTTTTCCTGCAAGTTTGATATTATGCCCGCCTTTTCCAATCGCCAATGAAACCTGATCAGGTTTTAGGAAAACAGAAGCATGGTGCTTTTCATCGTCCAGCTTGATAGTCGTAATTTTCGCAGGAGACAAAGCCCTTGATATATACAATGGAAGATTGTTGGTGAAGTTGATGACGTCAATGTTCTCATTTCGCAGCTCACGAACGATACCGTGAATACGGGAACCCTTCATTCCAACACAAGCACCAACCGGATCAATTCTGTCATCATAACTTTCAACAGCAACTTTCGCACGCTCGCCCGGTTCGCGGACAATTTTCTTAATGGTGATCAGTCCGTCAAAAACCTCAGGCACTTCCAGTTCAAATAAGCGTTCAAGGAACAATGGAGATGTTCTTGACAGGATGATCTTCGGCGTTGCATTCATCATTTCAACACGCAACACAACTGCACGTACGTTGTCACCTTTTTTGAAAAAGTCAGACGGGATCTGCTCGCTTTTCGGAAGTATAAGTTCATTTCCGTCGTCATCCATGATGAGCGATTCTTTCTTCCATGTCTGGTAAACTTCACCGGTGATGATCTCACCGACCCTGTCTTTATATTTCTTAAAGATCCCTTCCTTCTCCAGTTCCTGCACACGTGCCATCAGATTCTGACGGGCAGCAAGAACGGCACGGCGTCCAAAGTCAGAGAAGCGAACTTCTTCGGCGAGGTCTTCCCCGATTTCGAAGTCAGGCTCGATCTTTACCGCTTCAGAATACGGGATCTGTGTGGATTCATCGGTCACTTCCTCATCAGCAACGATGAGTCGGTTGCGGAATGCTTCCAGGTCACCCTTGTCTGTGTTGATCACGATATCGAAGTTATCCGCAGTTCCGTATTTCTTTTTGATCATGCCACGGAAAACGTCTTCCAGGATGCTCATCATACTTGCGCGGTCAATGTTCTTCAGCTCTTTAAATTCTGAGAATGCGTCAACTAATTGTGAATGTTCCATAAACGGTTTGAAGTTTGGGGTTTGAAATTAAGGAGTTTGAAGTTTGAGGATAAAGCGTTTGAAGTTACCCTCTAACTAAAAATTCAATATTCTATTTTTTGTTTTTATTTTATTAACTAATTAACCAATTAACTATTCAACTAAATTCAACTAAACTCAATGCAATATCTTACTGAAGTTGAAAACAACCTTGGTTTCTTTTACATCATTGAATGAAATGACGTGATCAAAGGTTTGAAAGGTATTTTTTCCGGCCCCCTTGAAACGTTTCGTTTCGACAATCACGATTTCATTTTCTGTTGCAGATTTTAATGTTCCGTTCTGGCGAATACCATCTTTCATCAAAACGCTGACTTCCTGACCAATCCTCTTTTCATACTGCTTCAATACTTTCAATGGCTCGTCCATTCCCGGAGATGATACTTCCAGTTCATGCGTTTCAAATATTGTCAGCAATTCAGGTTTTGATTCCAAAAAACGGCTTATTTCAGCACAATCTTCCAGTTTCAGGCCATTGGGATGGTCTACAAAAACAGCGATTTTCGTGTAAGACGTCTTCACATCCACAAGAAAAGTGTCCGTTCCTTGTATTTTTTCCGCTATTGCCTGTCTTATTTGATCTTTCAGTTCCATTTTTGGGCAATTAAAAAGGGGACTGTGGTCCCCTTCGCAATGCATTAAATCGTGTGCAAATATACAACTTGATTCCAAAGCACAAAATCATTTTTCACCCAATAAAAAGCACCCCGTCGAATAACGAATTCTATACGAAAATGCGAATTACGAAATGTAATGATGTATTTATTTGCAATTTGGATATTCGCATGATCTCATTTGTTATTCGATGGGGTTAAATATCTTTACAAAAAATCTTTATGGAAACCACTCATACTACGTACCTCGGCGATCTGAGAACTGAAGCAAAACATGTCAAGTCAGGTGAGATCTTAATTACTGATGCTCCTCCCGACAACCAGGGAAAAGGCGAATCATTTTCTCCTACTGATTTACTGGCTACTTCGCTGGGCAGTTGCATGCTTACTATCATGGGAATTGCCGCACGCACACATAACATCAACATGGATGGCACGAAAATAAAAGTCACTAAGGTGATGGCAGCGAATCCAAGACGCGTTTCAGAAGTGCACGTAATATTTGATATGCCGGAAAATAATTATACCGATAAAGAAAAAGCCATTCTTGAAAATGCAGCACGCACATGTCCGGTGGCGCTGAGTGTGCATCCTGATTTGAAGCAGGTATTGGTGTTTAATTATTGAAGCACATCAAACTAAGATGCCATTCTGCTGCCGTGAATTATCCTGTAAATAGTTAATCTCTGTTTGTATACTTTATAAATAAAAATCCATTTCTGAAAAACTGCACATCGGTAACCAAGAACTGCCAGTTTTACATTTCTGCATAAAGGATTTCCAAAAGGGGCTGTAGCCAAAGATTCCGCAAACTGGTACAACTTTCCTGCAAATTTTTCAGCTGTAAACGGGTACCCTTTTTGTTCAATGTAGACGGCGATTGCTGTAATCTGCCTTTCAGCAGAAAACTTCAAAAAAACTTCTATTTTCCTTTTCGCCATAGAGCAATTTTTTCACTCGTCCTTTTTTGTGCCTTCGCTAATGGAATACTTTTCCCCTTTGAGGCAGAAGTAAGCGTATCTAAAAGCTCCTCATCTGAAAGTTCATTTCCGGGCAGAATCAAATCAATTTCATTGACAGGCTTTGATTCATTCAAATGAACATTCTTAAGATTCTTATCCTCCTTTAATTTACGGAAAAGTTTTTGCCCGTAAGCATGAGTAGTTTGGATTGTAATAGTTGTCATTT
>JAPLDB010000121.1 GCA_026391975.1 Bacteroidota bacterium | reverse complement strand
TTGAAAAAATGCAGTATGCCTTTAAGGTAATAATTGACATGAAAACTTAGCGCGGCAATGGTATTCAAGCTTCCGATTTTTTTGGTTGCCTGTTCCCATGTCATATCAGACAATTTTTCTTTGAAATTGGTGTTGGCAATCCAGTGTCCGTCGAGGAGGACTTCACGAAGGCGGGTTGCAAGTGATGTGCCGGCGTTCATTCTTTCTAAAATGAGTTATTTCTAATGGAAGGTTTGGCCATCATGATGATGACGACTTGCCTATTTCATCAGCATTTCCAGTTGCTCTTCAAGTGTTTTTATCTTACTCAATGCATCCGCTTCCTTCTTCCTCTCACTATCTACGACTTCAGGTTTCGCATTGGCAACAAAGCGTTCATTTGAGAGTTTGGATTGCACAGATTTTAAAAAGCCTTTGTTGTAGTCAATGTCTTTCTGAAGTTTTGCTTTTTCATCTTCGATATTTATTCTTCCTGCAAGGGGAATGAAAAAGTCAATGTTGTTTGAAATGAATGAAGCGGCATTTTCAACTTTGTCGTTGGTATAATGAATGGCGCTTAGGTTGCACATCTTCATCATCAATGGCTCAAATGATTTGCTTACGGGATTTTCAGGAATGCGGATGTACAATTCAAGTGCATCCTTAGGAGAAATATTCCTTTCATTCCTGACATTTCGAACCTGGATAATGGAATCCATCAATGCTTCAAAACGTTTGAGTATTCCCGGGTCAGATGTAATCGCTTCCGGCCATTCTGCAACCATAATGCAATCCTTTTCATCGCGCTCACCAATTAGGTGCCACAATTCTTCGGTAATAAATGGCATGAAGGGATGCAGCACTTTCAGCAACTCTTCAAAAAATTCTATCGTTGAATTGTAAGTGTACGCATCAATAAAAAATTTCGAAGGCTGTTTCTCTCCCCCTTCGGGGGAGTCGGAGGGGGCTTGTCCTCCCCCTTCGGGGGAATTAGAGGGGGCTGGCTTTATCATTTCCAGGTACCATGCGCAGAAATCATCCCACATCAATTTATAGGATGCCATCAGTGCTTCACTGATGCGGTACTTAGAATAGAGGTCGTTGATATTTTCTATTTCAGCACTCAGCTTCGCTGCAAACCAATCTATCGCCATGATATTTTTAGCAGGAGTCTCAAAACTCCCCTCTCCTTTCCCGCCCGGATGAACATCCGTTCGGACGGGGGAGAGGGGCAGGGGGTGAGGCCTCCAGCCTTTAATCAAACGAAAAGCATTCCATATTTTATTTGCAAAATTTCTTCCCTGTTCACAATGAGCTTCGTCAAAAGGCAAATCATTTCCCGCAGGAGAGCATAACAACATGCCAACGCGGACTCCGTCAGCAGAATATTTTGTGATCAGCTCCAGCGGGTCAGGCGAATTCCCCAGCGACTTGCTCATCTTTCGTCCGAGTTTGTCGCGCACAATGCCGGTGAGGTAGACATTTGTGAATGGTTTCTCCCCGCGGTATTCATAACCTGCAATGATCATCCTTGCTACCCAGAAAAATAAGATCTCAGGCGCAGTGATCAGGTCGTTTGTTGGATAATAATACTTGATGTCAGCATTATCCGGATTCTCCATGCCGTCAAAAACACTGATCGGCCATAACCACGATGATGCCCATGTATCCAGCACATCTTCATCCTGTTTGAGTTCACCAATTTTGAATTTCGAATTTTGAATTTCGAATTTCGAAATTGCTTCCTGCTCCGTTTTCGCAACCACATAATTACCATCAGCATCATACCAGGCCGGAATCCTTTGTCCCCACCAGAGTTGTCTAGACAAACACCAGTCACGTACATTTTCCATCCAGTGCTTGTAGGTATTGATGAATTTATTCGGGATGATGTTTACTTCACCATTTAGTACTGCATCCAGTGCCGGCTTGCTGATGTCTTTCATTTTCAGAAACCATTGCATGGACAAACGTGGTTCTATCACAGCATCCGTCCGCTCGCTATGACCTACCTGGTGCGAATAGTCTTCCATCTTTTCGATCAGACCGTCTTCTTCCAGTTTTTTCATTGCAGCTTTGCGGGCCGCAAAACGATCCATACCCACGAATACCTGCCCGGCCGCCGAAATGGTCCCATCTTCATTCAGTGTATCAATGACAGGTAGGTTATTCTTTAACCCGATTTCATAGTCAACGATATCGTGGGCAGGAGTTACCTTCAGGCAGCCTGTTCCGAATTCTCTGTCGATTCCTTCATCCGTAATCACAGGGACTGCTCTGTTTACCAGCGGAACGATCACTTTCTTTCCATGTAAATGTTTGTAGCGTTCATCATCGGGATGTACTGCAACGGCAACGTCGCCCATGATTGTTTCTGCACGAACGGTAGCAACAACGAGATAAGCCCCCCCACCCCCCAAAGGGGGGATCGCCTCACCCGTAGGCCCGCCGGAGGTTTGCGCGGTGGATAGCCCCTCCTTTGGATGGTCCCGATAGCTATCGGGAGGGGAGGCCACTTTGTATTTCACATAGACGAGCTTTGAGTTGACCTGCTTGAAGATTACCTCTTCATCGCTAACTGCAGTCTTCGCCACAGGATCCCAATTCACCATGCGAAGGCCGCGGTATATATAACCTTTGTTGTACAGGTCGATGAATACATTGATCACATCATTGTAGTACCCCTTATCCATGGTGAAGGAAGTACGGTCCCAGTCGCAGCTTGCCCCCAGTTTTTTCAATTGTTCGAGAATGATGCCTCCGTATTTTTCCTTCCATTCCCAGGCATACTTCATAAAATCTTCCCGTGAGAGGTCAGATTTTTTTATTCCTCTTTCACGCAACATGTGTACTACCTTGGCCTCTGTTGCAATGCTGGCGTGGTCAGTCCCAGGAACCCAGCAGGCATTTTTGCCCAGCATCCTTGCTCTCCTGATAAGAATATCCTGGATTGTATTGTTCAGCATATGACCCATGTGCAACACTCCGGTCACGTTTGGTGGCGGAATAACAATTGTATATGGCTCTCTTTCATCCGGAACACTTTTGAAAAACTTGTGTTCCATCCAGTACTTATACCATTTGTCCTCTACTAAAGAGGGGTCGTATGTTTTTGGAATATCCATGTGTACTAATTACGAATCTTTACGAATTTACAAATTGCGAATGCGGAATGAACATCCACCAAATGACCAAATGACGGCTGCTTGGCTGTTTTAATTGTCTTTTCCGCCGCGAATATCAGAAAAATGAAGCTAACTGCAGATTACTTCTTCGCGTTTTTTATGGGAACTTCTTCAAGCGGAAGATCTTTTCTGTAAATCCGGATCAATAAGATAAACCATGAAAGAAGCAGCGGTCCGAAAATGACTCCCGGGACACCTAAAAGCTGCAATCCGATAATTACCCCGAATACTGTAATAAGCGGGTGCACGTCTGCAAATTGCTTTTGAAAAACAAAACGAAATACATTGTCGATGGTACCAATGACCAGTATACCAAAAAGCACAATACCGATTCCCTGCCATGCAGCTCCAAAGCTAAACTGATAGATGGCAGCAGGTGCCCAGATGATGGCACTTCCAACGAATGGAATAAAAGAAAAGAATCCGGTCATGATTCCCCAGAAGAATGCATCCTCAATGCCAAAGATTAAATAACCGATCCAGGCAAACACACCTTGTATCAGCGCCAGCAGAGGAGCACCGATAGCATTCGAATTTGTTTGTGCCCTGAGTTCATTTCCAAGCAGCATGATGTCATCATTTTCCATCGGAATGTATTTGTTGATGGCCTTTTCAAGCTTGCCGGTATTGATCAGCATATAATACAAGACGAAGTACATAATGCCGATATCTGCAAGTACGCTGAGCGTTTCACCCAGAAATTGTGTGATGTATTGCGTTCCTTTTTCCTGGATTGTTTTCAGGTTATCTGCTGAAAATAATTCCCTTCCGGAGAAAGCCCTGAATTTTTCATCAAACGTATGCATCGTTTGCACAAAAAAAGATGAGTCGCTGAACATGACTGTCATCTTGGAAACAAAGAGGTAACTAAATCCCAAAACAGGAAGGAGTATAATAATAAATGATCCAAGCATCAATGTGATGGCAGCCATTCCGTGCTTCCATTTCTTATGCAGCATTAATTTTTGCATGAGGGGGCGAAGCAATACATACATGATAATCGCTCCCAGAAATGCATTGAGAAACTGATTCAACTCGATCAAGAGAAAAATAGAAATGATCGCTATGAGTACCAACGGGAAGTAATGTTTCCAGTTGGCGAGCCGGGAGTTGTTCATGTACAATTTATGTTAAGCTTGATCTTAAGGTTCCAAATTTACAGTATCGATTCCCGTTGCCAAAATATTATTAAAGATAACCTGCGATATTCTGTAATCTTTGACAGCAATCCAATAAAATTTAACCCTTTAATCAAGTCGCAATGGCAAACAAGGATTATTTTTCCTCCGTGGGCTTTGCGCCTTTGTTAGTTGTTGCTCAGTTTGATTCTTAGAGATTCCTCTCTCTCGTGAGTCGAGATCGGATGAGAAGCATTAGCAATAACAATTGGGAGATTGCAGCATGCTTATTTCATTCGACAGGAGTCATCTCCCACTTTTAGCTATGATGGCTGTCATCCCGAATTCGTCCCGGTCACGAAGTTACGGGATCGGGGCGGGTGAGGGATCTTTCAATTGAGTCATTTCCTCTTTTCATCAGATTTATTTTTGTTTTGTATATAAACCTACTTTAGCGCAGCCGAAATTATTCTCATTTATATGAAAAAACTTTCCCTCACACAACGCATTATTCTCTGCCTGCTGCTTGGAATTGTGACGGGTGCAACCTACAGGTATTTTTATCCGGACCCCGAGAACCTGAAGCCGTTTGCTGAAAATATGCAGCTCCTCAGCGATATTTTTCTGCGCCTGATAAAGATGATCATTGCTCCGCTTGTTTTCTCATTGCTGTTTGTCGGCATTGCCAAAGCCGGTGATTCAAAATCAATCGGCAGGATGGGGTTGAAAACGATCGTGTGGTTTACGTTTGCTACGCTGGTGGCGCTGACTTTCGGATTGGCAATTGCGAATTGGTTTGAACCGGGCAAACACATTGTTCTTGACCTGACAACAAAGGTGAGCAGTGAGCCCAAACCATTTATTGCAAAGGAATTCATTGAACGGATTTTTCCTGAGAGCATTGTGGATGTAATGGCCCGCAACCAGATACTACCTATCATCATCTTTGTCATCTTCTTTGCGTTGGGTACTGCAGCCATGAAAGAAAAAGGAAAGATTATCATTGATTTTTTTGAAGCTGTCGGACATGTGATGCTGAAAGTCACTGACTACGTTATGAAGTTTGCACCCTATGCAGTCTTTGGCGCAGTGTCATCGATCATTGCACTCAAAGGACTGGGGATATTGTATGGATATCTTTTTCTGATCTCCTGTTTCTTCGGCGGATTGCTGGTATTTGTATTTGGATTTCTCTTCCTGGTCTGCGTGGTGATCAAAATAAATTTCTTCAAACTGCTGAAGGCGGTTAAAGAGCCAACGCTGCTTGCTTTCAGCACGGCCAGCAGTGAATCGGCCATGCCCATGCTCATTGAGTCGCTGGAAAATTTTGGTTTCAGAAACCGCATCGTCAGTTTTGTATTGCCGTTAGGTTATTCATTCAACCTTGATGGCTCGATCATGTACATGACCTTTGCAACGCTTACCATTTCCCAAGCTGCGGGAATGGATATTACACTCGGTCAGCAAATTTCAATGATGCTGATCCTGCTCGTCTCCAGTAAAGGAATGGCAGGAGTGAGGGGCGCATCCATTGCAGTGATCTCCGGAATGCTGGTTTATTTTAATATTCCACTACAAAATCTCGCATTGATCCTGGCTATTGACTGGCTGCTTGACATGGGACGCTCCGGAACAAATATTATCGGTAATGCTGTTGCCGTTGCTGTTATTGACAAGTGGGAGGGAAGAGATTCGACTGAGTAGAAATGCGATTCCCGTTATATCCCAATTTATAGGTTGGCGTTGTTGTTCCGAATGGAATCCCAAAAACCTTGGGACGCAAAGAGGAACCATTGCGATTCAATACTTTGATGAAACAGGTTTGAGTGTTCTGTTCTTGCAAAGTATTATTATTCCCGGAATAATATTTTCCCAACCGGAATAACTGAATAGGTTTCATTTAGAGTAATACCCAGCTGTAAATTCAATTCTGTATCTGAATCTTGACTGATATTTCCGTCAGAAGAATCAGGAATTGACAAACTGTGCTTATGGCCTCTTGAAAAAATGGAAATCCTTGCAAGACCATCAGGATTAATTAAACACCCCAGTTTTAATTTGTATTTCTCTCCCGGGTTTATTGCCTTACTTAGGTTAGAAATTAACGCTGATTGATTGCCGAGATATGATGTAAGGTCTTTTGATAAGCTGTCATTTTCTTCATATAGTTTATCGATGGAATCAGGGAGGAAAAACACTTTGTATTTCCAGTTCGCCGGCCCGGGAAATGAAATGAATTCCAGCGGTAAAACTAGCTGCAGGTGAACAGGTATCACAGTGTCGTTGGTAAATTCAACAACTACGGACCTGTATCCGAGCTTTTCTCCTGAGCCGTCATTGTAAATGGATCCGGTTGGAAAAGCGTTTTTAATTTGAACACCGCGATAGGTTTCGGGGGCCGGGTCTTTATTTTCTTTTGTTGTGTTGTTGACACAGGAGTAAAACAGAACTGATAAAATCAAGGGAGATATAAATAATCTTGAATTCATTATTTTCCGCTTACTGTTTAAGAACAGACAGATATTTTTCTCTGGATTCATTGACCGTTCTGATGCCATTTCCTTTTTTGACTTCTAACTTCTAACTTTTGACTTTTAACTTTTAACTTACAACCTCAATCCGTCCGCAACCTGAACGCATACGCAATCCTGAAAAGATACCCGTCTGTTACATTCATTGCATAATAATCCGCATCACCTGATTTGCGGTATCCGCTTCGGTAATTTCTTAGAATAGAATGCCCTGCTTCAATGCTGATCACTTGTTTTTTTGTGAGGTAGAAATCAAGAAATAGCTTCAGGTGGTTGTCGTTAACGCGGATGAAGTTGTGGTCAAATGTGCGGTAGCTGCTTGTTATTGATCTGAACATAATCCCTGCATGCATCGATTTCCGGAATTTATATTCTAAATTCATGCTTCCGGGAAGAACGCCAAACAAATTCCATTTGGAGTTGATGTTCCAGTCGATGCCAACCAGTGGCATAACAAAGTGATTGAAGAATTCGCTATTGTAATAAACGCCGAGTTTAAATTTCAGGGTTTCTTTCTTCTGATATGAGGTTAATAACGCTCCTCCATATTGCATATCTCGCCGCCCAATACCATTATCTAAAAGAGAACTGACCCGCGGAATAAATACAAATGCCGTTTTCCATTTCGAATCCCACTTGTGCAGCCATGTGAGTGGCACATAGCCCACATGGAATTCCCTGTCAACAAACGACAAAGGAAATGTCATCCTGAAATTTTCATAAACCGGGTTGATGACAATGTAATCGCTGTCAATTTTTAAAGGAATGTTGAGCGCAACAGAGGTCAGGTCAGTATAAACCGTGTTGTTGTTTTTGGGTTTATCAGCAGCGCTGTATTGGTAATAGGCAGAAACAAGGTCAATAAAAGGTTGTGCTTTTCCTGAGTAGGGAAAAAGCAGAATTATCAACTGTAGTTTTTTCATTGATGATTTGGTGGCACAATATAAATAAAACTGCCCCTTTCGCTTGCGATGATTCGGCATTCGTACAAGTTGAAGACTGTAATTTCATTGTTTTGCCCGATTTGGGAATCACAGCTAATCATCATTTGTCGCCGGGCCAATAGTAGAAAATTTATTGGTGCAAATTCGTGAAATTCGTGGCGAATGATAGATAACGTTATGTACTTTCGCATTCCATTTTCAGGAAATTACCGTGACAAAGAAAATCCGCACCGCACTCATTTCAGTCTATCATAAAGACAACCTCGAACCGGTCATCAGGCAGCTTCATACACTTGGAGTTAAGCTCATTACCACCGGTGGCACACAGCAGTTTATTGAAAAACTCGGAATACCTGTAACTACTGTAGACTCAATTACTGACTATCCCCATATCCTTGGCGGACGTGTAAAAACCCTTCATCCTAAAATTTTCGGTGGAATACTCAGAAGAGATGAGAATGAAAGTGACAGGAAGGAAGTTGAGCAATTTCAGATTCCTGCCATCGACCTTGTTGTGGTTGACCTTTATCCTTTTGAAAATACCGTTGCGGCGGGAGGAAGTCATGCTGAGGTGATCGAAAAGATCGACATCGGAGGAATTTCTCTTATCCGTGCTGCAGCAAAAAACTACAATGACGTTTTGATCATTTCTTCCAGGGACCAGTATGCTTTTCTGCTTGATATTCTTGAAAAGAAAAAGGGAGAGTCAACTATTGAAGACCGCAAGCTGATGGCCACCCATGCATTCAATACCACCTCTCATTACGATACCGCCATCTTCAATTACTTTAATAAGGACGAAAATGTACCCGCTTTTAAGCAAAGTGTCCTTGAAGCCCGCTCCCTCAGATATGGAGAGAATCCGCATCAGCAGGGAATATTTTATGGCAAGTTTGATGAACTCTTTGAGCAGTTGCATGGGAAAGAAATTTCTTACAACAACCTGCTTGACATAGATGCTGCTGTTTCGTTGATGGCTGAATTCAACGAAGCTACCTGCGCCATCCTGAAACACAACAATGCCTGTGGCGTTGCATCGCGTGATTCCCTTATTAATGCCTGGAAGGATGCACTGGCAGGCGATCCGGTTTCGGCTTTCGGCGGGATCATCATCGTAAACCGAAATGTGGATAAAGCGGTGGCTGAGGAAATGAACAAACTTTTCTTCGAAGTCCTGATCGCTCCTTCTGTGTCTCCGGATGCCCTGGAAGTATTAAAGCAGAAAAAGAACAGGATCATACTGTTGCAAAAAAAGACAGCGCTTCCTGCAAAACAATTCCGTTCCCTGCTGAACGGGGTAGTTGAGCAGGACAGGGATTCAAAGACTGAATCGGCTGCCGACATGAAAACGGTTTCTGAAATTGCGCCGGATGCGAAGCAACTTTCTGATATGGAATTTGCAAACAAACTTGTGAAGCATACCAAGTCGAATACAATTGTGCTGGCAAAAAACAAACAGTTGCTGGCCAGCGGAACAGGGCAGACTTCCCGTGTAGATGCGCTTCAACAGGCAATTGCAAAAGCGGGACATTTTAATTTTGAGCTTAAGGGTGCTGTGATGGCAAGCGATGCATTCTTTCCTTTTCCTGATTGCGTTGAAATCGCAGACAAGGCAGGTATTGCAGCTGTGATTCACCCGGGAGGATCGGTTAAGGACCAGGAATCAATAGACTATTGTAATAAACACCGGATGGCAATGGTCATTACCGGGATAAGGCACTTTAAGCACTAAATACAGGCATCTGAACTTCCTCAGGCTTCCTTTGTTGAGCTATCAGTAAATTTTATTTCGTCTTTCAGCTTAAGACGGAACTTCCTTTAACCAAATTCGTATAGATTTTTTCAAATAACCAGTAACTTTTAACGTATAATTATCCCCCATGGGACTCTTCGACTTTCTTACTCAGGAAATTGCCATTGACCTCGGTACCGCAAATACCCTGATTATTCATAACGACAAAGTAGTGGTGGACGAGCCGAGTATCGTTGCCATTGACCGCCAGACATCCAAGGTACTTGCAGTAGGCAAGCAGGCCATGATGATGCATGGCAAAACCCACGAAAACATCAAGACTATCCGTCCTTTAAAAGACGGTGTAATCGCCGACTTTGATGCTGCTGAACACATGATCCGCGGGATGATCAAGATGATCAATCCAAGCAAAGGTCTGTTTCAACCCTCTTTGAAAATGGTGATCTGTATCCCGTCGGGAATTACGGAGGTTGAAAAACGTGCTGTACGCGACTCCGCAGAACATGCCGGTGCCAAAGAAGTATACCTGATCCATGAACCCATGGCCGCTGCCATCGGTATTGGAATTGACGTAGAAGAGCCGATGGGAAATATGATCATCGACATCGGTGGTGGTACGAGTGAAATTGCAGTCATCGCCCTTGGAGGAATCGTTTGTGACCAGTCTATCCGCGTGGCCGGTGACGGTTTTACAAATGACATCTGGGATTACATGCGCAGGCAACACAATATCCTGATCGGGGAAAGATCAGCTGAAAAGATAAAGATCGAAGTTGGATCTGCCTTGCCTGAACTGGACAACCCGCCACCTGATTATGCTGTTCACGGGCGTGACCTGATGACAGGAATTCCCAAAGAGATCACAGTAAGCTATACTGAAATTGCACATGCCCTGGATAAATCAATTTCTAAAATTGAAGAAGCAATCCTGAAGGCACTTGAATTGACTCCTCCTGAATTGTCGGCCGATATTTACCGCACCGGGATTTACCTTACCGGCGGTGGCGCCTTGCTGCGCGGACTGGATCAGCGGATCTCCCTGAAGACAAAGCTTCCTGTTCACGTGGCTGAAGATCCCCTTCGTGCTGTTGTAAGGGGAACCGGAATCGCGTTAAAGAACATCGGAAGATTCAAATTCCTGATCCCGTAGTACTTTCAGTAGTCCACAGTTTATAGTTGGCAATTTTTTCTTTTACCGGAGTATTGCTCATTGCTTTCAACGACTTTTAGCTGATTCCAAAATTTCCTTCCCGGTTATGATATTTACTTGTCTTTCTGCCAACTGCTTACCCGCCCGACAGAACAGTCGTTTGGGCGGGCTGCCAACTGCCAACTGACCAATGCGTTCGCTATTCCTCTTCCTCTGGCGTTATAATTTTTTCCTGCTATTCCTGGTAATGGAATCGTTCAGCATTTTTCTAATTGTCCGCAACAGTAATTTTCATCATGCCAGTTACATCAACAGCACCAATGCTGCTGCTGCAAAGATCAATGGTACCGTGAGTGCAATTACCGAATACATTAACCTGTCCAAAGCGAATGAGGCGTTGTCGAGAGAAAATGCTGCACTTCACAGTCTGTTACCGGGATCATTTTACATTGACAGTGTTTTAAAACAACTGGTCACCGATACACTGCACAAACAACAATACACTTTTGTAACCGCCAAGGTGATAAACAACTCTGTGAACAGGAGAAACAATTATCTTACACTCAACAAGGGAAGCTTGCAGGGCATCAAACCTGAAATGGGTGTTGTGTGTGCCCAGGGAATTGTGGGAATCGTAAAAGATACCGGTGCGCATTTTTCCTCAGTACTTTCATTATTGCACAAAGACACACGCATCAGTGCCATGGTAAAAAAGAACGGCTATATCGGATCATTGGTATGGGATGGATTTGATTTTCGCCGGGCAGTGCTGAAGGACATTGCGCTTCACGTAAAACTTGCAATGGGTGATACCATAGTGACAAGTGCTTTCTCTTCCATTTTTCCGGAGGGAATTATGATCGGAGTGGTGGAAAAATTTGAAACAAAGGAAGGCGATAAATTTTACACAATAGATGTACGGCTTTCAACAGATTTCAGCAATCTATCCTCCGTTTATATCGTCGAAAACCTGATGAAGGGAGAGCAACAATTACTCGAAGAAAAACAAACAGATGATCGTTAAAGTATTCAATAATGTAAAAAGATTTCTGTTCCTGATGCTGCTGCAGGTGATGGTGCTGAACCATGTTCAATGGAGTGGTTTTGTGAATCCGTACATCTACATATTATTCATCATGATGCTTCCTTTGGAAACTCCCAAATGGGCATTGTTGCTCATGGGTTTTGCCACCGGTTTGATCATTGACATGTTTGGCAATACAAGCGGACTTCATGCAGCTTCTGCAACATTGCTGGCATTTGCAAGGCCCGGTGTGCTGAACCTTATCTCACCGCGCGACGGGTATGAACCTGAAACCTCTTTAACTCCTCAAAAGCTTGGCATCAAGTGGTTCCTTGCCTATGTTATAATGCTTACTGCCATACATCATTTTTTCTACTTTTACCTGGAAGTGTTCAGACTGAATGAATTTTTCTACACATTCTTCAAGGCATTACTCAATTCTGTTATTACCATTGTGATCATTCTTATTGGAATTTATTTATTCGGTAAACAGCCCAAAGCCAATGAACGTTTCACAGGGTAGAAGTTCAGTTATCCTTCTCATTTTTTTCTCGGTGGGATTTATTTTCCTCATCCGCCTCTTTACAATTCAGGTTATTGATGACAGCTACAAAGCTTCTGCCGATGACAATGCGATTCGTAAAGTGACTGAATATCCGGCACGCGGATTAATTTATGACAGAAAAGGAAAATTGCTTGTGTACAATGAGCCTGTTTATGATCTCATGATCATTCCGAAACAGGCAAAAAATACTGACACAGCTCAGTTTTGCAAACTTGTACGGATTACTTCTTCAGAGTATGCTGATCTGTTTCGCAAAGCAAAAAATTATTCACAGGTTAAGCCTTCCATTTTTATCAAGCAACTGAGCGTAGAAACCTACGGCACATTGCAGGAAGTACTTTTCAAATTTCCCGGCTTTTATGTGCAGCCACGTACACTACGTAAATATCCTGATCCGATGGCTGCCCATTTGTTCGGCTACATTGGTGAAGTAGATACCAACATCACAAAAAAAGATCCTTATTACAAAGAGGGTGACTACATAGGCAAAAGCGGAATCGAACAATCTTACGAAAAGGTTTTACGCGGCAAGCGCGGAACGCGAACGATGCTCGTGGATGTATTCAACCGCGAGAAGGGCAGCTTCCATGAGGGAAAGTTTGACACGTCAGCAGTGGCCGGGCAAAACCTGACACTATCCCTGGACGCAACGCTTCAGGCCTACGGAGAAAAACTTTTTCAGAATAAAGTCGGGGGCGTTGTCGCTATTGATCCATCTTCAGGAGAAATTCTTGCATGCGTAAGCAGTCCGGGTTATGATCCCAACCTGCTCGTGGGAAGGATGCGGACAAAAAACTATGCAACACTTTTGTTTGAACCAACAAAGCCATTATTCAACAGGGCTTTGATGGCATATTATCCGCCGGGCTCTACATTTAAGCTTATCAACGATCTGATCGCTGAACAAGAGGGTGTGCTGTTCCCCAATACTGCTTACTATTGTGATGGCGGTTATCATATGGGAAGTCAGACGGTGAAATGCGATGCACGACACGGATCACTAACGCTACAGATGGCCATTGCCCATTCCTGCAATACATATCACTGCTATGTTTTCAGAAGTACCATGGACCAGAAGAGATTTAAGACTTCAGAAGAAGGATACCTGAACTGGAGAAATCACGTACTTACTTTCGGAATTGGTAAGCGGTTATTCAGCGATCTTCCGCAGGAACTCAAAGGCAATGTTCCTTCAGTCGACTATTATGACCGCTATTTTGGAAAAGGGCGATGGAAATCTTCTACTGTTGTTTCGCTTTCCATCGGACAGGGAGAGCTCGGCATCACGCCCTTACAAATGGCCAACACCATGTGTATCATTGCCAATAAAGGATATTACTATGTTCCGCATATCGTAAAAGCCATCAGTGATTCGGCCGGCATCTCGCCGCACTTTATGGAAAAACAATACACTGATGTGCAAGCAAAATATTATGATATTGTAATTGATGGAATGGAAAGCGTGGTAGAATCCGGCACTGCTGCAGGATCTAAGATCAAGGATATTGTTGTTTGCGGAAAAACCGGTACAGCACAGAATCCGCATGGAAGGGACCATTCTCTGTTTGTTGGTTTTGCTCCCAAAGAGAATCCTAAAATAGCCATCGGCATCATGGTGGAAAATGGTGGCTGGGGATCTGACTGGGGTGCACCAATAGCAACACTGATGATTGAAAAATACCTGCGCGATTCTATTTCCCGGCCTGAACTTGAGAAGCGGATGTTTGAAGGTGTGGTATTGCCTAAAATATACATGGAAGAAAGGCTTAAGGAAGATAAAAAGAAACAGGAAAAGAAGGATTCGCTTGCAACAAAAGCGATTGTTGCCGAAAGAAAAAAATGATCATTTAAAACATGCGGAATCAGGGAGGAATTTTACAGAATATAGACCGCTGGATGGTGGTCATATTTCTTTTGCTTGTGGCCATGGGTTGGGTCAGTATTTACGCTTCGGTTTACAATGATGAACACCAGAGCATACTTGACTTTTCGCAGAACTACGGCAAACAGGCGATCTGGATTGGCGGCTCACTGCTTATTGCACTCAGCATTCTTATTATTGACGGAAAATTTTTTGCAGCATTTTCATATCCCACATACATCATTTTTATTCTTCTCTTGCTCGTGGTGCTTGTGGTTGCCAGGGATGTAAAGGGCGCCGTGAGCTGGATTGACATCGGCAGCTTTAAATTACAACCCAGCGAATTTGCCAAGTTCGCAACCAATATGGCGCTTGCAAAATTTCTGAGTACACTTGACATCAGGATGAAAGACCTGAAAACCAAGATCGTCTCCTTGCTTATCATAGGCCTTCCTGCTGTCTTGATCCTGCTTCAGAATGATACAGGTTCTGCACTGGTATATGCTGCTTTTGTATTTGTATTATACAGGGAGGGCCTTTCAGGAAACATTTTGATTTTTGGTTTTCTCGCTGCTGTTTTATTTGTGATGACATTACTTGTGCCGAAAATCGTGCTCTTCTCAGTTATTGGGGGAATTGGTTTGGTGTTTTACTTTTTTGTGAGAAAAAAACGCCAGAATATACTGATCATAGCTGCAGGTGTTTTGATAGCATCAGCAATTGTCTTCAGTGTGGATTATGCAATTAACCATGTGCTTCAGGAACACCAGCGAACGCGGATCAATGTATTGCTCGGAAAAGAAATTGATCCGAAAGGCGCCGGTTACAATGTGAACCAAAGCAAAATAGCAATCGGTTCCGGTGGCGTATTTGGAAAGGGATTTCTGCAAGGAACACAAACGAAATATGATTTTGTTCCTGAGCAAAGCACAGATTTTATTTTCTGTACAGTAGGAGAGGAGTGGGGTTTTGTTGGCAGTTTTGTTGTAATAGGTTTATTCATGATCCTGCTTTGGCGAATTATTTATGTCGCGGAACGGCAACGATCGCAATATTCACGCATCTATGGCTATGGCGTTGCCTGCATTTTATTTTTCCATCTGATGGTCAATATCGGAATGACAGTCGGCCTTGCACCCGTGATCGGGATTCCTTTGCCTTTCTTCAGTTATGGCGGTTCTTCCTTATGGTCGTTCACCATTCTCCTTTTTGTTTTTATTAAACTGGATGCTTACAGACTGGAGATATTGAGATAACCAGTTTCAATTTTACTCGTTACTTTCGTTGCATCAGGTATTATTATCTATGGCAAATATTTTTGAATTCAATGGGTACAAACCGGTAATACACGAGTCTGCATTCATTCATCCAAATGCAACAGTTACAGGAAATGTCATTATTGGCCGTGATGTCTACATCGGGCCGGGGGCAGCAATTCGCGGCGACTGGGGTGAGATCATCATTGAAGATGGATGTAATGTGCAGGAGAACTGCACCATCCACATGTTTCCGGGTGTTACAGTAAGATTGATGCAGTTCGCACACATCGGACACGGTGCAGTGATCCACGGTAGCACAATCGGAAAAAATGTGCTCGTAGGGATGAATGCTGTCGTAATGGATAATGTGGAGGTTGGCGACAACTGCATCATCGGTGCCCTCACGTTTGTTCCGGAGGGAATGATCATTCCGGAAAGAAAAATTGTTGTAGGTAACCCCGCTAAAATTGTCAAGGACGTGAGCGATGAAATGATTGAATGGAAAACAAAAGGTACAGACCTTTACCGTGAATTGCCTCATTCATTGTATGAAACACTTAAACCCTGTGAGCCACTGCGCGAAATACCACTCAGCAGACCAAAGCAACAGGATATTTATAAAAACTGGAAGGCCAACAAAAAATAATTTATGGAAAATGAAAAACTCAATTTCATCAACAAGGAATTTCCACAGTTGCTGAAAAAACTCACCGACGATACAATGCCTAAATGGGGGTTGATGAATGCCCGGCAAATGGTAGAACACCTGACTGATTATATCAGAATCGCAAATGGAAAAAATCCGGAGAGCGTAGTAACTCCCGAAGAACAATTACCGGCCTTTCGACGATTTCTTGAAAGCGAAAAGCAGTTCAGACCTGATACAAAAAATCCGCTCAATACCGGCGAACCCCGGCCCTTGAGATTAAATAGCCTTGAAGATGCAATTGCAGAGTATCAGGATGAATTAAAATATTTCTATTCCGTTTTTGAAAAGGATCCCGGGAAAATAACATCTCATCCCGCTTTTGGACCTTGTAATTATGAGGACTGGATCAAGCTTCACTATAAACACCTTACACACCACGCAAGGCAATTTGGATTGTTAGCGGAATCGGAAAAATGAACCGGGAATTCTAAATGATCGCTTCCCTACTTAATCACTTAATCACCTCCCCACTTAATCACTTCGTCACCTAATCACTTCCAATCCTCCTCTCCCCTCAATCATAAAATCTCCAGTTTATTCCGAATTGAATCAGCATTCCCGGCATCGGAAAGTTGGGTGTATTGAAATAATTATCCGCCACCAGGTTGTCACCTGCATTTTGAAGTTTGATAAACATTCTTGCTGATTTGATCTTGAAGTTCACAAAGAAATCAACGAGCGCATAGCCACCTGTTTTTGTTGAATTCTGCGTGTAGAAAACGGAAGCTGCAGGGGAGTAAGCATTGGAGAAATAAGATGATGTATAATGCACATCAAACCCAATTTGAATTGGTAATTTATTCTTGAAGAAGATGTCCTCGAAGTACAACGAATGGTGCGATGCCAGACCTGGTATGCGGATGACATCATTATTGGTTTCCTGGATCCATAAAGAATTGTTGAGATGGAATTTCCGAAACCTGAAATCCTTTTTAATGAAGAGCTGACTCACACGGATATTTTCATTTGACTGCAAAGGAACTGCAAGTGTGTCAAAGTAAATATAACTGTCAAGGAATGTACTCGTTCCTGCAACGCTGAAATGATATTTGTCAAGGTTTATCCCAAAGAAAAACTGACGGGATGTGGCCTTGCCAAAATTGTTAACCCAGATAAAATGATTCGACTGGTAAAAATTCTGAAACAATGTTGGCGATTGCAGCGCATCTTGCAATCCGATATGCATGGATGCACCAAAAGGAAGCGGAAACATGAATTTCAATCGGAATAAATAATCGCTTTTATTGGCTCCGCTGAGTATATAACGTCCTGAGACATCAAGGCCGGTAAGATCCTTGATTCCACTGGTTTTGAGACGGGCTTCAGCAAAATAATTGGTTAATGTAGTGTCATACAATTGCTCAAAATTAAACCACTGGTTACCGCCTGTCAGCTCTGTGGCAAGCCGATGAACAGGTTTGAAATTTCCAAAAGAATGAAAAGTTTTAAGGGATATACTGTTCACCCATTGGTCATAGCGAAGTGAATCCTGAATGTCAGAAGTAAAATAGTTGTTCCGGTAATAGGAAGTATCCGAAGCATTGTCGCTGTAATCGTATGATAATCTTGCATATTCGCTATGATGTTCGATCCTGATATAGGATGATTCTTTTCCTGCTGAATCTTTGCGGGCGATAAGATCATAATAATGGGTTAATGAAAACACATGGTTGCGTACATGCTGCTCAGCGTCTGATAGTGAAATTTGCAGACCTTTTAGATCATTGTTTGAGAAGTTGCTGCTCTTGTAAAGTGAATCATTGGCCAGGCCGCCATTCACTTCATTCTTGATAGAATTCCAGGTTGCCGATGCAAATGCATGGTAGCGGTTGTTGGGCAGATGGTACCATGTGAAGAAATTGAAATTGGTAATGAATGTTTTCCCGTTATTCAGAAAGCCCAGAGATCCCTGCCTGTTAAAGTCGATGCCTGCATTCCAGTTGGCAAGGATGTTTTGTGCCAGCGTGATGGTGATCTGCTGTTCTTTGCCGCCGCTCAGATGGTAGTCGAGGTTTGTAAAACGCTTATTCGTTTTATAGAATTTTATTTTTGAAGGATCCCACTGATAAAGTGCAAAAGAGTTGTTTCCGAACCGGCTGAGTAATTCTGTTGAATTGCTGATCAATTGTGGCTCAGAGGCGCTACCAATATTTCCAAGGTCATGGTAAAAATTTCTTATGGCCGGATTGAATACCTCCAGGTCGTCCAGCACAGAATCTAATTTTAAGTACTTCAGCTCGCCGCCAATCTCATGCTCCCCTGTAGTATAACGGATAATGGTTGGCACTTTTACAGATGAACTGTCGCCCTGTACGGCAAACACTGCCTGGCAGAAAAATACAGGAAGGATGATGAATAGTTTATTTAAAATGCGGGGCATATCCAATCGGCCAAAGGTAATTGATTTGATTAAAGGTTTAAACAGGAATTGGCTTAGTCAGAGAGATTCCTCTCCTGTCTGAATCGGGCTTGGAATCAAAATGCATTACGCAATGCATTAATGTGGAAGAGAAGGTTTGCCCCCTGGCAGCAAACCTTCTCTTTCATACACCATAAAATAAAATTGCGTTGCCATTCCGAACGGGAGAGAGGAATATCTCTTAATTTGAAAGTGACCCACAGTACTTTAACAGGTCGAATGAGATAACCAACCATTTTTTCTGATATTGCAATCATTCTTTATGGACTCATTTCTTGACAAGCTGGTTGATGATCTGTTGAACAAGCATGGTGCTGACCTCTCCGGTTTGTGCCTGGTATTCCCTACGCGGAGGGCCGGACTTTACTTTAAGAAACGTTACAGTGCCAGGCTTACAGTGCCGGCATGGTCGCCGGTGGTTTTTTCAATAGAGGATTTTGTGGACAACTTGTCGAAGTACCGGACAGGCGATGAACTTGACCTGATATTCGAATTGTATAGGGTCTATGGGAAATATTTCCCGGAAGAGACTTTTGACAAATTCTATCCCTGGGGCGTCATGCTCATGAAAGATTTCAATGAGGTTGACAGCGCCCTTGCAAATGGCAAGCAACTTTTTTCTTCGATTACAGATTTAAAGGAAATTGACGAGCAGTTCGAGCTTGCGGAAGAGGATCTGGCGCGCATTCGAGAATTCTGGAAAATATATTTTGATAAGGAACCCGGGGCTATCCGCAAAGCGTTTCATGATAACTGGAGGCACCTTGAAAGTATTTATGAGGAGTTTACATCATTGATTAAGGAAAAGAATATGGTGTATGAAGGTCTGGCAGTCAGGTCAGTGGCGGAGGGTCTAACCGATGGATCAATACGATCTGACTTCAGGTACCATGTGTTTGCAGGATTTTATTCTTTGTCAAATGCGGAGGAAAAGATCATCAGGCATTTTATAAATAACAAGACAGCCGCCATCTATTTTGATACAGACAACTATTATACTGACGACCTGCGGCAGGAAGCGGGCACTTTTATCAGGAAAAATTCGCTGATCAGTGGCGAATATTTATGGAAGGAGAACCTGCTGGAAAAAGATGAAAAAACAATCGAAATGATTGGCGTTCCGTTGCAGGTGCTTCAGGCAAAAACGGCCGGACAGATCATCAGCGGGCTGCCACATGATCCGCAGGTAATGAACAGAACAGCTGTCGTACTCCCTGATGAGCAGTTGCTGATGCCTGTATTGTATGCGCTGCCTGCTCATATTGAAGATGTGAACGTAACGATGGGATATCCGTTGAGCGCATCACCGCTCTTTAATCTGACGGAATCATTGTTTGAACTTCAGAAATCATTCAGCCAGAAATCATTTTATTTCAAGCATGTTGTTTCGCTGCTATCTCATCCGTATATTCAATTTTCAGATCATGAGGGCATTAACAGATGGCTGGATAATTTCAAAAGCAATCCTGAGATACGGATACAGCAGCATGAACTGACCGAAGGAAAAATTTCACCGGTAATGAAGGTGTTATTTGGAGGATTCAAATCACTGCCTGAGGCGCTGCAGTATTTCAATGGTTTTTTCTCAATGCTCATAGAGGCAGTAAGGAATAATAAAGATGGAATACAGTCAATCGAAAAAGAATACATCTATTATTTCTATACACGTTTTAAGAAACTTGAAGAGATCCTGATAAAATATCCTGAGGAAATTTCAGTGGAAACTTTCAGAGGTTTGTTCAATGAAGTGATCCGCTCAACAAGAATTCCCTTTACCGGTGAGCCATTGAAGGGATTACAGGTCATGGGTTTTCTCGAAACGCGTGTGCTTGATTTTGACAACCTGATCATCCTTTCATTAAATGAAGATGTGCTACCACCGGCAAGTCATCATCCCTCTTTTATTCCATATAATTTAAGAAGGGCTTTCGGCCTGCCAACCTTTGAAGCCCACAATGCCATTGCTGCATATCATTTTTACCGGTTGCTGCAGCGCGCAAAAAATATTTATCTCATTTACAATACGGAAGTGAAAAATTTTGCCGGTGGTGAAAAAAGCCGATTCCTTCTGCAGATCGAAAATGAATTGCTGCTTCGCAATCCAAATTTGAAATTGATCCAAAGAAAGGTAACACTGCAGGTGAATGAGGCAATCGTTCCGGCCGTAGACGTCAAAAAAACAGCTGAGGTAATGAAAGAGTTGTTCAGGTATTATGAGCCGCTTACCACTCCTTATAAGTTTGCAAGAAAATTCTCTGCTTCAGCACTGGGCACTTACATCGCATGTTCCCTTCGGTTTTATTTTCAATATGTTGCCAAACTTAGAGAGCCCGATGAACAGGATGAGTTTATAGAAGGAGGCGTGCTTGGAACAATTCTGCACGAGGCAATGCATTCATTGTACAAGCCCCTGAAGACGATCACAAAAAGTGATTTTGAAAAGATCATGGATCTCGCCGCCCGTGCTGTAGACGAAGCGATCAAACAGGAGTTTGGAGAAGTGGAAGCACTGGAGGGAAAAAATATCCTTATGAGGAATGTCTTGATCGAGCTTATTCGAAAGATACTCGAGTTCGATAAAAAAGAGATACTTACAATTAAGTACCTTGAAGAGGAGTTTATTCTGCCCGTAGAGGTTGAAAATGGAAAACATGTGAACCTCTATGGTATCATCGATAGAGTTGATTCATCGGAAGGCGTTTTAAGGGTAGTCGACTATAAAACCGGAGCTCCGGATCATCGGAGAGCGACTGATATTGAATCGCTGTTTACTTCACCTGATTTCAAGGAGCAATTCCAAACCTTTTTTTATTCAATGCTGCTGAAGAAGAGGGAGCGAAATATGCCTGTGAAAGCAGGTCTGTTCCGCCTGAGAAAACTGTCTGAAGGCATCGGATACATCAATGACGGGAATGTGATCTCCGATGAACAGTTTACTGAGTTTTTTACCCGAACAAAAGATCTGCTTGCTGAGATTTTCAATCCTGAAGTTCCTTTTAAGCAGACGGAAGATGAGAGCCGCTGTGTCTATTGTGCATATAAGGACATCTGCAACAGGTAAAAAAAAGGCCACCCTTTTGGAGTAGCCCTTTCTTAAATTCAAAACAATTAATTATTCAATATTCAATCGCAATTGCTCGTTGATGCTTTCTCCGGTCATCCTCATAAGGTAAAGTCCTGAAGAAAGCGATGGTGTGTTTATTTCAATAAGATTACTTCCTGTTGTAACTTCAATATTTCTGTCCATTACCATTCTTCCTGAAAGGTCATAAATACTGATGAGGCATGTCTGCTCATGATCAGCATTAAAGGATACATTAAAGAGGCCGTTGGAAGGATTCGGGTAGGCAATGAGGTTGGTGAGATTTTGAGAACCATCGGCAACACCAGCCTCACGCGTACTATAAATTACGTAAACTGTTACCGGAAACGACGTGGCATAACAACTTCCTGAATTGTAATTTCTGACAGTATAGGTGCCTGCTGCGCTTACTGTAATTGCTCTCGTGGTTGCGCCTGTTGACCATAGCCATCCGCCTGTAGTAGCGTTACATGTTAATGTAAGTGTACTGCCATTCACAAGAATATTTGTTGTGCTGCTGGAAGTTACAGTTGGAACAGACGGAGGAGTGCAGGTACTTGAAGTCACCACCTTGCTTGCAGAAGTTGCTTTGCATCCGTTGGTTCCCGTTACTGTTACGCGGTAATCACCTGCCATGGTAGCAACAAGAGATTGGGTTGTTGTTCCGTCAAGCCACAGGTATGAACTGGCAGTTGAAGAGGTAAGTGTCACGCTGCCACCTGTTCCGATATTGGTTGATCCACTTGTGGAAATGGTTGGCGTGGCAGGCGCTGTCAGCATGGTTGTTACCTTATTTGCCGATGTTGAGTAGCAGGTGGTTGTTCCGGCCCTCACCCAGTAAGTTCCTGCTGTCAATACAGCGATGGATCGTGTTGTTGCTCCGGTAGACCATACATAACCACCTGATGAGGTTGCTGATGATGAAAGGGTAATTCCTGTTCCCGGACAAATACTGGTTGACCCACTTGTACTGATGGTTGGTGTTGGAGGAGTTGTTGTTGTAGAAACAGCAGTGGCAGACGAAGTAGCGCTGCATGATCCTGATGTACAAGTTACGGTGTAATTACCTGCTGTGCTGACAGTGATCGATTGTGTAGTTGCATTGTTTGACCAATGGTTTTCGGTTGAACTGCTTGAAGTTAGTGTAACAGTTCCCCCCGGGCAGAATGAAAGCGGACCGCTGGCAGAGATGGTTGGGGCAGTGATAGAAGTAGAAACGGTTACTGTTATTGATGCAGAGGTGGCCGTGGTTCCTGACTTGGTTACTTTAACGGCATAACTGCCGGAAGCATTGGCTGTATAACTGATACTTGTAGCGCCGCTGATATTTGAGCCGTTCTTTGTCCATTGATATGTTTGACTTGTTCCAGAGTTGGCTGTTAGAACAACACTGCCTCCCGTGCAAAATGTTGTCGATCCGCCGGCAGTAACCGTTGCAGTTACAGATGTTGTTGCCGGCATTGTTGTATACTTGAACCAATGGTAACCCTGCAAGTTAATATATTGTTTCCAGGATGCAGTTTCTGCAGCGAACCCTGCTGCGTATGTCACAAAAGGTTGCGTGATCGGGTGTGAAGAAAGCCATGGACCCATGAAAGATGATTCACTGGAAAAAATTACGATGATTTTCACTGATGAGTTAATTGAGGCCGCATCAGCCAGTCTCCCCTTTGAATAGGCGTATACATCAGCATCACTTGTTCTGTATGCATGCATCAGAATTCTGTCAGCACGTTGAGCAAACCACTGGAGCTGACCTTTATTAGGCCAACCGAAATAAACTTCTGAGATTAATCCGTTGGATGCTGCTAAATTATCGATCTGCTGGAACTGACTTTTTGCAAATGCAAATGCACCTGCAGTATCGCATGAATAACCACCCGGTGATAAATACTTGCTGCAATACTGACCTGAAATTGTTGCTGTGACCCAAGATTCAAATTCAAAATTTAGAACATCTACTTTCTCATTTGCAATTGAACGGCTTTGATTATAAGGAATGATATAGGTGCTGAAGAATGAATAGATCTCACTACATATGCCAATCTGTGTAATCCCGTACTGTGTTTTTGCACGGCTTGCAAAACTGGCAAACTGGCTCTTCACTGTAGTACTGGTCCAGTTCAGACCGGAAACATCATAAAGGCACAAATAATTGAATCCATTTCCTTGTGCATAATTGAGCAGGTTATTTTCTGAAGTAGTATTTCCAAGGATGCCACTAAAACCATTCACATAAAATCCACGGATACCCTGAGAAAATGTTGCGGATGAAATCAGGAATAATGCAGAGAGGAGGAGGAGTTTAATTTTAGTTAGTCCCATTAAATTAAGCTGTTTTAGTAGTTAGTGTTTAGTTGATATTCGCCTTAACAGTCGTTATTGAATTGCATTCGACCATTAACTTTCTGATGCAATTCCCGGTATCCATCGCACTCGCAAAATTTTAGTTTCCAGATAAAATTTTGTTGATGATTACCCTGTTCTTTTCTTGATTCGCAGCGAATAAAATGGGAAATTGTGTTGAAAACAAATATGTCAATAAAAACTGAAGCGCGCTTCATCTTATTACCCAATTTGAAATCTGGGAAAAATCAGTACGCTTCATTTTGACCCTGATTCATCAACAATTAGGATGAATTCTGTATGTGATTCTGCCGATTCTGATAAGAATTATAGATTTTCTCCTAAAATGAAAAGTCCCCTTCGCCGTAGCAAAGAGGAGCTTTTCTAACACACCACATGAAAACGAAAGTCTTATTCGACTGAGATTCTGCTCAGGATATTTTCTGTTTCAGTTATTATTGACAGGAGGTAAATTCCTTTGGCAAAACGGGAAACGTCAGTTTCAATATTGCTTTCCCCATGTTCAAGTAAACGTTTTTCCGAGAAAATTATTTTACCTGTCATATCAGCAAGGGTCAATTGAGCCTGTTGTTGTATATCTGAAGTAATGGCTAAGTGAATGTTTGTGGTGGCTGGATTGGGATAAACAATCACGTCTGCGGCATGATGCGTTACAGATTCCGCAATTCCTGTAGGAGAAGAAGTGGTGAAATATTTTTTGGTCGAATAACTTCCTGTTGAAGTTCCGCAAACCGTTTTCATTCTCCATGAATACTCAGTGCCCGGTTGCAAACCGGATATTGGAAATGAAACTTGTTCCGCATATGCAAGTCGCAAATAAATATAATTAGAAGAAGACTCGATTTTATACCTGATGATGATTGAATCAGCGGCAGGAAGAGAATTCCAATGAAGCATTGCTGAAGATTCAGTTATTTCATCTGCAAATACTCCGTCAGGAACTGTGAGTATGCATTGAGTTGTAGGTACCACAACGGCTTCAGCAGCACTTGAATTGGTGCATCCGTAACTGTTGGTTGCTACAAGACTGTAGTCTCCGCTTTCTGTGGCAAGATATTCAGAAGTATTCGCGCCGTTGATGGTGCTGTTATCCAGTTTCCACTCATAGGAAGAAATACTGCCACTGCCTGCAATAGCATTTGATGAAAGTGGAACCGTATTATTCACCGGTGTATTGACAATAACTGATACAGTTGGTGCAGCATAAACATTAACTGAAATGGAATTCGTTGTTTGTGTTGATCCTCCCTGTGTTACAGCGCATGAGTAACTCCCTGTTGAACCTACGTTCACGGAACGTGTGGTGGCGCCATTGCTCCATAAATAGCTTGTTCCAACGGTTGATGTAAGTGTTACGAGCCCGCCGGGACAAAAAGATGTTGAACCGGATGCTGAAATACTTGGTGCGGTGCCGCCGGCTCCGGGAACAGGTTTAGGCATGTAGCCCCAGTCAAACCATTGATACCCGAGCAGGTTGATGTATTGTTTCCAGCTGGAATTGTCTGCGTTGAAATCGGTTTCGTATTGGTTATATGCTTCAATCTGACCGTGACTTTGCAACCATGGTCCCATGAATACCGGCTCTGAAGAAAAGATAGGAGCCACATTCACCATCTGGTTATTTGATGCCAGGTAGCCCAGTCTTGTTTTACTGTATCCCCACACTGAAGTATTGTCGACCCTGTAAGCATGAAGGAGTATGCGGTCAACGCTGGGCTGAATTTGTTTTCCCTGGCCCTGATTGAACCATCCAAGATAAGTCTCGCTGATAGCGCCTTGTGTCGCTGCCAGCGAATCAATGGAATGGAGCATTCCCATATAATATTGAAATGCACCGGCAGTATCACAATTGCATCCTGCACCTTGCAGGTAATTCACACAGTAATAACCTCCCGGTTCAACGGAGGATGTCGTCCAGAATTCAAATTCAAGATTGAAAACATTGAACTTCTCATCAGCACTCGTGCGTGAATTGTTGTAGCTTTTGATCTTGCTTGTAAAAAATGATTTCGTTTCACCGACGGCGCCTACATATTGTATTCCGTATTGCTGCCTGGCTTTTACAATAAAGGAAGACAACATATTCATGTCTGAAGTACTTGAAAAGTCAAGCGTATGAAGATCATACAGCGCCATGTAATTATAAGAGCTGTCCTGCAGATACATTAGGAGTGAATCTTCCTTCACTGTGTTGCCGAGGATGTTATCGAAACCGTTGATGTACATTCCACGCAATGTTTGTGAATACCCCTGAAAAGAGTTGAGGAGCATAAAAACAATCGCAAAAAGGTATTTTTTTATTTTCATAGCGTGATTCAGTGATGTGTGTATGGGCAAAGTATTTTTTTTGGGGAAGCAGGTGATGTAAAGAGTGCTGTTCACCTTGCACTGTAAGATTTTCAGCAAAATGTGCGGTGGCAGTAAACAGAATGTGTCCTAAAAGCATTCTTGAAAATGCAAGAACAGGAAACTGTATAATATTGGCTCTGTGAACCTCAGTGTTCTCAGTGGTTAAATTCTTTGGCTGTTTGCGGTGTTCAATGGAAGAGGTACATTCGCAATCACATAAAATCAGATGAAAAATTTTACAATTGCCATTCATGGCGGTGCAGGAACCATCCTGAAATCATCCATGACCATTGAGAAAGAGAATGCTTACAATAGTGCATTGCAGGAAGCACTTGAAACCGGCTTTCAGATTCTTGCAAAAGGAAGATCAGCTTTGGATGCTGTGGAGGCAGCCGTTATATCCCTTGAAAATTGCCCGCTGTTTAATGCAGGAAAGGGTGCTGTATTCACCCACGATGGAAAACATGAAATGGATGCAAGCATCATGGAAGGAAAGCACTTGAATGCCGGTGCGGTTGCAGGATTGAAGAATGTAAAGAACCCTGTTGGCCTTGCAAGGCTCGTAATGGAAAAGTCGGAACATGTACTGATGAGCGGAGCAGGTGCCGAAGATTTTGCAAGATCATTAAACGTACCCTTTGAGTCTGATGATTATTTTTTTGTACAACAACGTTACGATCAACTGATGGAAATGCATCAGTCCGGAAAAACTGCCCTCGACCATACACCTGAAAAAAAATTCGGAACCGTCGGAGCCGTGGCTCTTGATCAAAACGGAAACCTCGCCGCTGCAACTTCAACCGGTGGCATGACCAACAAAAAATACGGCAGGGTAGGAGATACGCCTGTGATTGGTGCAGGTACCTATGCCAACAATAAAACCTGCGCTGTTTCCTGCACAGGACATGGGGAATTTTTTCTTCGCGCTGTTGTTGCTTACGATGTTTCTTGCCTGATGGAATACAAAGGCATGTCACTGGAACAGGCATGCACGCACGTCGTCAAAGAAAAGCTGGTTGCACTTGGCGGTGAAGGCGGATTGATTGCAATTGATGCAGCAGGGAACTTTTCACTGACTTTTAATTCGGAGGGGATGTACAGGGGAATGCGGAATTCTGCAGGAAAAAATGTTATATCTATTTACACGTAGCCCACCTGTCTATTCCTTCATAAATCGGGAATGGAATTTTTCGTTTTCTTTTGAAATAAACACTATGAAATAAAGACCCTTGGTTAATGTAGAAACGTCAATAGGGTCCGCAATATTCTTGATGTCTATTGAATATAAAAGTTTTCCGGTATCGTTGTACAAGCGCATCTTTGTTACATTCTTTCCCTTAATTTTATCGCCAATAGAAATTGTTGAGGTGGCCGGGTTTGGAAATAGACTCATTTCAATTCCTGAAATATTATTTTCATTTATTGCATCAGGTGGAAGAGGCGCATATTCCCAAAGATCATTCAGATAATTTGGACCAGTTGTTATTCCGCACGTAACATAACCACTGGAACCGATGCTGAAACTTGCAGTATGTCTTCTTCCAACTCCTGGAATAGAATCAATTTGGGTCCATAAATTATTGGTGGGATCAAAAGAATAAAAATCGCGGAAGAAATTTGTGCCATCCCCGCCTGATCCAACGAAACCGAGATTGAGAGAATCGATTGAAAAACCAGAAGCGCCGTACCTGGGTACTCCCGGAAAATCTGATTTCTGAGTCCATGTATCATTTGACGGTTCGTATTCCCAAAAGTCATTTACGTTACTACCTCCTGTAATATTGCCGGTTCCGATATATCCTTTTCCATTGAGTGCGAAACCAACGGCACTGACTCTTGCTGAGCCGCCAAAATTATTCTTCAACGCCCAGGTATTATTTTGTGGATCGTATTGATAACAATCTCTTACATAGCCCGGGGTATATCCTGTAGCGAGATAACCAAACTGCCCGATTGAAAAGCCAACTGCAATATACCTTGAGGAGCCGGGAAAATTTGCTTTCTGAGTCCATGCGTTGAGAGAAGGATCATATTCCCATGTTTCCTTATATAGAGATGGTAGATTCCCACCTGTACATACATAACCATATGTACCTACTGTGAAACTTACGCAACCAAATTGTGTTGTCCCCGGAAAAGGAGCAATCTGAGACCAGGAATTTGTAGTTTGATCCCATTTCCAGTAATCATTAGTCAGGTTACCTACATAATAACCTTGTCCAACGTATGCATTAGTTCCGATAGTAAATCCACTTGGAAAATCTCTGCCGGTAGAGGGGAAACTTGATTTCAGAGTCCAGTGATAATTGGCCGATGCGTTCAATGAGGAATAAACAACTATAATAAGTAAGAGAAATAATCTTCTGATTTGTTTCATTTGCTTAGGTTTTTGCATACAAACTTATGATTTTTTCTAAATATTATTCGTTTCTACCTTCAATAACACTTTATTACAGAATTAAGAAGAATGTACGCATAGGCAACTTTATAATCTGCCTTTTGTATTCACCACCACTTGTTTCACCTTCGAATTCTGTTTTACATTATCAAATGTTGTTTTTCGCCTGCAAACAATCGATTGGTATT
>JAPLDB010000112.1 GCA_026391975.1 Bacteroidota bacterium | reverse complement strand
TGCGCCTCTGTAACCCGTATTGGTCTCAGAGCCACCGAATTGCTTAAAAATTTTCTTTTTTGCAGCTGATGTTAACATTATTTGTTTTTTTTTCTTAAAAATGAGGCGCAAATGTAGTACTTTTTGGTTTCCGGACAAGAAAAATTTTGGAGCCGCACCGGACCTCCGATTTACCTTGTTTTTTTAAATTTATCAGGCTATCCTTCAAATAAGGCCAAAAGATATTCCGCGGCTATATTTGTTTTTGAAAAGAAGTATGTTTGGCAGAAAATAAATAACCCTTCAGATGAAAAAAATCACACTATTCCTATTCACATTTTCTGCATCAATATTGGCCTTTGCACAAAGTCAGAATGCCCTGGATTTTGATGGCATCGATGATGAAGTGATCGTCCCGGGTGCTTCAGCTCTGATTGCCGGTTCTCCACAACTTTCATTGACTTGTTGGGTATATCCTACCAATGCGGCTCCAAACTTCCCTGACTTTGACGGCTTCGCAGGTTTCCGCAATAACCTGGACTGCGACTTTTATGTAATGCAGGTTTCTCCGGCTACGGCTATCGAAGCACGGTTTACCAACAGCTCAGGAGTTGTTTACACTATAACCAATCAGGGTCTTGTATTAAATACGTGGCAGCACCTTGCATTTACCTATGATGGATTAATGTTGCGTCTTTATATTGGTGGAGTGCTTGCAGACTCTGTGGCAGCATCAGGTACTATTTCCGTTACAAATGAAGCATTTCATATGGGTGGGTTGCCTTACTTCACCACACCTTACATGCTCACAGGGCAACTTGATGAAATAAGTTTATTCAACCGCGCACTGGCTCCTGCTGAGATCGCCTGCATTGCTCAGGAAAGTGTGAATGCATCAGATCCGGGATGCCTCTTATTTTACACTTGTAACCAGGGTGTTGCTAATGGTGTCAACGCATCTATCACGGCCCTCGAAGATGAGTCGGGCCACATCGACGGAACACTCAATAATTTTGCGCTGATTAGTACCTTCTCAAATTTTGTTGGCGGGATCAACAATGCAGCTTCATTTGCATACACCATTTGTCAGGGAGATTATTATCAGTTCGGCACCGATATATTAACTGCTCCCGGAACATATTACAATACACAACCGCTCAATGGCGGCTGCGGAAATCTTCAAGAGCTGAATCTCTATGTAATTTCAGTTGATACTGCTGTAACCGCTGCCGGCGAAACACTTACTGCCAATGCTGCCGGAGCAACATACCAGTGGGCCGACTGTAATATCGGATATGCAATTATTCCGGGTGCAACAGGGCAAACTTTTTCTCCGGTGGTTGATGGGAGCTATGCACTGATCATTACCTCAGGGCCATGTTCAGATACTTCATCTTGCTATTCCGTTACAAATGTTGGCATCGAAAAAAATGATTTTTCAAAAGTGATTGCAGTTTTTCCTAATCCTGCCAAAGATATATTCACGATGAAAAATGTTTCTTCAGAGCAGATCACGGAAGTAAATGTATGTGATGCTTTGGGTAAAACTGTAGCAGTTATTCCATTCACAAAAATTGATCAGGTAACTGTTGATGCTACTTC
>JAPLDB010000054.1 GCA_026391975.1 Bacteroidota bacterium | reverse complement strand
ACTCAAAAATAACTTTTCAGTAACAAATTAAAATCTACTTTTGGCTTTCATCATATGGCAGTAATAGAATTAAAAGATATCAGTCGTAAATACCAGATAGGTACTGAGGTCATTCATGCATTGAGAAGTGTAACATTGTCAATTGAAAAAGGCGAGTACGTTGCATTGATGGGGCCATCAGGTTCAGGCAAATCAACACTCATGAATATTCTGGGGTGTCTGGATACGCCCTCCGGTGGGGAGTACATTCTTAATAACAACCTCGTGAGTACCATGAAGGACAATGAACTTGCAGAAATCAGAAATCATGAGATCGGTTTCGTCTTTCAGACCTTTAACCTCATTCCGAGAAGTACTGCCCTGGATAATGTTGCACTACCTCTTGTTTATGCGGGCTTTAGCAGGACAAACAGAAATGAGCGGGCGACGAAAGTTCTCACCGAAGTTGGACTTGGAGACCGTGTGACCCATAAGCCGAATGAACTCAGCGGAGGACAAAGACAACGTGTTGCAATTGCACGCGCACTGGTAAACAATCCTTCCATTATTCTTGCCGATGAACCTACCGGTAACCTGGATTCAAAAACGTCTGAAGAAATCATGTCTTTGTTTGAGGTGATACATCAGCGGGGGAATACCATTATTGTGGTTACTCATGAAGAAGATATTGCCCAGCATGCACATCGCATTGTCCGTTTAAAGGATGGTCTGGTTGAATCTGATCTTGTAAATACGAATATCAGAAAGGCAGTTGTTGCCTGAACATTTTTCAGTGGCGCTATGAAAATATATACAAGGAAAGGCGATACAGGGACAACACAACTGATCGGTGGAACCCGTGTTCCAAAGCACCATGTACGCATAGAGTCTTATGGTACAGTGGATGAATTGAATTCATTCATCGGTTTGCTGCGTGATCAGGCAATCGCAGAAAGCCACAAAATAAATCTTATTGAAATCCAGGACAGACTTTTTACGATAGGTTCATCTCTTGCCAGCGATCCTGAAAAGTCCATCCCGAAGTTTCGGGAGAAAATTCCGGTTCTGAATGAAGATGATGTGTTGTTTCTTGAAAAGGAGATTGACAAGATGGACGAGGTTCTCCCTGAAATGAAATCGTTTGTTTTGCCCGGAGGTCATACAACAGTTTCCTATTGCCATTTAGCCCGCTGTGTTTGCCGTAGGGCAGAGCGATTGTCAACGCACCTGTCTGAAATTGACTTTGTAGAACCTATGGTCATCAAATACCTGAACCGTCTTTCAGATTATTTATTTGTGCTTTCCCGCATGCTTGCCAAAGAGCTGAATGCAGCTGAGACTCCGTGGAAGCCGAGAATGTGACCTTTTTAGCTTAACCTGAGCCTTTCTGGTAAAAAATACGGGCGGTTAATAAATTTTTTCACCAACGTTTGACGGAACAATATTTTTTTACTTTTGCAACCCTTAAAACAGGGCGTGAGAAATGATCCCCCTGGCAACGATTTAAACTATGTATTGGACCCTTGAATTAGCACAACATCTTGAAGACGCTCCCTGGCCTGCCACAAAAGACGAGCTTATTGATTATGCCATCCGTAGCGGTGCTCCGATGGAAGTAATCGAAAACCTCCAGGAACTGGAAGACGAAGGTGATACCTACGAAAACATTGAAGAGATCTGGCCGGATTATCCGACCAAGGATGACTTCTTCTTTAATGAGGATGAATATTGATCAGTTAAAAAACTATAAAAAAAAGAGGAGCTTTCGGGCTCCTTTTTTTTGTCTATTCCAATAACTTTTTTTAGTGTAGGATCTTATTTATTCAGGCATTCTCAACAACCCGTGGGGCAGCGCCAAGAATTTCCTCATTCGCATATTCAGCATATTGTGCAAAGTTCTTTACAAATGCAACAGCCAGTGAATTTGCTTTCGCATCATAGGCATTTTTGTCTTTCCACGTATTGCGCGGGTTGAGGATCTCAACAGGAACATTCGGACATGCAGATGGAAAATGCAAACCAAAAACAGGCAGTGTTTCAAATTTTCCTTTTTCAAGTTCGCCATTGATGGCTGCAGTGATCATGGAACGGGTATGAGACAGTTTCATGCGGGAGCCAACTCCATACGAACCACCGCTCCAGCCTGTGTTTACAAGCCAGACATTCACTTTATTCTTCTTCAATTTTTCTCCAAGAAGCTCTGCATATTTTGTGGGATGAAGCGGAAGGAATGCCTTTCCGAAACATGCGCTGAATGTGGTTGTCGGCTCTGTAATACCGACTTCAGTTCCTGCCACCTTTGCTGTGTAACCACTGATAAAATGATACATGGCTTGTCCGGCATCCAGTTTTGAAATAGGAGGGAGGACACCAAATGCATCGCAGGTGAGGAAGAAAATGTTCTTTGGAATAGAGGCAACACTTGGCTCAACGGCGTTTGCAATGTGGTTTATTGGATATGCAACACGCGTGTTTTCAGTCTTGGTAATGTTGTCGTAATCAACTGTGGTAGTTCCTTCGAGGAATTCTGTGTTCTCAACAAGCGCTCCGAATCTAATAGCACTGAAAATCTCCGGCTCTTTTTCTTTTGAAAGATTTACACACTTAGCATAACATCCGCCTTCAAAATTGAAAACTGAATTTTCGGCCCAGCCATGTTCGTCATCACCAATCAAGCCGCGGTGTGGATCAGCGCTTAAGGTCGTTTTGCCTGTACCTGAAAGTCCAAAGAAAATAGCAGTGTCTTTGTCTTTGCCAATGTTGGCGCTGCAATGCATGCTCAATACATTTTTATCATATGGAAGTACATAGTTGAGCACAGTAAAGATTCCTTTTTTGATCTCTCCGGTATAAGCTGTGCCACCGATCAGAATCATCTTCTTTGTGAAATTGATCAGTGCAAAATTTTCAGAGCGGGTTCCATCTGTTGTGGGATTTGCCTGAAAGCCCGGTGCGCAGATAATGCTCCAGTCACTTTTAACAGTAGCTTGAATTTCTTCCTTCGTTGGGCGCAGGAACAGGTTATTGGCAAAAAGGTTCGCCCAAGGCGTTTCTGTTACTACACGGATATTGAGTCTGTACTTTGGATCAGCACAGGCATAGCTATCGCGCACATAAATCGTTTTTCCCTGCAGGTATGCGCTCATTTTATCATGCATGTGATCAAAATATTCCGGAGAAATTTTGATATTGATATCTCCCCACCACACAGAATTTTCAGTTGTGGCATCACAAACAATAAATTTATCTTTTGGGGAACGTCCAGTAAACTTTCCTGTATCAACTGCAAGAGCTCCGGTGTCGGTGAGCATTCCTTCACCACGGATTATCGTTTCTTCAACCAGTTCAGCAGGCGACAGATTCCAATAAGCATCACCTACATTTTTCAGCCCTAAGTCAACAATTGTAGCATCTTTGGCTTTCAGTCCGAATTCGTTAATCATCAGCTTTTTTTTTGATTCCGCAAAGAAAAGGAAAAAATCCGTTGAGAATTTGAAGGTTGAACAAGAAGTTACCAATAAAAGGTAAACAGGATAATAAATTAATGTAAACTATTGAAAGCTAAATAATCCGGCTATTTACCTGCCTTTTCTGCATGGTTGATTTTCAAGAAAATGAACATGCTCAGCGCCTTTTAAAGCATCTTTCAGCCCAGATTTAAAGCTTAGGATCCCGGAATCCTGCATGCCGCTCAGTGGAAAGCAATAATCCGTTTCTCCCTCACGGCCCCAATGAATTTCCGAAAATTCAATTTTGCTCTTTATTTTATTTCCATAGGATTCAATAAAAGCCAATAATTTTTCAGGGAACCCCCTGTCAATTCCTTCTCCGGAAGAATAAAAGCTGACAATAAATGGCATCACAGGGCTTTCATTCGTCAATTTGGTAACTTCTACAACGTCCGCATCCATCACCGGATCTACCGCTCCTGCAACGCTAATTGAAACAGCAGCGGGGTCAACAGGGGTTGAATTAACCTCTGCTTTCGGTTGAGGCGCGGGCATTGCCGTTGTAGTTTGTTTAGGCTCCTTGCAAGCAAAAAGAAAACAAGAAAGGAAGACGGCTATTGCATGAATGATCTTCATATTGATTTGTTTTTTAAAACTGAAAGTAAAAGTAATACCCAGCCGATAATGAAGCACAAACCTCCCAAAGGTGTGATGGGCCCAAGGAATTTCCATGATTCAATACCAAGAATGCTCCTGGTTGAAAGCAGGTAAAGTGATCCGCAAAAGAAGGCAATGCCTGCGATAAAAAAATAACCGGAATATATGGTCGATGATGAATTGAATTTTTCAAACAGTATCCCCAAAAGTATCAGTGCCAGTGCATGATACATCTGGTACTTAACGCCTGTTTCAAAAACCTGTAACTGATCCGCCTCAAGCCTGGATTTTAATGCATGTGCTCCAAATGCGCCTAAGATAACACCAAGGGCAGCAAGTGCTGAGCCGGATGCAATAAAAAACCTATTCATGATTCATGTTCAGTTATCGCTGTGTGTTGATGTAATTATTTAATTCATCGATTGAACTTTCAAAAGTAAATGCATCGTTTACTTTGTAGAAGTTGCCTATGTCATAGGTGCGGCCATATGCATATTTTGCAAAGTCCAGTTTATTTTGTTCGAAGGTGAAAAGCCCCATGACTTCCCGCACCTGAGCGCTGGTGAGGCAGTTGTTGTTCAACACCTGTTTTGCCATTGTCATTTTGCTGTCTTCAAATGATTTTGAACTGAGCGAGCCTTTGAATGATTCAAAATCACCTCTGCTCATTGGCACCGGGCATCCTATTTTCCCGTTGTAGCCATCAACATAAACTACCGTGGTTTTCACCGGTGGAGGAGGATCCTGGTAAGTGGTTGTTGTGCTATGCGTGGTTGTAGTGGTGGTGGTTGATGAACTTTCCATATTTCCATCCATTCCTGAGATATTCATATTCACGCCTCCGCCTGATCCATCTACATTAACTCCCATGTTGATGTTGACGTTATCCGGATTTCCTGAAGTGGTTGTTGTAGTCTGATGTGTTGTTGTAGTTGTTCCCACCGCTGCCGGAGCTGTGGAATAAACAATGACTGTTTGATTGGGAGTTGATGGTGGAGCCTGGGTAAGTGGTACTTCACTTACATAGCGTACAACATAAGCGCCTTTGCTGTTTTTCTTGATGGTATAAGTTACCTCTGCACCCATTTCAACAAAGTTGAGTGTGTAATCAACCATGCCCAATGCCTTATCGGCAAACAGTATTCTTGTTTTATAACTTGGAGCATTGAGCCCGGTTAATTTTACATTGGTTTCGGCCTTCTCATTCTGAAGGATTCCATTGAGTACGAGATTAAATCTTTCGCCATTTTCAGCAAAGAAAATTGCATTGGAGGTTTGTGCATTCGAAATGAATGATGCGGTCAGAAATACAAGTGTTAAAAGTCTGGTTTTCATTTAAAATTTGTTTGAAGATTACAGGTAAATGAATGATATAATTGAATGGATTTTCGGCCGCAAAGATAGGTAATTCAATAAATCTAAATAGTGGGTTATTCATCGCTTCTTCTGTTGGTGTTTGTTATGCGTTATCAGAAATTAAGAATAGAACAATCTCCCGGAATTTTTTGAAATCTCTTCAGAAGATGTCTATAAATGAATTTTTTTTATAGTTTTGGTGGCAGTTAATACTGTTTTCCATTACACCCAATCCAACTAACTATGAAAAAATTATTTACTTTTTTATGCTTGATGCCATCCTTATTGTTTGCGCAGACATTTACAAATTCAGTTCCTGTTGCAATACCCGACAACCAGACTGACCTGTTCATTCCAATTCAGGTGACAGGTCTTGCTCCTGCTATTAATGCCGGTTTTGGAATCACATCTACCTGTCTGATGGTGAATCATTCACATGTTGCCGATCTGAAATTGCGTCTTCAATCGCCGAATGGAACCATTGTGCTGCTTGCAGATCAGCGGGGCGGGAATGGTTCTGGTTATTTCGGAACTTGTTTTGCCGAGAATGGAAGCAACGGCGCCATCACAGATGGGGCTGCTCCTTTTAATGGCATTTATTTTCCACAAGAGTCAATCAATGCATTCAATGATGGAAGCGATCCCAATGGTACATGGAACCTGATCATCACAGATATGTTTAATTTTTCCGACAGCGGATTTTTTCAATATGTGAACATCACTTTTGGTTCCAATCCTCCTCCGAATCAAACATCTCTGATCTGCAATACTTCTGATGCAAGCGGATGCCTTTGTCCTGATGGTTCAACAGATTGTGACCTCTTGCCTGATCTCCAGTCTTCAGATGATGCGCAGTTCCCTCAGTATTCCGAGAGCTTCGGATACATGTATGTTTACAATGCAACACCAAACATCGGCTGGGGTCCGCTTGAAATACATGGAGTAAACAGTTGTTATTGTGATACTGTTTCTGTCCCATGCGGAACAACTTGTCCTAACGGAGATGACCCTAAGCAAATCGTGAATCAGCGTATATACCATAAGAATGCTGGTACAATGACTTACTGGGATCGCCCGGCAGGAACAATGGCATATCATGCTTCACATGGCCATATTCACGTAGATGATTGGGTTTGGATTGACCTGCGCAGGAAGGCCGGAGATCCGAATCCTTTGAACTGGCCGCAAACTGGGATTGGCAACAAGCAGAGTTATTGCCTTGTAAATCTCGGGGATTGCACTTCTGGTTATGGAGTTTGCCATGATGATGACGGTAATACAATTACACAGGCCGATATCCCGAACAGTAACCTGGGGTCAATCACCGGTTGTAGCGTGGATCAGGGAATTTATGTTGGTCACTTTGATACCTATGGAAGCATTGGAATTACCCTCCCTGCAGGCACCTGCAATGGGGAATATTATGCACTGAGCGTTGTCGATCCACTGGATCACATGCTGGAACAGAGTGAAACGAATAACTGGATCCTGATCAAGGTGAACCTGACCCAACAGACAGGCGGCAATTACGAGCCCGACGGATATACATACACCATGCACCTGGATGAAATGGATGCAACAGCGAATGCAACAACAGCCGATTCCTGCATCTGGTTTTGGGGCGATGGTTCACAGCCGCAACATGAATATGGTACACCGCTTGCAAACCACGTATTTCCGGGTGTTGGGCAGTACATCGTTCAGCTTTATGCTTACAACCATTGCGGACTGACTTACACAACAGATACCGTACGAGTGCTCACAACAGGCCTGAATGACAACATAGAAGCAGTTGCTTCCTGGACTGTATTTCCAAACCCTGCAAAAGATAAGATCAGCATTGAATACACGCTTGTGAATAACACAGATGTGCAACTGGAAATTACTGATGCAGTTGGAAAAGTGATAAAACAGATGACAAACAGCAATCAGGATCCCGGGAAGTACCATGTATCACTTGACCTGAGCAAAGAAGAAATTAAATCGGGAATATATTTTGTGCGGCTTGGCACTACGAACAAAACATTAAACCGGCGGTTTATTGTCTTGAAGTAATTTTTGAAAAATCTCAGATTTGACATCAGGCACAGGAATATTTCCGTGCCTTTTCGTTTTTTCAACACTTCAAAATGATCAGAGTAATTCACCTTTGAACTGCTTGAAAGTTATGCAAAGTGTTGCGTATTAAAGACGTTCGACTTGTTTTTAGCAAGGTTTGATTTATTTGTCCTGATATTGAAAGCTCGAGCTCCGGAGGAGCGACCTGTTTGTAGAATTTGGGTATCGTTGAGTTTTTCAGCTCCATAGGAGCGACCTGTTATTTATCCTCATGGATTTGAAATAAAATCAACAGTAAATTTCGTTTGTATTAAGGATAAATAGAACAAGCAATTTCTATTATTGGAATTGAGGGCAATGAAAACTTTTTATATTGATTGAATACAGGCCGCTCCTACGGAGCTCAAGGTGGACAAATCAATGCCTTCTACAAACAGGTCGCTCCTACGGAGCTCATGGTGGACTAATTAATATCTTCTACAAACAGGCCGCTACTATGGAACTCACGGTAGACTATTCAATATCTTCTACAAAGAGGCCGCTCCTACGGAGTTCGAATTGATTTAAGGACCTTTATTTTCTGTTCAAAGAAGAAATTAAATCGGGAATTTATTTTGTGCGCCTTGGAACTACCAACAAAACACTGAACCGGCGGTTTGTTGTTTTGAAGTAGTCAAAAACTCGATTTGTCGAAATAGAAAAAGGCGCAGAAATTGTTTCAGCGCCTTTTTTATCTCTCAAATTTTCAACAAAAAGAGCAACCGTTTTGGCTGCTCTGATTCTAATTTATCCTACTAAATATCGTGTTAATAGTACTATTTCCCTCTACAATTCCTGCCTTAATTCGTAATTCGAACATTCGCAGTTATTCGTAATTAGTACTCCTTATTTTCCTTTTGCATGAAGCTCATCGCTCACAGTCAGGCGTTTACGGCCACGTGACCTGCGGGCAGCGATTACTCTACGTCCGTTTGGTGTGCTCATACGCTCACGGAATCCATGCTTATTTTTACGTCTGCGGTTCGAGGGTTGGAATGTTCTTTTCATCGTTATTAACTGTTTTCTTGCTTATTTTCAAAAACGGTCGGCAAAGGTAATAATCAATTCTAATCCACAAAATTAGTTGAATAGTTTATTAGTTGATTAGTTGAATAGTTGAATAGTTGATTGGTTGATGAAATGAAGTACAGTGATAAATTGGATTCCATTACTAATCAACAAATTACCTATCAACTTATCAACTACTTCGGCAGAAGTACCGCAAAAGGCACAATCATCTCTTCCAGCGAAATACCTCCATGCTGCAGGGTATTTCTGTAATACGTCACATAGTGATTGTAATTATTCGGGTAGGCAAAAAAGTCGTTGTTTTTGGCAAACACAAAGGTCTGGCTGAGGTGCTGCCTTGGAAGCATTGCATCAGCAGGATTCTTGATCTCAAAGACTTCCTTTTTATCGTAATTCATATTCCGGCCCTGTTTATAGCGCAGGTTCGTATTCACTGTTTTGTCGCCTACAATTTTCACAGGGTCTTTCACGCGTATTGTCCCGTGATCGGTAGTAATAATGATCCTTCCTTTTTTCTCGGCAATGACTTTGATCGCTTCAAACAAGGGAGAGTGTTCAAACCATGAATGCGTCAATGAACGGTATGCAGCTTCATCATCTGCCAGTTCACGAATCATCTCCATTTCTGTGCGGGCATGTGAAAGCATATCAACGAAATTATAAACAATCACATTCAGCTTGTTCTCCATCTTCGAATGAATTTCGTCAACCATCTTCTTCCCGTCGGCATTGTTGGTGATCTTTACATAGGAATGTTTGTATTCTTTTTTGAATCTTTTGAGACAGTCTGCAAGAAATTCTTTTTCATGCATGTTTTTTCCGCCCTCTTCTTCGTCGTTTAGCCACAGGTTTGGAAAACGCTGTTCTATTTCAGATGGCATGAGGCCTGCGAAGATTGCATTCCTTGCATATTGCGTTGCTGTCGGTAATATACCCAAATACAGATCGTCTTCCTGCAGCCTGAAATATTCAAGTATCATCGGCTGAATGATGCGCCACTGGTCATAGCGGAGGTTGTCGATGAGGATCATGAAAAGCGGTTCCGGTGCAGCATCTACAACAGGAAGAATTTTTTTCTTCATCAGCTGGTGGCTCATCACAGGCACTGTGTCATCTGTAGCTTTGAGCATCTTCACATAATTCGTTTCAACAAATTTTGAAAAGAGAATATTGGCTTCGCTTTTTTGAGAAGTGAGAATCTCATACATGCTTTCGTCTGAACTTTTCTGTAGCTCGAGTTCCCAGTAAACCAGTTTACGATAAACGTCTTTCCATTCCTTCCAGGTGAGCTTGTCGCTCAGGTTCATGCTTATGCTGCGGAATTCCTGCTGGTAATTGGTGGCAGTCTTTTCGCTGATCAGCCTTTTGTTTTCCAGGTTCTTTTTGATAGAGAGAAGAATCTGGTTTGGATTGACCGGCTTGATCAGGAAGTCGGAAATTTTACTGCCTATGGCTTCTTCCATAATTTCTTCCGCCTCACTTTTGGTGATCATTATGATGGGAACTTCGGCATTGATGTTCTTTATCCGCGCCAGCGTTTCAATGCCTGAAAGCCCGGGCATATTTTCATCGAGAAAAATAATGTCGAACGTGCCGGCAGAGAATTTGTCGATCGCATCCTTGCCGTTTGTGACTGTTGTAACATCATATCCTTTTTCCTGAAGAAAGATAACGTGCGGCTTCAACAAATCCATTTCATCATCAGCCCAGAGAATTTTCACTTTGTCCATAAGTAGCGTGTCAGACCCGGTCACTTCCGGGCTTTTTTGCAGACGGTCAAAATTAGCAAAGATGTTTCGATTCATGGGTTTTCTTTTAGGATTTAATAAAGCAACGATTGGGAAGCGAAAAGATTCAGGGGTTAACACACTTTAACCAGCGCCTAAAACGTAACGGGCTAACACTTAACAGAAGAACTTAATAGACTATTCACGACCAACAGCCATCTATCCATCATATTACTATTCCATCTTACTTTATACTTCCTTCTTTTTACATATTACTTATCCCTGCTCCCAAAATACCCACTTCTCATTATCTCATTTGCACATCTGCACATCTTCAAATCAGTACATACACGTATCTTCGCCCCCGATGTCTTCACTCAAAATCCTCAACGACCCCATTTATGGAATCATTACCATGCCCAATGAGCGGGTAATGGAACTGATCCAACATCCATATTTTCAGCGTTTGCGAAGGATCAGGCAACTGGGAATGACGCACCTGGTATATCCCGGAGCCAACCATACGCGGTTTCACCATGCACTTGGCTCAATGCATTTGATGCACCTGGCTATTGAAGTATTAAAATCAAAAGGTCATTTCATTTTGGAAGAAGAGGAGGAAGCAGTCATCATTGCAATTCTTCTGCACGACATCGGCCACGGTCCTTTTTCGCATGCGCTGGAAGACAGCATTGCAAGCGGCATCAGGCATGAAGAACTTTCAGTGCTCATGATGGACAAACTGAACAGGGATTTTAATGGAAGACTTTCACTGGCGATAAAAATTTTCAGGGATGAGTACCCGAAAAGATTTCTGCATCAGCTGGTATCTAGTCAGCTCGACATGGACCGCCTGGATTATTTATGCCGCGACAGCTTTTTTACCGGTGTCTCTGAAGGCGTGGTTTCTCAGGACCGCATCATCAAAATGCTGGAAGTGCACAACGACCAGCTGGCCATAGAAGCAAAGGGGATTTATTCCATCGAAAAATTTCTTGTGGCACGCCGGCTGATGTATTGGCAGGTGTACCTGCACAAGACCGTAGTAAGTGCGGAAGGAATGCTGATCAATATCCTCAAACGAGCAAGGCAACTGGCAAAGCAGGGACATGAATTATTCGGCACGCCTGCATTCAAACTCTTCCTTGCAAATGATTATACCAAGGCGGATTTTATTTCTGATCCTGAATTGCTGGATACATTTGCATTGCTTGATGACAGTGATATTACTTCCTCCGTAAAGGTTTGGTGTTCGCATCCAGACAAAGGACTCAGTGAACTTTGCAAAGCCATCATTAACCGTAATCTTTTTAAAATAATAATCAGGGAAACGTCGTTTACGGAGAAGGAAATGAAAGATATTAGGGAGACAGTCAAGGCCAGACTCGGATTGAATGACGAAGATTGTGATTACTTTGTAATTGAAGGCAAGCTTGTCAATAATGCTTACAGCAGCCGCAGCGACAAGATCAATATTCTTTTCAAAGATGGCACGGTGAAAGACATTGCCCAGGCAGCTGATACTTTGAACATCATTTCCATGAGTGAGCCGGTGGAGAAGTATTATGTGTGTTATCCCAAGTACTAAATACGAATTCTTACGAATTTACCAAGTACCAATACTTGCGTTCCGGTAGCTATCGGGAGTACTAATTATGAATATTTACCAATGTGCTTAGTACAGAAATTAAAGATGTGCTTATTTCCAATTCTGCCGAATGCGAGATTAGTATTTAGTACATTCGGATACATTCGTATTTAGTAAATTCGTAAATATTGGTATTTAGTATTAACATTCATTTCTGAAAAAGATTTTTTCGACGTAAACCGCATGCCTTGTAAAAATTAACTTTGCGGTTGGTAAATTGAGTTGATTAGTTGATTGTG
>JAPLDB010000167.1:597-19563 GCA_026391975.1 Bacteroidota bacterium | reverse complement strand
TGGGAATACCTTGATAATCCATTTGGCAAGGCATTTATATCGTGTGCCCGCAATAAGAATCAGGTTCTGGCAACTCAGTACGCCGCAATCCCATTTGAAGTAGTCATTAAAGGTAAAACAGTGAGTGCATCACTTTCGCTCAATACATTAACGGCAAAAGAATTCAGAGGAAAAGGATTGTTTGTACGAACTGCAGAATCTAATTACTCCTACTGTGCAGAGAATGGTGTATTATTTACTGTGGGTATTCCGAATGCGAATTCTTTTCCCGGTTTTACGAAAAAATTAAACTTTACACATTGCGGCAATCTTAATTTCCTGGTAAGGCCACTTCGCCCATTGAATATTCTGAGATCTTTTATAAAAGGCAGTAAGATTAAAAAGGGAAATGAACTCAGCATAATTATGGATAAGGATTCACTGGCAAAGCAAAGTGTTTCTTTTTTTGATCCCTTTGCTGATCGCACGCTGTATGAACCTTTCTGGCATGAATGGGAGAGTCAAACAAAGATCATTTTGAATCGGACTCCCGAATACCTTTCCTGGAGGTATTTACAGATTCCCTCGCGAAAATATCATTTGATGAAAATTATTCAAAGTGGTAAGATGAAAGCAATGGCAGTATTCAGAACTTTGAATATATATGGATTGAGGGCTTGCGTTCTGATGGATTTTTTCTGCACTGATAATACTCTTGGAAAGAATCTTCTTGATGTAATAGCTAAAGAGATGAAGATTAATCGAGTGGACATCATGATCGCTGCATCTGCCTCAATGAAAGGTGTTTTCGATATGCTGAAGAATGCCGGATTTATGAGAGTTCCGGAATTCCTTTTGCCTCAGCAACTTCCTTTTATTATCCGTCTTCATAATAAAAATGAAAACTCAGATTTGCTTTCAGCAAGGAATAACTGGCATTTTACTTTCGGTGATTATGATATTTTTTAATGGTAAGTTTGGAGATTGTTTAATCAAAAGAATTCCTCGTCTCGCCTTTGGCGAGGTTGAATTAAAATATTAGCCACGAATTTCACTAATTAACACGAAGCATTATTGCATTACAAGTTTCGATTTGTGATAATTCGTGGAATTAGTGGCAAGATACCTCGTCTCGCCTTAGGCGAGTCGGGGTCATTTCATTAAGCGTATGAAAATTATCACCATTGATCTTGAAGACTGGTTTCATATCCTTGACCACGATGAAACTGCCGGCCCGCAGCAATGGGAGAAATTTGAATCGCGGGTAGAAAGAAATACTGACCGGATACTTGAATGGTTGAATAGAAGCGGGCATAAGGCAACATTTTTTTGCCTTGGCTGGATTGCAGCAAGGCATCCCAAACTTATTAGAAAGATCGCTGCAGAAGGCCATGAGATCGGCTGTCATTCTATGAATCATCAATTGGTTTATAAACAGTCGAGGGATTTATTTAGTGATGATTTGATTGAAAGCATCAAAGGACTGGAAGATATTCTTGGTAAAAAAGTAAAAACTTACCGTGCCCCCGGATTTTCGGTTACAGAAAAAACAAGGTGGGTTTTTGATGTTCTTTTGGAATGCGGTATTGAGAACGATTGTTCTGTTTTTCCGGCGTCAAGAAATCATGGCGGATTCCCTGATTTTAGACAGCGTCAGCCCTGTCAAATCGAGGTGAAAGGTAAATTACTGAAAGAATTCCCGATGAGTATGGCATCGTTTCCGTTCGGTAATATTGTTTTTTCAGGTGGCGGATATTTCCGATTGCTGCCATATCCGGCGATAAAACTGCTGATGAAGCGGTCAGAATATGTAATGACTTATTTTCATCCGCGTGATTTTGATCATGACCAACCCGTCATATCTTCTTTGCCTCTGAAGCGACGGCTGATGTCCTATATAGGATTAAAAACTGCAGGCAAAAAGTTCGAAATGCTTCTGCAGGATTTTCAATTTATCAATGTTGAAAGGGCTGCAGCAGAGATAGACTGGACCGGAGCTCCTGTGGTGGTTTTTGATTGATGTTTTTTTGTTTCTTTACGAATGCGTTAACTATATATGAAAGCAGCCAGGATCTTATTATTTGTTTCTCTTTTTTTATTGATGAAAATTTCCTTTGCACAGGAATTTTTGTTTCCGCTGAACAGGGATGTTTACAACAGAGTGGAGCCGTACATTCAAAATGATTCGCTTCATTTCTTTTCTTCGTTAAAGCCATTTGACTATGAATACCTGAAGAAATTTGCACCCGTTGATTCTGTATTTACTCCAATTGGAAAAGAGAAAAAATTCTACAAAACGCTTATTGGCAGGAAGATATTCCGTGAGCATTTGCTTGTCGTTAATGAAGATGATATTCACCTTTCTGTAGATCCGATACTGAATACGCAAATTGGCCGGGACCTTCAGGATGACAATGCTGTTTATGTGAATACCCGTGGAATTCTTGTACAGGCTGATGTAAAACATAAATTCTATTTTTATTCAGGAGTTCATGAGAATCAGGCCCAGTACGTTTCTTATGTTAGTGAGTTTGTAAATAAGGAGCAGGTTGTTCCCGGGCAGGGCAGGGTAAAAACAAATGAAGCCGGTACTTTTGACTTCAACAATGCCACCGGCGGGATTGGATACACAGCAGGAAAGCATTTTGATTTTCTCCTTGCCCACGATAAGAATTTTATCGGAGACGGTTATCGGTCTCTTCTGTTAAGTGATAATTCATTTCAATATCCTTTTCTCAGACTTAGCATGAAATTCTGGCGGTTTAAATATTCGGTGATCTATGCAATGATGCAGAACCTGAAGGAAGACTATTACTATGACACCGGTTTCAAAAAGAAATTCCTTCGTGTAAACTACCTCGATCTTGCCATTGGCAAAAAAGACTGGCTGACGTTTGGATTATTTGAGGCTGTAGTCTGGCGTCACGATTCATATAGAGACTTTGATTTTAACTATGTGAATCCGGTAATATTTCTTCGTCCCGTGGAGAATTCTGTCGGATCACCTGACAATGAATTGCTCGGTGCGAACCTGAAGTTCAGGATAAACCCAAGGAATATTATTTATGGACAGATCATGCTTGATGAATTTCTGCTCAATGAGGTTCGTGCCGGCAGAGGATGGTGGGCCAACAAGCAGGCGTTGCAGATTGGGGCGAAGTCGTTTTCAGTATTTAAGGTCAAAAGTCTGAATTTTCAGACGGAGTTTAATTATGTTCGCCCGTTTACATACCAGCACAGGACGACCGGGCAGAATTACGGGCAGTTTAATCAACCGCTGGCACATCCGCTGGGTGCGAATTTTTATGAGTCAGTTTCTTTTCTCAGTTACCGCTGGAGGAATTTCATGGTGGAAGGAAAATTCAACTATGTAAAGGCGGGGAAGGACAGGGCACAAAAGAATGATGGAAGTTACATCTTCAATAATTATGACACGCGGGCATCAGAGTATGGGAATTATGTCGGAAGCGGACTGGAGACAAAAATTATCTACAAGGAATTCCGTTTGGAATACCTTGTCAATCCGAAAACGAATATGAATATTGAAGTTGGTATCTCTGACCGTGCCTATACCAATGACATAGAGAAAAAATATTCTCGTCTTGTATTCTTCGGTTTAAGGATGGCGCTGGAGAATTATTATTTTGATTTTTAATCTCAGGTTTTGCTTTTCCTTAAAAAGGAAACTGAATAAATAATCCAAACGCCAAGGACAGGAGCAAGGATATAAAACACCCTGTCGTATGCGCTGAGCATGGAGGATAACAATAAATAAATGCCAGACAGGTAAAGAAGGAATGAGGTCCCAAATGGGAGGCGTTGTTTATTTCTCCATGTAAGAAAGCCTGAGAATGCAATCAGGATAAGAACAGGAATATTGGCCAGCATATTTCCGATCGTTCCAATCCGGAGTGGAATATAGCTCACAGGGTAATTGAAAAACATCCTGCTCCAGTTGGCAAGCCAGTTCTGAATAAATTTCTGTGGATGTTCTTTTATATTTCTGAATGCATGTTCTTTGTATGCATCATCCCGCTGAACTCCTTTGTATCTGTAAATTTCTTCATAAGCAACCTCATGGTTACTCCGGAGAATTTTCATCGACTCTGGAGCCATAGGTGGCGAGGAGAGTGAATCATTGTGCCATTCACCATATTCTCCGGGTACCGGATTGCTCATCCAGTAAGCGCTCATTCCGCCGGCATTGCTCCAGTAAAAAACTTTACCGGTAAGCGAGTAAGTATAGATCAGATAAGGCAGGCAAAAAGACAACGCACAAAATAAAAGCACAGAGGAGCTCCTGTATGATTTGTTCTTTGTCAGAAGAAAAAGCAGCAGAAACAATATACCGGCAAAAAGATAAACCATTCCGAATATAACCTTGGTCAATGCCAGGAATGCCAGCACCATTGCAAGAAAGACAGTGTTCTTTATATTCCGTTGTTTATTTTCCTGCGCAAAGTAGTGTGATGCCATTAGAGTAATAGCTGCAAGTAATAAGATTGTCAGCGTTTCAGAGAGAATAAATGGTAAGCTTTTGTAAGGCATGTAATAGCATGCGAACAGCGATGTAAAAAAGAATGAGCGTTTGAGGTCAAGGAATATGGATAATGTTTTATTGAAGAGTAGAAGTACAGCATAGTACAACAGTGCATTGAAAAGCCTGATTACGATTAACGGTAGCTTGAGCGCTACAAAAGGAATGAGATAAAGTGGAAAGCCGGGGCCGTTCCATAAGTTGATATCGGGCTGGGGGGGAGAATAGAAGCCATTCAATAAGTTATTTGCAAATGAAATGTAACGGCCTTCATCCCCTATGAGTGAGTCGGAGTTTTGGAAGATGACAATCAGTGCATAAACCAAAAGAAATGGAAGTAGTGACAGNNNCATTGATTGTCATTATGGGATTGACCAAAATACAAAAAGGAAAGTAAGCAGGAGAGGGGCATAAAAAAACCCTGTCATGATTGCTCATGTCAGGGTCTTTTTTCTTAATCCTTACTGAATGGCTTATCTTACTCTTGAAGCTAATTCAGCACCGGCTTTAAATTTCGCCACTTTCTTTGCAGCAATTTTAATTGGCTTACCTGTCTGAGGATTGCGGCCGTTACGAGCTGCACGTTTTGCAACTGAAAAAGTACCAAAACCTACCAATGCAACACGATCACCTTTTTTCAAAGATTTAGTTGTTGCATTCATGAATGCATCTAATGCACGGTTGGCATCAGCCTTGGTGATTTTTGCCTCTGATGCGATTGCATCAATCAAATCTGCTTTGTTCATTTTAGATAGTTTTAATGATTAGAATTTATTTATGTTTCAAAAGTAGCTACTGAATTGAGAGAAATGCAGCGCAAATAATCATTTGTTGATAAATACCTTGGTTTGTTGAAAACTTAATTGCCAGATAAAGCCACTGAAGAAGGGTTGAGACCTTTCAAAAAAAAATCGCCCTGCGTTACAGAGCGATTCAGAATTAATTTTTTTTTGTTTTAGTTTTTCTGATAGTTCGGAAGTTTGCCTTCCTTGATGAGCAGCTGTGTTTTTTCCTTGTGCGCTTTATAGTCACCGAAACAAAGGGCACTCAGCATATCTTCACGCGTCATTTTTGGATCACCTAATTTTTTCTTGATCTCATCACTGCACCGATCAACATATTTCTCGAAACGTTCAGGAGCCCAAACATATTCTTTCTTTTGCCAGTCCGGTTTGGTACGATCAATGTTGAATTCTAAAGGCAGGTCACCGGAAACAACAGCTTTTACATCAAGACCCTCGAATATTTTTGGAAGTAAACGGTTGTCAAAAAGCAAGGGGCGACTGATGTCGATAACATGCTTCTTTCGTTTCGGATCAATCATCTTCAATCCGTTTACCCTTAGACCTTTTTTCTTCAGGTGGGCAAACTTTTTTTCAAAGCGGTCGAGCGTGTCGTAAAGTAACATGATATTTTGTTTTACTATGAATTAATAGCTTGATGATGTGTGCTTGGAAATTCTAAAGCTGAACAAGGCAAATATAGTGAATATTCAGGCAAAGTCAACATTTTTCCTAAAATAGATCAAACCCTTACCGGTAAAGGCTTCCAAGGTAAATAGTTAGCAAAAAACTGGAGTTGGCCAGGCCACAAAAGGGTCTTTTGAGGCAATAAAATGCTGTATTAAATCCTGCCTGCTGCCATCAAAAGATCGAGGTCTTTATAAGGAAGCGTGGTTGCTTCACTCACATAACGGTTTGTAACCGATCCCCTGTATAGGTAGACGCCTTTTCTGACGGCTTTATTTTTCCAAAGCATCTCATCTATGCCGCCTTCTTCGCCGATGCTGATTAGTATGGGGGTGAAAATATTACTGAGTGCTGTACTTGCAGTCCGGCTAACCCTTGAAGCAATATTGGGAACACAATAATGTACAACACCGTATTTTCTGAAGACCGGCTGTGAGTGATTTGTTATTTCACTCGTTTCAAAGCATCCTCCCTGATCAATACTGACATCAACGATGACTGATCCAACCCGCATTTCACTCACCATCTCTTCAGTAACAACTATAGGTGCTCTTCCTTCATTGCTGCGAAGGGCTCCAATAGCAACATCGGCGTTCCTGAGTTCCTTAAGTAATGCGTTGGGTGTGATAACGGATGTAAAAATTCGCCTGCCGAGCCGGTTTTGCAATCTCCGCATGCGTTGAATTGAGTTGTCAAATACTTTCACGCTTGCTCCCAATCCGAGTGCAGCCCTGGCTGCATACTCTCCGACTGTTCCTGCACCAATGATCACAACTTCTGTGGGCGCAATTCCTGCTATTCCGCCAAGTAATTCTCCTTTACCATTGAATGTATTACTCAGGTATTCTGCTGCAATAAGGATGGAAGAACTTCCCACTATTTCGCTCATTGCCTGGATAATGGGATAAACACCTGATTCATCATGAAGGTATTCATAACCTATCGCCGTAATTTTTTTTGCGCTCAGTTTCCGCACATATGATTCGTCCTGAATGCTCATCTGAAGAATGGATATTAATTGCTGCCTGTGTTGCATCAGATCCACTTCTTCCGCAGAAGGGGGAGCTACCTTGAGAACAATATCAGCTTTGTAAACTTCTTCAGGGGAATAAGCAATGCGTGCACCCGCCTCACTGAAGTCTGAATCCTGAATGTTGGATGCCTTGCCTGCATTGGTTTCAATTACAATTTCATGGCCATTGGCGACAAGTAAAGCAACGGCTTCCGGGATGAGTGGTATCCTGTTTTCCTGGAAAGAAAGCTCCATCGGAATACCTATGTAAAGTTTTTTCTCCTTCTTTTTCACCTCAACCATTTGTTCTTTGGTGATGTATGAAGGATTTATCAAACTGGAAAAGCTCCCCTGTTTATGTTCCGCCATTTTCAGTAGTTATTATTCTGGTTTCATTGTTTACCGTGATATGAATGTTCACTGCATATTCAGGCAATAAATGTAAAATTTTTTCAGACCATTCCACAAAACAATAATGGCCGCTGTGAAAATACTCACTGATCCCGATATCTATTGCTTCCTGCTCTTTTTCTATCCTGTAGAAGTCAAAGTGAAATACAGGGTTTCCGGCCGCATCTTCGTACTGATTTACAAGGGCAAATGTCGGACTGCTCACATTTTCACTTACGCCCAGTGATCTACAAAGCGTTTTAATAAAGGTGGTTTTTCCTGACCCCATTTCACCAAAAAATGCAAACACCCGACTCCGGGGGAATGCCATGATGAGGTCAGCGGCCGCCTTTTCCAATCCATCTACCGAATGTACCTGCCAGGAGTGCATGATTTTGGGACGAAAATAAACATTGATGGGGTTCCTTATGAATGGATGAGAATTAGTTATTAAAAATTCCCGTCAGCGGTTTTCGTCTGTCGAAAAGTTATGTTTGGTAAATTAGTTCTACGGTATCATAATGCTATTTTTGTCCGACACGCAATTCACCTTTGAAAAGAATATCGCCACTTCTTATTATTCTCATCAGTTCGTTTTTACTTACGGCGTGTAATTCCCTGAAAAAAATTCCGGAGGGAAGCTATTTTTTAAAAAAGGTCAGGATCGAAACAGACAGTGTGCATTTCAAGCGTTCTGAATTGGCATCTCTATTGAGACAGAAAACCAATCGTAAGATACTTGGGGTAATGAGGCTCCACCTAGGATTTTACAATTTCGGAAATACAGGTGATACAACCGTAGAAGGCCACAAGGGTCTCGGAAAGTTCTGGAAACGAGTGAAGAGGGGCATGAGAAAAATTGGAGAAGAGCCAGTGTTGCTTGATAGCACGCTCACTGAAAAGGGGCGTATGCAACTGGAAATTTACCTGCAGCGGAAAGGTTATTTCAATGGTTATGTATCAGATTCAATTATCCTAAAAAGAAAAAAAGCATGTATTCTCTACACGCTTCATCCCCGTTTGTCATATAGTGTTAGAAATATTTCATATTCATCATCTGATGGTGAAATTAATGACAGGTTAAAGACAGAACAGAAAAAATCACTGATCCAATCAGGAAAAACGTATGATGCTGATGTGCTGGACAAGGAGCGCGATCGGGTTACTTCCCAATTGCGTGATGAAGGCTATTATTTCTTTAACCGGAATTACGTCACATATGAACTTGACAGTTCTCTTGGGTCGCATCAGGTTGATCTTATGATGTACATAAACAGTCCATATGAGAATGCCGATCCGCTTATTGCTGCTGAACATCCACGGGAAAATCATCACCGGTACCGACTTAATAATATTTATGTGCTGACGAATTACAATTCTCTTTCCAGGGAAAATGATCAATTGCTGGATACGGTCATGCTCAATAATTATATTTTTATCTCAAACCCTCAAAAAGAATATCTGAAAAAGGAAACACTGAGCAGGTTTGTTTTTATTAAGAAAGGCGAACGTTTTTATCAGAGAGATGTTGACTATACTTATCAGCGTCTTGCTGATCTGAACATGTTCAAGTTTATTAATTTCCGTTTTATTGAAGTCCCGCGTGACAGCATACAACAGGAATACTTGCTTGATGTGCATATCCAGTTAACTCCGGAACAGAAGCAGGAATATAAAATAGCTGGTGAACTTACTCATAATGGAGGCAATCTTGGGGTAGCAGGGAGCGTTACCTATCAGAATAAAAATCTGTTCAAAGGTGCGGAATCGCTGGAGATGAAACTGTCAGGCGGACTTGAATCGCTTAGGAATTTTGCTGATACCAGTGTTACAAAGAAGCTGTTCTTTTTCAACACGTATGATTTTGGTCCTGAAATAAGCCTGGGATTCAAGAAGTTTTTGCTTCCGGGTTTTATTGAACGTTCAACATCGCGATTCTTTAATCCAAGAACATATCTCACTATTGGAACCAATTATCAGGAGCGTCCCGATTTCAAACGTATTCTTTCAAAGTTTTCTTTTGGTTACCAGTGGAGGCCATCGATTAGGCAGCATTTGCAATTCTATCCATTTGAAGTAAATGCAGTGAATGTAAAGAACTCACCTAAGTTTGAATTGCGGATTCTTGAGACTGGTGATCCCAGTTTAATTTACAGCTACAAAAATCACCTGATCACTTCCGGAAGATTCAGCTGGGAGTATACCAATCAGTCTTCAAGCTACAGACGAAGTCACTATTTTATCCGCATCAATATTGAAGCAGCCGGAAACACCATGTATTGGTACAGCATGCTTTCTAAAGCGGTTAAAGATACTTCTGAAGAGAGATATACTGTTTTTGGAAATGTATTTTCTCAATACATCAAACCGGATATTGATTTGAGCTATCATGTATTTGTGAATCCGAGTAATAAAATTATTTTCAGGGTAGCCGGAGGAGCAGGATTTACTTATGGGAACTCAAAGAATCTATCGCTTCCTTTCGACAAAGCTTTTTTTATCGGAGGAGCAAATGACATCCGTGCATGGCAGGCTCGTTCACTCGGTCCAGGTTCGTACAAAGACCCTGGAGATATTGAAAATGGTGGTGACATAAAAATATTGGGAAATATTGAATACCGGTCTGCTATTTTTAAGAAGCTTGAGGTTGCTGCTTTTGCTGATGCAGGAAATGTATGGCTGATGAACGATAAATCGACCAAACTGGAGGGAGCGCTTTTTGACTCCGGAAAATTTATTAATGAAATTGCTTTCGGTGCCGGCCTTGGAATAAGGTTGAATTTTGATTTTTTTATCATCCGTTCCGATTTCGGACTCAAGCTTTACAACCCGGGCCTGACGGAATCAAACCGATGGGTATATGCCCATCAAAAGTTTGTGATCGGTCAGATTGTTCCGAATCTGGCAATTGGGTATCCATTTTAATAAAAAGAATTCCTCGCCTGAACCGGGTAAAATCATTCATTACAAAAAAAATATCCGTCCCGGAGAATGCTTCAGGACGGATATTGAATTCAATGACTTATTTTTTTTCATCAGTTCCCGGTGCAATTGGTTTAACCGGAACATTTTTTGCTTTTACCGGCTGAACTCTTTTTTTTCCGTGAGTACCATTTCTGTACATTACAGGCTTACCTCTTCTTACGGATGCCGGAGCTATTCTCGGGGTTGGTTTTGTGGCCGGCGTTACAGCAGAATGGCCGGCAGGCATTGGAGTGGTTACAGCAGCGCCCGCCGCCTGAACGCTCTTAGGGGTTTCTTTTTTTGCCGGAACTACTGCCGGATTTTGGGCCTTTGATGTTGTGAAAGCAAAAGCAAATAAAACAGCTGCAAAAAGGATCTTTTTCATTATTAATTATTTTTGTTGTTAAATATTCGGATGCAAGGTGCGTGATCTGTCATGATTGCAGGATGATGTCATTCGGAAAGGGGGAATGAAGTGCAAAGTAGATTCAAATTCGCAGTTATTGTAATAACACATTTCGCATTTCGGTTTTCTCTCTTAGTTTTGCCGTTCGAATCAAATAATTGAATTATGTCCTTTCAGAAGATAAATGAATTACTTGGCGCCAATGCCGATGGCCTGCTGAAGCATGAATGCAAAACAGTGAGCAGAGATATGCTTCACCTTCCGGGAGCCGATTTTGTTGACAGGATCTTTTCCATAAGCAACCGGAGTAAAAATGTACAGGATAACTTAAAGAGGATCTACAATCATGGCAGACTTTCAGGAAGCGGATATGTTTCTATCCTTCCTGTAGACCAGGGTATTGAGCATTCTGCAGGCGCATCTTTTGCTCCCAATCCTATTTATTTTGACCCGGAGAACATTGTGAAACTTGCCATTGAAGGAGGATGCAATGCTGTTGCTTCAACTTATGGCGTTTTAGGTTCTGTTTCTAAGAAGTATGCTGACAAAATTCCTTTTATTGTTAAAATTAACCATAACGAATTTCTCACTTACCCGAATAAGTTTGACCAGATCATGTTCGGAACAGTGAAAAGTGCTTATAATATGGGTGCCGCTGCAGTGGGTGCAACTATCTATTTTGGTTCTGATGAATCTTCCAGACAGATTCAGGAGGTGGCGAAAGCATTTGAAGAGGCACATGAACTTGGCATGGCAACAATACTGTGGTGTTATCTGCGGAACACAGGTTTCAAAAAAGACGGCAAAGATTATCACACTGCTGCTGATCTCACAGGGCAGGCGAATCATTTGGGTGTAACAATTCAGGCTGATATCATCAAACAAAAACTTCCAACAAACAACGGAGGATATACCGCTCTCAATTTCGGCAAAACACATCCAAAAGTTTACTCTGAATTGTCTTCCGATCATCCGATTGATCTCTGTCGTTATCAGGTTGCCAATTGTTATATGGGAAGAATGGGACTCATTAATTCCGGAGGAGAATCAAAAGGAGCAAGTGACCTGAGTGATGCGGTAACAACTGCAGTGATAAATAAGCGTGCCGGTGGTCAGGGATTGATCAGTGGACGAAAAGCATTTCAAAAACCAATGAAAGACGGAATTGAATTGTTGAATATGATCCAGGAAGTTTACCTGAGTAATGATATTACTATCGCATAAGTTAAAGAAGTTGAATAGTTTATTTGTTTATTAGTTTATTTGTTTATTCCCGGAACTAAACTTGATACCTTGTCAACTAGTCAACCACTCAACCAATCAACCAATCATCTACTCAACCATTCAACTAATCAACCAATAATCTACTCAACCAATCAACTAATTACCTACCCATGAGTTGGTTCCAAAGAATAAAAGGCGGTATTACCACATCCACCAAGGAGAAAAAAGAAACTCCTGAGGGACTCTGGCATAAATGCCCTTCATGCAAGAATATTGTTCTGGCAAAGGATCATGCTGTGAACTGTTATGTGTGCGAGAAGTGCAACTACCATGACCGTATTGGCTCTGAAGATTACTATTCCATTATTTTCGATGAGGGTAAATACCTCGAACTTTTCCCCAATCTTATTTCAGGAGATCCTCTCAATTTCGTTGACACAAAAAAATATGCGGACCGAATTGTAGAGTCAAGAAAAAAAAGCGGATTGAATGATGCCATTCGTTCAGCACATGGTGAAGTGCTTGGAGAGGACCTGGTGATCTGCTGCATGGATTTTACATACATCGGTGGTTCCATGGGATCTGTGGTAGGGGAGAAGATCGCCAAGTCGATAGACTATTGCATTGAGAAAAAAGTTCCGTTTATGATTATCTCCAAATCAGGAGGAGCAAGAATGATGGAAGCTGCATTTTCACTGATGCAAATGGCCAAGACCTCTGCCAAATTAACCTTGCTTGCTGACGCTAAACTTCCTTTTATTTCATTGCTTACCGATCCCACAACAGGTGGTGTTACAGCATCTTATGCAATGCTTGGTGATCTCAATATAGGAGAACCCGGAGCGCTTATCGGTTTTGCAGGACCACGCGTGGTGAAGGAAACAATCGGTAAAGATTTACCTAAAGGTTTTCAGACTGCAGAGTTTGTGCTGGAACATGGATTTCTGGATTTCATCGTTAACAGACGCGAGTTGAAAGTCAAACTGGCGCAGGTTCTTGGTTTCTTCAGGAACTGATTCAGCGTTCGCTGAAGACGATGTTGTGTTTTTCCAGCTCAGATAGCACAGGCTCATAAATCTCTTTTGTTACAGGAACCAAAACACCCCGCGCTTTTATATCTCCGTTCAGAATAAGTTTTGACGTGATGGCCAGCGGCAAGCCTACTGTTTTTGCCATTGCAGTAAAAACGGAATCTTCTCCCGTGACTACCAATTCTGACCTGACAGTGCTGACTTCCGAATTTCTGTTTTTGATCTCAAATTCATGTTGCATTACGATCATGTCTTTGTCATCAGCTTTCAGCATCCATTTTCTTTCAAGAAGTTGCTGAAGGACCATGGCAGGTGTTGCACGCTCCAGATCGATCGGTTTGATTTCTAAAATTCCTGTCCATTCAACCATCTTAATTTCTTCGCTGTTTTCATTCACATTCATGAATGCTGCAAGGCGACTTTTTAATGAGCCGTTTTTTTGATCAGCGGGAAGGAAAGCTTCAACCAGCTGGGCATACGTGAGACTGGCTGAATTATCAACCGTATATGAGTCATCGGTCAGTCCCAGTTGAACGAAAACATTCCATGCTTTGCAATACCCCGATTGCCGCAGTGTTCCCCGCAACATGGTCGGAATTTTTTCAAGATGATAAAGAGGACGATAAGAAAGTGAATCACGGTTGGCATAACCATCGAAGGTTCCGCAACCCTCAACCACAACACGCTCAGATTCCGCAAACAAACGGTTGTATGGGAGGTACCTGTACTTTCCATTTTCAATGAACTTAGCTGTTCCCTGTCCGGCAAGAATTACGTTTCTTGGATTCCATGAAAATTTATACCCCCAGGGATTGTCGTTGCTTTCCGGTGCAACCAATCCTCCGCAGTAAGATTTGAAGGAACTGATCTCACTACCTTCAGCTTTTACTTTGTCTATGATCTTCATTGCACTCATGTGATCAATGCCCGGATCAAGCCCGCATTCATTGAGCAGTGCAACACCGTCTTTCATGGCATTTACGTGAAGCTGTTGCATTTCTTTGGAAACATAAGACGCGGTTGACAAATGTTTTTTCAGTTCAACGCATTCCTTCGCAACCTGCATGTGCATATTGGCCGGCAGCATGGAAATTACCATGTCTGCACCGGCAATCTCTTCCTTGCGCTGTACTTCATTGTTGATGTCAAATGCAATTGCCCTCGACCTTGCATGATTTGCCGTCTTGCTTTGAGCCAGCGAAAGGGAAACATCGGCAACAGTGAGTTTCCAGTCCTGCTGCTGCGCTTCATCAAGAAAATATTTGATCAGAAAAGAGGATGAACGGCCGGCGCCAATGAGGAGAATGTTACGCATCGATAAAATTTTGTGTGGCGAAGGTAAAAAATCAGACGGATAAGATTTTTTCCAGTTCGATGTTGGTTTTCTCTTTTATCAATTGATGTCCGGCGTCAAGGATGTGAAGGGATTTCTTATTTCTCAGACCCCGGACAAATCTTTCTCCTATAAACTGCGGTATCACTTTATCATATTTGCCGAAATAAAGGTGGAAGTTCAGGTTCCTTTCATTAATTATTTTGCAAACCTTTCCTGTATCAGGATCCAGGTGCCGCAAACACATCCAGGTCTGGTAAACCATTTCCCGTTTTGCTGCTGTGTCAAGAGAATTCCTGACAAAATTTGCCGTGTGTGAAGGAACAAGCCTGATGCTTTCAAAGGCATTCACAATTCGCATATAGCGGGATGGATGCAGCATGAGTCTTTTATACACCCATTTTCCAACAACGGTGCGTGTTACAAACCGGTACCAGAAGGAGATCTTTATTCCATCAGGGGCAAAAAGAAAAACATCTTTCATTTCATCAGGAAACAGCTCTATCAGTTTTAACGCAACTTTGCCGCCAATACTATATCCCAGGAGAGAGAAATAGGAGTGATGGATGTGCCAAAGAAAATTTTTGAAATATTTCTGAAGCTGAAGGGTATCGATACCATGAATGGTGGTCTCATCATCAAGGGTACTCTTACCATGATACGGCAGGTTAAATGAGTAGATCGTATATTTTTTTCCAAGAGAAGGCTCAAGCACCCTGAACATTTCAGAAGAATTGCTGAAACCGTGAAAAGCAAACATGGCTTTTTCACCGTTTCCGATGATTTCATATTCCAGGTTGATTCCTTCATATTGAAAAGACAAACTCATGGAGTCAAACCTACATGATTTTTTAGAATTCCGCAGCTATTTCCCGGTAATAATCAACTGATCGCTTTTACAAATCAGCGTTCTATTTCTTTATATTCGCAACCCAAAACGCTTTCCATCCATGCCCAGAGATCACTCCATAAAACACGTCCTCATCATCGGCTCCGGTCCCATCATCATCGGACAAGCCTGTGAGTTTGATTACTCCGGTTCTCAAGCCTCTCGTTCATTGAAAGAGGAAGGAATTGAAGTTTCGCTGATCAATTCCAATCCGGCAACGATCATGACGGATAAGGTCACAGCAGACAATGTTTACCTCAAGCCGCTCACGAAAAAATCCATTGCTGAAATTCTCGAGATACATGCAAAGAGAAAAGATGGAAAAAAGATTGATGCCGTGTTGCCAACAATGGGTGGACAGACAGCATTAAACCTGGCGATTGAATGTGACAAATCCGGATTATGGGCAAAGTATGGTGTGAAGATGATCGGCGTGGACGTAGATGCAATCAATACTACCGAAGACCGTGAGAAATTCCGCCTCCGGATGTTGAGTATTGGCGCCGGAGTTTGCAAGGGAAGAACAGCAAGGTCCTTCCTCGAAGGGAAGGAAATTGCACAGGAGATTGGATTTCCGCTAGTGATACGCCCTTCGTTTACGCTCGGCGGCACAGGTGGAGGATTTGTTTACAAGAAGGAAGATTTTGATGAATTCCTCAACCGTGGATTGCATGCATCACCGATTCATGAAGTGCTGGTGGAGCAAAGTGTTTTCGGCTGGAAGGAATATGAACTTGAATTGCTGCGTGATGCAAACCAGAATGTCATCATCATTTGTTCCATCGAAAATTTCGACCCGATGGGAATTCATACCGGTGATTCTATTACTGTAGCGCCTGCAATGACGTTGAGTGATACAACTTATCAGCGCATGCGCGACCTGGCCATCAAATGCATGAATGCTATAGGGCAGTTTGCAGGTGGTTGCAATATTCAGTTTGCCGTGAACCCTGAAAATGAAAGCGAGATGATCGTCATTGAGATCAATCCGCGCGTATCACGTTCATCTGCGCTTGCAAGTAAGGCAACCGGTTATCCGATTGCAAAGATTGCGGCCAAGCTTGCTATTGGATATCACCTTGATGAGTTAAAAAATCAGATTACAAAATCCACTTCAGCATTTTTTGAACCTACCATAGATTATGTAATCGTAAAAGTTCCTAGATGGAATTTTGATAAATTCAAAGGCACTGACCGCCACCTCGGACTGCAGATGAAATCTGTGGGAGAAGCCATGGGCATCGGACGGAATTTTCAAGAGGCCCTGCAGAAAGCCTGTCAGAGTTTAGAGATCAGAAGAAATGGTTTGGGTGCTGACGGAAGAGAAATCAGGGAGCAGGATGAAATTCTTGATTCATTAGAAAGGCCAAGATGGAACCGCCTGTTTCATATATACGATGCTTTTAAACTCGGAATTAAATTTTCCACCATTCAGAAGCTGACTAAGATAGATACATGGTTCCTCAGACAAATTGAAGAGCTGATTGAATTGGAAAAAGAAATCGGAAAATATACGATCGCCGAAATTCCGCGTGAGCTGTTGATGGAAGCGAAGAAGAAGGGTTATGCTGACCGTCAGATCGCGCACCTGCTGCGCTGTTGGGAGAGTGAAGTATTTAAGAAACGGCATGAACTCGGCATCAAGCGCGTTTACAAACTGGTTGATACCTGTGCTGCAGAGTTTGAAGCGAAGACGCCGTATTACTATTCCACTTTTGATGAAGAGAATGAATCCATTCCGTCAGACAAAAAGAAAGTGATCATCCTCGGCAGTGGTCCGAACCGGATAGGGCAGGGGATTGAATTTGATTACAGTTGTGTACATGGTGTGCTTGCCGCAAAGGAATGTGGTTATGAAACAATCATGATCAACTGTAATCCAGAAACGGTGTCTACCGATTTTGACATTGCAGACAAATTATACTTCGAACCCGTTTTCTGGGAGCACATTTATGAAATCATCGAGCACGAAAAGCCTGAAGGGGTGATCGTGCAGCTCGGCGGACAAACAGCTTTAAAGCTTGCCGAGAAATTAAATAAGTACGGAATAAAAATCATCGGTACCAGTTTTGAATCTCTCGATCTTGCTGAAGACAGGGGGAGATTTTCCAACTTGCTTCGCGAACTGAATATTCCTTATCCGAAATTCGGAGTAATTGAAAATGCCGACCAGAGTGTTTCGCTTTCACGGGAGCTGGGATTTCCGTTGCTCGTGCGGCCTTCCTACGTTCTTGGCGGACAAAGCATGAAGATTGTAATCAATGAAGAAGAGCTGGAGCAGCATGTGGTTCAAATTCTCCAGGACATTCCCGGCAACCAGATTTTGCTTGATCATTTTTTAGAGCGCGCAATTGAAGCAGAGGCGGATGCAATCTGTGACGGAGAGGATTCATATATCATCGGCATCATGGAACACATTGAACCTGCAGGAATACACAGCGGCGACAGCAATGCAGTACTTCCGCCATTTGATCTCAGCAAGAATGTGATGAACCAGATCACTGAGTATACAAAGAAAATTGCAAAGGCCATGCATGTAAAAGGCCTTATCAATATTCAGTTTGCCATCAAGGATGACATTGTATATGTAATAGAAGCCAATCCACGCGCATCACGTACGGTGCCGTTCATTGCGAAAGCATACGACGAACCTTATGTGAATTATGCAACGAAACTGATGCTGGGCGCAAAAAAGGTGAAAGATTTCAAATTCAATCCGAAGATGGATGGCTATGCGATCAAGATCCCTGTATTTAGTTTTGATAAATTTTTAGACGTGAACAAGGAGCTGGGTCCGGAGATGAAATCAACCGGTGAAGCAATTTATTTTATCAAAGATTTGGAGGATGATTTTTTTCAGAAGGTGTATGGGGAACGCAACCTGTACTTGAGCAGATAACAGCCGGAACGCTGATTTTTTATGATGGTTATGATAGGCGCTGATTAAATCATTATTAATCATAATGAACATAAAAGATTAGCGTTCTGTTTTTGTGAACAGCCGTTCCTATGCGGCGGGATTCTGAGTTTTTCCAGAAGGTGTATGGGGAGAGGAATTCGTATTTAAGTCGATGATAAGATAATATTATTAACTTTGTTTCATGAGTAAACACTATAGTTTAACAGCCATCATTGAGCGTGAAGGAAAACAATATGTGTCTTTGTGTCCGGAACTTGACATTGCCAGTCAGGGAACTTCAATTGAAAAAGCGAGAGATAATTTAAAAGAGGCAGTTGAGCTTTTTTTCGAGACCGCATCAAAAAAAGAAATTGCTGATCGCCTTCATGGCGACGTACTGATCACGCGCTTCAATATTGCAGTATGACAAAGCCAAAGGTTCTTTCGGGAAAGGACGTTTGTAAAATTCTCAGTAATCATGGATTTGTTGAAGTTCGCCGGAAGGGAAGTGATATTGTTATGCAAAAAAAATTTCTGGGTCTACTATTACTGTTCCTGTTCCGAACCATAAGGAAATAAAGAAAGGCACCTTACATTCCATCATACGTCAATCAGGAATAGTCAGGCAGGAGTTTTATTAAGTCGGTTTCTTTTTTTTAGTTTTACAAGATGAAACGATTCCTCGTACTACTCATCCTCTTTTTCTTAGTTGGTTTTTTTACAGAGGGGCAAGTTACGTTTCAGAAAACCTATGGTGGAAATTCATCGTATTTTTCTTGTGTTAAGCAAACCACAGATAATGGCTATGTTGGCACAGGATGGATTCGCAATTT
>JAPLDB010000167.1:0-530 GCA_026391975.1 Bacteroidota bacterium | reverse complement strand
GGGAAGGAACATCAGTACAGCAGACATATGATAACGGTTTTATTATCCTTGGTCATACAAGTGGTGGGCCCTCATATTCGGATTTTTATCTTATCAAATTGAATTATTTCGGAGATACACTTTGGACAAGAAGGTATGGTGGAGCACTTCATGATATTGGTAAGTCTGTAATTCAGACTTCAGATAGTGGGTACTTAATGACTGGTGAATCATTCAGTTTTTCCCAGGGAGATGTAAACTTATATTTGATAAAGACAAATGAACAAGGTGACACTTTGTGGACAACAGCTTATGGAGGACTTGATTCGGATGCAGGATATTCTATTGTGCAGAGTTATGATATGAATTATCTCATTGCCGGCTTCACGACCTCTTCCTTTCAAAATGCAGGCCTGTGTCTGCTTAAAATTAATCAAACAGGGGACAGTCTATGGACTAAAGTTTTTGATAAATGCTATCTAGGCAATTGCATTATACAGGCAAAGGATAGTTCCATTATTGTTGTTGGGGAATCGGCAGGTGTAGGTTTA
>JAPLDB010000117.1 GCA_026391975.1 Bacteroidota bacterium | reverse complement strand
TAAACGAAAAACCGAAATCATTAAGACAAAAGCGGATGCAGTTAATCAACAACTAAACTCGCCTCTCCCCTTCTCCGGCAGTGTAACAACCGCAACCCCCAATCAAACTATTGAACAAAAAACACGACATGTGGCATCAACTGTCGTTTCAAAAAACAGCATTCAAAAACCGGAGATCGTTGCTGTCAAAAGAGAATCTGATGCAAAGTTTAACCCTTTTAAAGAAAACAGTAGAAAAAAAAACCCTTATGCTTTTTATTTGATGGGTGCAATAGGAGGATTATTTAGCGCAGGTTTATTTATGGCAATTCGCAAACGCGCAGTAAAAATTTCTCAATGGAGTTCGAAAAACTTAGCACTTTCAAGAACAATTCAGGTTATTGGACATACAATACTCGGATTTGGAAGTTTTATCGCCGGGAGTATTTTATTCAATCATGATATGGTTGTCACGCCTTTGGCATCAGGCATTTTCACTTCTGTTTTTCTGGCAGCTGCTGCTATTTATCCTGTCAATATCAGAGGAAAAGCTGTTCTGCAATCACTCTATAACAGGACAAAACTAACGGATCTTGCTATTGTTGTAAGCGGCGCACTGATATGTGCTTCGCTTGGCAATCAGGTTGCTCAGGAACGTTTCACGGCATCCGCAGATCATGTGATTGGATTTACTCCTGCGCTAAATATTTTTTCTAATATCTCTTCAAAAGCTGACCTTATTGATGAAGCTTTATTTCAAGTTGATACCGAGTCAGGAGAAAAGTTATCTGTGGGGCAAATTATTTTATTGATCCTGATACCGGTCGTATTCCTATGCCTGACACTGGCACTAATAATACTTTCCTGCTTTATTGCATGCGATGGCAGCGGGCCACTTGCAGCATTGGTACTTGTCTTTGGTTTGGCCTTATTTATCTACCTATCGATTTTGTCAGTACAAGGAGTGAGAAAGATGAAAGGAAGAAGAAATCCAGTTGTCAACGACAAGAAATAGAGTATTGCTATAACAGCAACTAAATTTTCACAAGCTTCGCTATCCCCCTACCTTTTTCATCCTCAACACGAATCATATAAATTCCCTGGGGGAGATTTCTCAAATCCATTTCGTACCAGTCATCCCTTGAAGGAATCATTGGCACGTTGAAAAATTTTCCGTTGAGATCGTATACATGAACGCTTTGCACAGAAACATGCTTATCGACATGCAACAATGCTTTGTCATTGGCAGGATTCGGGATTACAGCCAATACTGCCGAGTGAAAAGGGGCTGAAATGATGTCGGTAGGAATACTTGTTAAACAGTTGCCATCAATATAAGTAACCATTGTCTCTGCATTGCTGTTTACGATCTCACGGATGCTGCTGATGCATATCACAGTATCCGTAATGTTACTATAATAGATACGGCAAACAATACGCGGGATGGAAGTACGGTGAATGAATGAATCGACAGGACTCATCGCAAAAATTTCATTTGTGGATGCATTAAAACGGATGTCTGCAGGAAACTCTGCCGGATTGATCATGCTAACCACATTCTGGATTTGAATACCCTGCATGGTGAACTGGTATCCCTTCACATCTGTGTAAAAATTATCGATCTTGATATCTACCCACTGCTGATTGAAATCATGATTTCCGATGAACAAACCGGCTGTATCAGAAGGATTGAAAATGTCTCGCGGAAAATGACAATGGTTGTGCTGGCCTGTATTGCCTCCGGTATGCAGACACCAGTTTGCAAGCACTGCATCATACACGCTCAACGTGCTGTCATCGTTGAGATCGTTACATGTAGTGGGAGGGAAAGAATTATTTTCAATGATACTCATGTACATCGGCACATCAAGTGAATCCAGTTGACCGTCATTGTAAACATCACCGAATACTGCAGGGCCATTGCACAATCCCTGGCAATCAGGCATCGCAGTACCTCCGGGAATTCCCGAACAGTCAACAAAAGGAGTACAGTTTGGCAAAACAGTAAAAGAAGGACTTCCTCCATTTCTGCTGATGTTGATACATATCTGGGTTGCGTTGTTGATATAGTTGATCTCATTATGCCCCATTGCATCAGGAAGATGGAGCGGGTTGATCACAATTGCAAACCTGTAATCTCCATCGGGGACATCTGTAATATCCACCCACTGACATTGTGTACCTGCCCCATACTGATCATAACAACCCACTGAAATTCCCATGTTGCCGCAATTGTATTGCCCAAAGCCGCATAGATCCATCACACAAAATCCGTTTTTATGTCCTGCAGGAACAAGGTCACCATACATGTCGATCAAACGATAATCTCCGTATCCCTCATAGTGGGCATGGCCATGACAATTGGTCAGGTCAAACATATTCGGATTGGATCCCGGATTGCCGATCACGTAATCAAGCGTGCCGATATTATTTATTTTAGAACTAAAAGAAATTACGTAACGCGTGCCATATCCGGTCACGCATCCTTCATCCACATCACATGTACTGGCTCCTACCTGCGTCAGGTATAAAGAGCTCACAAATGCCAGCGAGTCAAATTCAAGATCTGGTCCGGCACAAAGCGGATTTGGAAAATAGATACAGCTGCCATCATCGATCACTGCAAGCGGATTGAAGTTACATGCAGTTGGATCCATGCATCCCTGCACAGGACCAACATAGCTGAATGAAAAATTTACTGTGTCAACGCAATCATTCAAATGGTCACCAATGCGGATGTAATAGGTTTGCCCGTCAAGCAGCATTACGTTCAGGTCAGCCTGCAAACCGCAACCTGCGTCGTCATTATATGCGTACGTGCCCGGAGGGCCTTCTATATATGGTGTAGCCGGGCAGCTTGCATAAACCCAAATCTGCGTATTACACGTATTGGTTCCGCAGGTTGAAAAATTATATGTCCCTGTGCTGTCGCAAGCATAAGTATACCATGAATCATCAAAAGCAGCAGTGTAGCTTCCATAAGCAGTCAAAGGGATTGGTGAAGTGCAAAATGATCCGGGCGGACAGGCAATTGCAAATTGGGCTGTATAGCCGAATGCATCACCATGAGCTACAAGTATTCCGTCAACATATACCCAATATCCTCCCGGGGCATAGATTCCGTCACCATAAGCATCATGAATAGTAAAAACCGCACACGATCCTGTTGGAATGCAGAGTGTATCGCCAACAGATGTGCCGGTGTCAAGAGGCAGTCCACCAATGTCAACAAGGCTCCATGATGTTTCATAGGGCCATGAATCAGGAATGATCTGGATGATCACCTCAGAGAAGCCAACTCCACAGGAAGCGTGTGATTTTGCTGATGCAAAAAGAAAAATGAGAAAAAAAGCCGGTATAAGTTTTTTCATGATAGAGAAATTTTTACGAAAGGTATAAAAAATATGAAATCAAAAAGGAATGAGGAAACCCAGTTTTGGCTCTAATAACTATACTCCCAGCGGTTTTGTTAAGTAACCGGAGAGGAATCTGTACGAATTAAACTGAGCAACAAACCGAATTCCATCTTCTCGTTCATGAAATTATGTGTTTATATTCGCTGCTTCACACGATGCTATGATTAAATGTGTAATTGTTGAAGACGACAAATTCAGTCAGATGGCTTTGGTGGATACAATTGCTGAACACTGTAAAAACGTAGAGGTACAGGCCGTTTGCAATACACCGGAAGAAGGCGTAGACGCCATCAGAAAATTATTTCCAAATCTGGTTTTGCTGGACATTGAAATGCCGGGAATGTCAGGATTCGAAATGCTGAAACTGGTTGGTGATATTGATTTTGAAGTCATCTTCACTACTTCATACAACGAATATGTGCTGGACGCGATCAGAAGCAATGCATTCGACTACCTCACAAAACCGATAAAGCCGAAAGAACTGAAGGATTCAATTGACCGCCTCGTTGAGAAAAAAGTACGCACGCGTAATCAGAAGTTCGAACAACTTGCTGAAAGTCTGAGTGCCGTAAATAAAAACCGGCGTATTGCCCTGCCCACTTTTGAAGGATTTATTTTTGTCAATGTGAAAGATATCATGCATTGCAAATCCGAAAGCAACTACACGACCATCTACATGCTGAATGGCGAACAGATCGTTGTCACCCGAACACTCAAGGAAATTGAAGAATCAGTAAATAGTACAGAATTTTTCAGGGTTCACAATTCGCATTTTGTAAATCTTGCTTCCGTAAAAAAGTACGTCAGGGGAAGCGGCGGATACCTTGTGATGAATGACGGCGCAACAATCAACATCGCCCGCAATAGAAAAGACAAATTCCTGAAGATGCTTGAGCGTTTTTAGCAGTTACCAGCTACAGGACTGTTGCCAACTACCCATCCAAACCCACCAACCACTCAGTAAGGATGTGGATTTACTCATTGCTGCTATGATTTCGGAAATTGCGAATGTTTCTTTGTCGCGGTATTGAAAATACACCCAACGTTCTTTCAAATCAATACCAAATGTTTAATCTGCTATAATGGTTAGTTAGCAACAAAAAAAAAGAAGCCCAGTAAGCTTCTTGAAAAGCCCATCACTCCGTAAAGCGATGGGCTTTTTGTATGTCAGCACTTTTCAATAACAACAGCATAGCCCTGCCCTACCCCGATGCACATCGTTGCAAGGGCAAATCGCTTCTTTTGTTCATGTAACTCAATCGCCGCCGAAAGTAAAATCCTTGCGCCACTCATTCCCAATGGATGTCCAAGAGCAATGGCGCCACCATTCGGATTTATTCTCGGGTCATTATCAGCAAGTCCCCAGGAGCGTGTGCAGGCAAGGGATTGCGCAGCGAATGCTTCGTTGAGTTCGATGATTTCAATATCACTCCATGATAGTCCTGCTTTTTTAAGCGCACGATTACTTGCTTCCACCGGACCAATCCCCATGATACGCGGCTCCACACCTACAACTGCAGATGAAACAATTCTTGCAAGAGGTTTGAGAGCATATTTTTTGATGGCGTCTTCTGATGCTATTAACAATGCTGCAGCACCGTCATTCAATCCTGAAGCATTGCCTGCAGTAACGCTTCCTTCCTTCCTGAACGATGCTTTTAATTTTGAGAGCCCATCTAAGGTAGAAGACGGCTTAATAAATTCATCTTTATCAAAGAGCACAGCCTCACTTTTCCTTTGCGGAATTGAGACGGCAACAATTTCCTTGGCAAATCTTCCCCGTTGTTGTGCAGCGGTCGCCTTTTGCTGCGACCATAAAGAAAATTGATCCTGGTCTGCCCTTGAAATTTTATCCCTGTCTGCCAGATTTTCAGCCGTCTCTCCCATTGCATCTGTACCGAACATCTCTTTCATTTTCGGATTGATGAACCGCCAGCCAAAACTGCTGTCGAACATTTGTGCATCACGTCCATAAGGCGTTGATGTTTTTGAAATCACCCAGGGTCCGCGAGTCATGTTCTCAACACCACCGCCAATCATCAATTCAGCATCACCGGTTTGAATCACCCTTGCAGCTGCCACGCAGGCAGACATACCGGACGCACATAACCTGTTGACGGTTTCACCGGGAACTGAGATGGGCAATCCTGCCAGCAATGAACTCATCCTTGCAACATTTCTGTTGTCTTCTCCTGCCTGGTTCGCACAACCGAGAATGACATCACCGATCTCTTTCGGATTGATGGATGGATTTCTTCTGATCAGTTCAGCGAGTACGATGGCACCAAGATCATCTGTTCTTACTGAAGCCAATGATCCTCCGAGATTTCCGATCGGAGTGCGGACTCCGTTAATGATATATGCTTGTTTCATTTTTTAAAAATTGAACGCTGATATTTAAGATGGTGATGATTTAATAGATCTGCTCCAAATCCAGATGTCAATAAAAATGTGATCAATAGGATGAAACACACTTTATTCCTTTGATTTTGTCAAAACCAATATCATCCCATCACTGTCTTCAATAATTCTTTGCTCTTCCCAAAGAAACATTCTGAAGCTATAATGCTTGTTATTTAATGTAAAACTAAAAGAGTGGTTATCCTTATTTTTCTTAAACGGAACTGTTGTCATTTTACCATCTTGATTAAACGCGATTGAGTCAGTAAAAAAACTCATCCCAATGTCCTTAATCCGGGCCCGGCTTTTGTTGTTCGGGTTAATTATGAAAGGACATAATTCACAATGCTTCATTGAAGCATGATCCTGGATTTCGGTTGCACAAGACGCTGTCCATTTTCCTTCCATATACATATCTTGATTTCGTCCTTCATTTTGACCGTGGACAATTG
>JAPLDB010000021.1:9045-17439 GCA_026391975.1 Bacteroidota bacterium | reverse complement strand
ATGTACCTCGAACTCCAATTATGAGATTTGACCAATTCGCATCGTAATCACCATAGTTATTTAAAAAGGAATACTGATAACCTAAAAGTCCCCCAATCCCGATTGTTCCCGGCCCCACATCTCCAAAGAATCCATGGTCATAAATAAGGGCAAATGCCGGAAGATCAACACGAGAATAACTGTAGCCATAACCATAAACAGAAGAATATCGATTACCCCCGGCACCAATTGAAATACCAATTGTATTATCCCCTTTTCCGAATGCAGGTGCATTCTGCGCATTGGCTAAAGTTGTGAATAGCAGTCCGACAACAAGTAATGCAGTGTGTGTGAATTTTGATCTTTTCATTTTTATTATTTTGAATATAGGCTGTGTCTGTTTTCCGGTGCAAAAATAATAAGAAATCCGGTTAACCAACCCTTCCCCATTGAAACTCTCCACGCATTAAAGTTGAAAGCTTTTTATTGATCATTAAGTTTTCCTGTTTTTGCAAATGAGGATCTTCTGCCAGGGTTTTCATGGCGGCATCACGGGCGACCTGGAGGATACTGCCATCGCGGGCAAGGTCTGCGATCTTTAATTCCAGATTGCCACTTTGTTGTGTACCTTCAATGTCACCTGCTCCGCGTAATTCAAGATCAACTTCCGCAATTTTAAATCCGTCATTGGTGCTGCACATGGTTTTGATGCGGCGGTATGAATCCTGTCCCAGGCCGTCTTTGGTCATGAGTATGCAATAGGATTGTGACGCTCCTCTTCCTACCCTTCCGCGCAACTGGTGCAACTGAGACAATCCGAAACGTTCCGCACTTTCAATGATCATCACACTGGCATTGGGCACATTCACCCCCACTTCAATCACGGTTGTTGCTACCATGATGTTTGTCTCACCTCTTACAAAGCGCTGCATTTCAAACTCTTTATCTTTTGATTTCATTTTCCCATGCACGATGCTCACTTTGTATTCGGGCATTGGAAAATCATGACAGATGGCAGCATATCCTTCTTCCAGATTTTTCAGGTCGAGCTTTGAAGACTCTTCTATGAGCGGATAAACAATATAAATCTGCCTGCCTTCTTTGATTTGCTTTTTTAAAAAACCCCAGAGTGCTAAACGATGAGCATCTGTTCGGTGTTCAGTTTTTATCGGCTTTCTTCCCGGCGGCAATTCATCAATTACTGAAACATCGAGGTCGCCATACAAGGTCATTGCAAGCGTCCGTGGTATTGGCGTTGCTGTCATTACCAGCACATGTGGAGAAGCCCCACCACTATCAGAAGCCCCACCCCTGCCCTCCCCTAAGGGGAGGGAGTTAACAGCCAACAGCCGTTTGAGAATTTGTGCAATTTCTTTCAGAACATTTTCAATGTCGCCAATTACCTCTTCGTTGGTAAACCGGATTACTTGATAACCTAAACTCTCCAGTAATTTTGTGCGGGTTTTATCAGCTTCAACAATTTCCGGCGTCAGGTGGTACTTACCATCGATTTCCACAACCAGCTTTTTAGACAAACATACAAAGTCAACAATGTATTGATCAATGATGTGTTGCCTTCTGAACTTATATTCTTCCAGCTTCTTTCCTTTCAAGTAATTCCACAAAATTGATTCGGCCTCTGTTGTCAATCTTTTCCTTTCGATTTGTAATTCCTTAATTAGGTGATAGCTCGATGGCCTTGCTGTTTCATAGTTGTAGCCCTTGTCCTGGCTGTTTTTTCCCTCCTCCCCCTTGGGGAGGATCGAGGAGGGGCTTACACTTTTCTTCAATTGCAATTGCGCCCGCTGCGCTACTCCAAACCTGTGCTGTTCATCAACTACAGCCAATCCAAGATTTTGAAACTGCACATTGTCCTCAATCAAAGCATGGGTTCCGATCAGGATATTTATATTCCCGTTTTGCAATTCTTCATGTATGATCTTCCGCTGCGACTTTTTTGTTGAGCCGGTAAGCATTGCTACGTTCACATTCATTCCTTTCAACATCTCAGCAATTGTCTCCCCATGTTGTGATGCCAGTATTTCAGTTGGTGCCATGAGACATGCCTGGTAACCATTGTCAATTGCAATAAGCATGGAAAGCAAAGCCACCACTGTTTTTCCGCTGCCCACATCCCCCTGGAGCAGCCGGTTCATTTGCCTGCCCGAACCGCAATCGTTGCGGATTTCACGAATTACTCTTTTCTGCGCTTCCGTGAGAGCAAAAGGAAGCTTCTCTTTGTAAAATTGATTGAAAAACTCTCCAACCTTTTCAAATTTTTTTCCCCTGAATTTTTCATTGCGGATTACTTTATTGATCAGCAGCTTCAATTGAAGGAAATAAAATTCTTCAAACTTCAGCCTGAATGTTGCCTTTTGTAATTTCTCATTGCTTTCAGGCAGGTGAATATTCACATGTGCTTCGTGTCGGTCCATTAAACGCAGTCCGTCAATAATATCAGGTGAAAGCACTTCCGGAATCCCTGGAAGTTGCTGCTGCAACGTTTTCTGCAACCGCAGCATTCCACGGCTGTCGAGCCCTCGCGATTTTAATTTTTCTGAAGTATTGTAAACTGCCTGCAACGATGAAGCAACATGCTTTTCGGCCTCCGAAGCAAGCTCCATTTCAGGATGCGGCATATTCAGTTTTCCGTTAAAAGAAGTTACCCTGCCGAAGATGATGTACTCTTTGTTTAACTGCAATGAATCCTTCAGCCACTTGATGCCTGCAAACCAGACAAGCTCAAGTGAACCTGTTTCATCCTGAATCTTCCCAACCAGCCGTTTGGTTCTCTTTTCTCCTATTAAAACAATACTCACCAGCTTCCCGCGCACCTGCACATATGGTAAATCAGCATTAACTTCCTTGGCCTTGTAAAATTTAGTTCGGTCAACATATCGGAATGGATAATAGGTAAGCAGGTCACCGAATGTAAAAATCCCCGCTTCCTTCTTCAGCAAATCGGCACGCTGCGGCCCGACACCTTTCAGGTATTCAATGGGGGTAGAAAAAAAATCGGGCTGTGCCATGTGGTACGAAATACGAATATTTACGAATTTACCAATGAACCTACTACTTTTCGAAATACGCAGCGAAGTTTCGGAGTGCGAAGATACCAATCAATCCATTCCTGAAAGAAATTTGAATAGCGCCGATGGAGTATCTAAAAACCAAATGAAATAAAAAACAAAGTCTTCTATTAACTTTCATTGGCAATCAACCAACCAATCCATTCGCCTGTAAAGGAAATACAAAAACAAGAGCCGGCTCAATGCTGAACCGGCTCTTTGTAACTACAAAATGAAAAACGAATTATCTTGAAATCAAAACTCTTCTTCGTTGCAATCCTTCATTATTCTCCAGTTCGAAGAAATAAACTCCTTCTCCGAGTGAAGAGGTATTCACATTAATAACATTCAATCCTTCCTTGCCGGACAGGATATTACTTAATACCAGCTGCCCCATGAGATTAAATACATGCAAAGAACTTTTTCCATTCTCAATTGCAGAAAACTCCATTGTAACGATTTCATTTGCAGGATTCGGATAGATGATCAAAGAGCCTTCAGATGCATTATTCACTCCGGAAACACTTTCATTTGCACCTCCATAGGGCGAAGGTGACATTGAAGTAAAACTACCGGTAACACTGTATGCACCGGGTTGCCCGTTGCTGCAATAGGTTCTGATGAGCCATGAATATGCTGTGCCCGTAACCAGGCCGGTAATGGTCGTTGAAGTTGATGTTCCGGGGGCAACGATTTTAAAATAAACTGTATTTGGCGCAGATGTTTTGTAATACCTGACTAAAAAACTGTCGCATGAAACTGCGTTCCAGTTCAGTGTGGCTGATGTGGATGTAATACCCGTAGTTGAAAGGCCGGTCGGAACATTGCATGCCACCAGTGTGGTAAAGACTGATGAATTCGTGAATGCAGATGTACCGGAAGAACAAATTGTTTGCACCTGCCATTCATAAACTGAACTTCCTGCAAGTCCTGAGGCTGTGATATTGGTGCCCTGGCTAGTCCTGTTGGTCCAGACAGAAGTACCGGAAATTCTGTACCGTATATTATAACCGGATGCACCATTCACGGCAGTCCATGACAACACAGCGCTGTTTCCTGTAATTGAAGCGGAAGTAAGTCCCGTTGTCAAACCACAGTTGGATGCTGTTGTGGTGAAAGAAGAAGTGACACTATATGCACCTGATTGACCTGCATTGCAATATGTCCGCACGATCCAGGAATAGCTCGTGGAGGACAACAATCCGGATAATGAAGTGCTTGTTGCAGAACCCGGTGTTACTCTTTTATAGTAGACGACATTGGGAACAGCGGTCACATAATACCTGACCATGAAACTATCGCATGCGATTGAGTTCCAGTTTAACACAGCTGATACACCGGTAATATTTGTTGTGGCTAATCCTGAAGGCGCTCCGCATGAGGTAATGTTGGTTGTTGTAAAATTTGTAGAAGCTGTATAGGAAGATGACCCTGCTGAACAAACCGTTTGCACCTGCCACTCATAATTGCTTCCTGAAGTTAAAGGTGAAGCTGTAAAAGTTGTGGTTGCAGATGTTCCTGTTGTCCATGATCCCGCACCTATTATCCTGTAATGCACATTGTAACTTACTGCACCAGTTGCGGCTGTCCATGAAAATACCGCTGAGCTCTGGGTGATGCTTCCTGTTGTCATTGCAGTTGGCGCATTACATGTTGAACCTGTGCAGGCTGTAAGGCATGATGCAGCATTGTATTTATTGAGGATGGCTGTTTTGGGTTGTGAGCCAAAACCATTGGAGAAATTAATTCCAACAGATCCAACAAGGTGGCAGTAGCTCATAATCGTTCCACCACCAGATGGCAATGCCTGGTTACCTCCTCCAACAGAACATGTACCACTTGCATAGCCTGCATAATCCCCGCAACTATCGATCTTTGTATTGTTTCCGTTCCATGCACAATCATGCGTATGACGTGAGCCCATCAGGTGCCCTTGTTCATGCGTGACAACTTCAACGGTCCAGGAATAGGTAGGAACATTTTGGTAATTGGAAGATATCCCGCTATAACATTGCTTATAGTCAGTATTGGAATTACAAAGCCCATTGGTACTTGCAGCAATACCACCACCACCGGCATAGCCAAGCAGTTGTGCGAGATCGCCATTGAAGGAATTCACGTTGCTTTGAAACTGATTGAGAAAATCGGAAGTTGATGGTCCTGTATATGGGCTTGTGGTATTCCATACAAATACCTGTGAAAGCGAAACAGGAATGTTATCATTTGTATAAATGATCGCGCTCTGATTAAAAACAGAGGTGACATAATTTGTTGCTGCAGTAACACTTCCTTTTCCGGTATAAATATCATAGTTCACTTCCCAGTAAAGGCGGATACAGTTCACGGACTGCGTCTGATTTCCATGTGGAAGAATATCTTTTCCATATCCACCTCCGTCTTCCGGTGTATCACAATGTGGAACATCAGTAGTATGCAGGTCTTTGTCGTTGTAAAGAATGTGCCGGCTTTGAGCATCATGTTCAATTTTTCCAAGTACCAGGTTACCGATAGCAGGTGATGAAATCATTCCCATAACTTCATCATTGAATATACTGATCGCTGCCAGCGAAGTGTTGTCTCCTTTGATAATTCCCCAGTAATGAACGCCACCGGCATATGGAACCGGCTGCCCTCCTGTTGCACTGGTGACAACCGTAAAATCAGGTGTAAAAAAATCTGACCTGAAAAGTTCGAGCTCAATAGAACCACCACCATTCGTAGGAATTGTCAATTTTAAATTTTCGGGTTTGGCGTATAAAATACTTTGGGCATCGGCGTTCCTGAATTCAAGCACAGTTGCATTGCTGATGATAGCACTCATCTGCATTCCCTTTTGTTCAGATCCATTCGTGATGGCAAAAAGTTGTGTTTGCTGCAATTGTGCAAGTTTCGTTTGCTGTGCAGCGATCTTTTGTGCAATGGGTTTTAGGTTTGCAGCAAAAAGGTTCGTGCACATACCAATAGCAACAAGGAGCAGAAGATTTTTTTTCATAATAAGCAAGATAAATTAGTGTTGATTTTACGTTTCAAAGTGCGCAAAGGGGCCTCGCTTTGCAAATTTGCAGTATTGGTAAAAGTCAATGCAGAATTGGGAGAAAAATTGTCTTCTGCAATCATTACGAAAAAACTTACTATCAATATTAACAATGGTTTCAGGGGTGAGGCTGGTTCGTTTTTACTAAAAGAGGTAATCTTGTCAGTAGTTGAACAAAGGCATGGTCCATGACAACAAAAGCGTCAATTATTCGTACGAAACCTGCTTTGGAAGAGAAAAAACATCTTTGGAAAAGTGTATTGCCTCCGCTACTTTTTGTGGCGTTGTTATGGATTATCAAGCTTTGTGAAGAATCGTTCCATTTCCAACTGGTTTTCCTTGGCATCCGGCCTTTAACAGGAGAAGGACTGATCGGGATATTTACAGCACCATTCATTCATGCCAATTATGACCACTTGCTTTCAAATACGTTGCCGCTGCTCGTTTCAGTTACCGGGTTGATCTATTTCTACAAAGAGATTGCCTACAGCGTGATCACCATGATATGGCTTTTTACAAACTTCTGGGTATGGCTTGCCGCACGCCCTGATCCACACATTGGTGCCAGCGGTTTGATCTATGGTTTTGTTTGCTTTCTTTTCTTCAGTGGCGTCATCCGTAGAAGTAAAAGCCTGCTGGCAATCTCCATGCTCGTAACATTCCTGTATGGAAGTATGGTCTGGGGTATTCTTCCGGTTAACCAGTCGATTTCCTGGGAGTCGCATTTATTCGGTAGTGTGGCAGGAATTTTCGCTGCTATCTATTTCCGTAGAGAAGGACCACAAATGGTTGTAAAAGTATGGGAAGAAGAAACTGAGCCTACCGGGCCGGAGTACTGGATGACTGACGAGCAGCTGAAAAAATTTCCGCCACCTCCTCCACCGGAGCAGCCGGTTATTACATATACATATAAGGAGAAAGAGTAAGTACTAAGTACGAATAGATACGAATGTACTAAGTACCAATTTACCCAATTACATATTTACCTATTTACCTATTTCACATCTTCAGCTCCAGTCCGATCGGACAATGGTCGCTGCCCATTACATCAGGATGGATGGTTGCTTTTACAACGAGATCCCGTGCTTCTTTTGAAACCATGTAATAGTCGATCCTCCAGCCCACGTTGCGTTCCCGGGCACGTGTGATCTGATCCCAGTAAGTATATTGATTAGGATCTTTATTGTATTCCCGAAAAATGTCGATGTAATCCATGGAGATGATTTTATCCATCCATGCCCTTTCTTCAGGAAGAAATCCTGAGGTACGCGCGTTTTCCTTTGGTCTGGCAAGGTCAATTTCTCTGTGTGCAGTATTGTAATCACCGCAGATGATGATATTCTTCTGACGTTTGCGGAGTTCCTGGGTACGGTTGAAGAGCTCCGCATAAAAATCAAGCTTGTACTTTACACGTTCCGGTCCTCTACCGCCATTCGGAAAATAAACGTTGATCAGAATGAATTTTTCAAATTCCATCTCCAGCACACGGCCTTCATTGTCAAAGGCGGGATTGTTGAACCCGGCACTGATCCGTATTGGTTTGTGTTTTGTCCAGATGGCAACACCGGAATAACCTTTCTTCTCCGCTGAAAAAAAGTAACTCTTATAGCCGAAGAAATTCTTCACTTCATCATCAAGCTGATCCGGTTGTGCTTTGGTTTCCTGGATGCACAAAACATCAGGAAGTTCTTTTGCAAACCATTCAGGAAAACCTTTTTTCCAGATGGCACGGATACCGTTTACGTTCCAGCACAGAATTCTAAACTTGTTTGTCATAAAAACAATTTGTGCCCAAAGATAATTGCGATTTCACACAACCCTTCGAATAACGAATTATTTACGAATATTCGAATTACGAATTGATGAAATTTCGGTCATGCCAAATATTCGCAATTCGCATTTTCGATGGATTTCGATTCGCTATTCGACGGGGTCGAAAATTATTTTCACTTTTCTTCAAAAACATAGGGAAAACCCTTAGGACATCCTTTTGAATCATCGCAGTTTTACCGCACACGATCTATATATATATATATCCCAGTTAAGCCCGTTCGCCTTTTTCACTAACCTAACCCTAATGGGAGCACTTCGCAGGAGCTTCAAGGTTACATTAATCCCCACAGCGAGCGGGTTTTTCTTTTTATCATAAATAGTTCACCACGGAAAAAATTCAAATTTTCGGGGAATATATTTAAAGCCATTAACCACGGAGAAATCACAGAGTCCCGACTAATCGGGACACGGAGAAATACTTTGAATTAATTTTTACGGATTCAGGGATAAGAAATCGGCCAATATAAATTCATCAATTCT
>JAPLDB010000021.1:0-9032 GCA_026391975.1 Bacteroidota bacterium | reverse complement strand
CTTTTTAGCTTTGGTATCTGCGTAATTTATTTAAAGCCATTAACCACAGAGAATCACAGAGTCCCGACTAATCGGGACACGGAGAGATCCTTTGCATAAACTTTGAAAGACTCAGGGATAAGAAAGCAACCAATAAAAAATCATCAATTCATTTCATCTACGGCATTTGCGTTTTGCAAAAATTCAGTTAGGTTTGCCAGAACTAAACCCTCTTTGAATGAAAAAAATATTACTCCTGACTTTTCTCTTGCTTCAAATTAAAGTTGTCTATTGTCAGCATCTCATCTCCTGCCAGTTGATTCAATCATATAGCTACATTCAGGTGGATTCCATTTTTCATGCGAATGGAATAGTCCTGACACCTGTCCGTTATCCTGTCGACATTTACAAGGTGATCTATAGCACGATAAGTTATGACAGTTCAGCAACATATGCTTCAGGTGCTTTGATCGTTCCTTCGGGTCATCCATGCAGGATGCCTGTTGTAAGTTATCAGCATGGGACTGTACTCAAACGTGAAGATGTACCCTCACGGAATACGGGAGAAATTATCATCGGCATCGGGATGGCCACCGATGGCTATGTATGCTGCATGGCTGATTACCTCGGCCTTGGCGATAGTCCCATTCCTTTGCACCCTTATATACATGCGGCATCAGAAGCTTCTGCCTGCCTGGATATGTTACGTGCATCGAAGGAAAGCTGCGACTCGCTTGGCATTGAATTAAATGACCAGCTTTTTCTTACGGGTTATTCCCAGGGAGGCCATTCCACTGCTGCACTTCAGCGGTTGATTGAATCAAGATTCAATGATGAATTCCACATTACTGCTTCATGCCCGATGTCAGGACCATATGATGTTTCCGGCATTCAGTCAGAAGTAATAACAAACGACAGTGTCTTTTCACAGCCCGCTTTTCTTCCATTCGTGATGTTCTCTTACGATGAAGTTTACCATGTTATTTATAATGACCACCAGATTTTCAACGCACCTTATGATACTACGCTGCGACCGCTCTTTAATGGAAATTATTCGACAGGAGATGTCAACAACATCATGCCCGCTCAACCCAACCTGATATTGAATCCTGCCATGCTAGATTCATTTCGCACAGATCCTAATCATTATTTCAGGGTGGCATTGCGTGACAATGATGTATATGACTGGACTCCGCAGGCGCCAACGCGTATATGTTACTGCAATGGCGACGAACAGGTAGACTACAGAAATGCAATTGTTGCACATAACAAGTGGATAGCGAACGGCGCACTAAATACAGACATTATTGACATTGACTACGGAACTACATCATACACCCATGTTGAATGCGCACGCTATGCATTAATTTATGGCAAGTGGTGGTTCGATACGCTCCGCACCCATTTACTGGATGTGGAATTGGCTGTCACCGCCAGTTCAACAACATCGGCAACAGGTTCGATAACTGCCACCGTCACGAATGGCACTCCGCCGTTTGAATACCACTGGAGCAACGGCGATTCAACTGCTACCATTTCAAATCTTCCGGCAGGATATTACACTGTTACGATCACAGATGACCAGGATTGCGCTTTTACTGACAGTGCATTGGTGGGACTCGTTGGTGTTGATGAAATAGAAACCATGGCGCAGCAAATAAAAGTCGTTCCAAATCCTGTACATGATTATGGCGCCATCACTTTCGGAACATTGAAATACAAAAGTCTCGAAACAATCGCCACAGATGCAACAGGCAAACAAGTTGATATCAGGAGTACAAGGATCGGCAATGCAATGCTTTTTGACGTCAGGAAATTACCTTCCGGCATTTATTTCTTTCAGATAAAAATGGATGACAAAAATTCCATTCTAAAGAAGATTGTTGTAATCTAATATTCTCATTTTATGAAAACCATGCAGCAATGGCTCGATGAATACGGAAGCCACCATCAAAACGGGATCAACAAGATCATTCACTGGATTTGCGTACCGTTGATCTTTTTCAGCGTGGTGGGATTGCTCTACTCGGTAAAAATACAATACGTCGTATTTGAATTCAGATTCAACCTCGCTGTTTTTGCATTGGTCTTTGTGATGCTTTACTATCAGAAACTTTCCGTACCACTTTCCTTTGGCATGTTCCTGTTCTCTATACTTTGCCTGTTCTTTTGCAACCTCATTGAAATCAATGGTTACAAACTCTGGCTGTCAAGCATCATCATTTTTGTAGCTGCATGGATCGGGCAATTCATCGGACATAAGATTGAGGGGCAAAAACCTTCTTTTCTGGATGACCTTCAATTCCTACTCATCGGGCCTGCATGGCTGATGAGTTTTATCTATAAAAAAATCGGTGTGAAGATCTGAATCCTCACATCGAAAAAATTGACGGGGGCTGATTTTTTAGCAAATAAGTATCTTATTCACAACGATTGAATTAGGATAAACAATATACACCACTACTCAAAAACAATTTTCCCTGTATATACTTTTTGCTCTGAGTTGGTTAGGCGATAAAAATAAATTCCATTCCGGATCCCTTCGCGGTTGAAGGAAAAAACTCCGTTGTGAAGTGCCTGCATTTGCCCGGTTAGATTTTTTACTGCATTGCCGAGCATGTCATAGATGATGAATGTGGAACCTGCAATCTCTTTCATTCCTCCTATTTCAACCGTTGCCGACGTGGCTACAGGATTCGGATTGACCTGCACCGAAACATGTTGCTGAATTTCATTTACAGAAGTCGAGTTATCCATTTTCCACACATCCATAATCGTATTTGCAGTTGCGCTGTTACCGGCATAAGGAAGTTCGTACATGTCTTCAATCGTACGAAGAACATCATAGTGATTGCATGCAGTACTGTAACTTCCCGGTTCCACCATTTCCCCTGCAAAAACTGTTACGATGTGATTCAAGTTGTTACCATCATCTTCATCGAAGGTTAAAATAAATAAACTGTTATGTGTTTTTGCCCATGAGATGTATCCGCTGAGGTTTGATTCCACCCATGCATCACCCTGCGCAACCGTTCCGTCATGCATGTCATGGTTCTGATCCGGCACCACAAAACTCACTGTTGGCAACTGATTAAAGTTGGAAGGAAAATCTGTAAACGGATGGTGCTTTGATGATGAAATTCCATTCGTATTGCTTCCCTGCCAGTTGGCCCAGGGAGCATGCTTTCTCTGATATGCTCCTGAACTGCTACCCGTAAATCCAACAGATGGCAAACCATCAGAATATGCCTTGAAAGTAAATCCCGATTGTATCAGCGAAGCACCAAGATTGGGAGCACTCCATGGAATGCCGGCAGGAACATTGTCGTTGACTACTCCCTGACTTGATCCGCTGAACAACATCAGGTAGTTCGGCTGACTCGGATGAATGAGTGCATAGGAGGCTGTCAGTGATGCATTCTCCTGAGCAAGCGAATTGATGAATGGCGCTGATGCATTACCAATGATGTCTTCATAGCCGTGATTTTCCATGATCAGGACAACAACATGGGCAGGTCGCGGAATGGAAGTTTGTGCAATTGCGAAGGTTGAAAGCCCTGTGAGAATTGTAATTGAGAATGATCTAAAAGTTTGCAGGAGTACATTTTTTTTCATCATGCTGTAGATTGTAATGATTGATGGATACAATATACCCCGTGAACAGAATCAATAAAATCAACATACCCTATCTTCTTACATAAAAACAAAAATTATTATTCAGGTTTCCACCCAATTTGAGGAAGGCAGGACGGAATCCAAATGTTGTTGTTTGAAATCTGTAGATGACAAAAAAGGCTTTTTGAAATTCCTCTTACTAACGCAGACCAAGGGCAGGCAAGGCGATGTCTAAAAAAATTAATTAGCCGCAGATTCTATTATGCAGGACATAAAATAGTGTCATAAAGTAAATGAATTCAAGGATTCCTCTCTCGTCAGAGCCGAGATCGGAATGACAGTATTCCTGTATTGAACTATGGGAGATTCCGGAAGTCCGTTTCAATCGCAAACACGTTATCTCCCAGATTAAAACGAAATATTGTCATTAGGCAATTGCCGGTAGTGTCCACTGAATCAGCTGTGAAGAAAACCTATTATCGTTAAGTGATGATGTGTTACTGTTTAGTGTCTTCAGTAATAAATACTACACGAAAACCAATCTGCGAATCTGCGGCGAGGATTTTTTTACAAACCCTTTATCATCCAGCCTTAAGCCTTTTCATTTTCCAAAAAAGGAATGCGGAACAGGCAAGCAAAAGATAAAATAAAACTTTGTAAACAGAGGCTGATGAGCCGGGATGTTCAACCTTCCTTTCAAGCACGGCAATCTGCTTCATCAGTGTATCTGTAACCTCCATACTTTTTTTCAACTTCAATTCACAATCGCGGGCGCTGTAATCATCGGCTGTCTTTTCAAATGTTTTATAGCTCAGTGCCCTGTTCAATGCATCCATGATGTTGTTATCGAGCGTTACAATGTCAATCAGCACTTCTTTGCTTTTTTCAATGTCCCGCTTTGTCTTGTTCCCGAATATCCCGGAACGTTTTTGAATGGAAGAAGTGTAAACGCTGAAATTCTTTGCCCGTTCTGTAAGAAGATTCTGCAAATTCATGCGGTCCTCCATCTGCATCTGCCCAAAGACAGGGGTTAAGAAAAAGCAAAACAATAGAATAGCTTTAAATATTTTCATTTCAGGATCTTTAAGGGGTGAAAAAAATGTCTCTCGTTGCAGAACGAAAAAAAACTATTTTGCTTTGATCATATCCATATGGCACTTCGGACAAGTGGATTTGGTATCAGAAGTTTCTTCGGGATGCATCGGACAATAATATTTACCGGTCCCTTTTAATTCTTTGAAAACATTCTTCAATGTTGAAAAACGAAATGATGCACCAACTGTAAATGTGTTCTTTGAACCCGCCTGGGTATAATATTTTGAACTGTTGATGTACTGGTACAAAGGAAGATCAGCAGAAGCATAAATTGAAAACTTGCCAAGCGTGACCCCGACCTGCGGAGTAAGCATTAGCTTCTTATAACCGGTTGCTTCCGGATAGTATGTAGATGGCTTCCCGTACAAAAGGATATTTTCATTGATCTTCATCTGCTCTACTTTTTCATAACGCAACTGCAAGGTCAGACCCAGCTTTTCAAAAAAAGACCTGCTTGCAAAAAGTCCGACGCTGACATAATCTCCCTGCTTCTCTCCGTTCGGATTATACCCTTTCCTGATGAACATGGCATTGGCAAAAAATTTAAGCTGCGACTTAAGATGTTCTCTGAAAAGGAAAGTGTAAAAGATCAGATCCTGCGCACCGGAAGAAAGCTGCACTGCCTGCGGTTTTGTAACGTAATATGTTTGTCCTGAAAACGGCTCAATGTTTCCCGCCGAATCATTGTAACTCCCCAGCGGAACTTTGTATCCGAGGCCTATTGTAATTTCGTTTGCCGTTTTTCCCTTCCGGTAATTCAGAATTTCATACCTCGGAAACACAACAAGGTCACCAACTCCTTTTGAAGTATAAGTTGTGGTCGGGTTTTCGTTCAGTCCGACTTCCTTTTTTTGCAGGTAGTAACCGCTCTCCAGTGAAAATGTCAGGTTCTTTGAAACTCCGTAGGCAACCCGAAAATATTCATACTGACTGGAAAAACTGTCGAAGGATCCTTTCTCTGCCGGGGAATCTTTATTGTAAAATTTATCCGTGTTAATGAACTGAAAATTTGTATTGAGTTCAATCTCGCCGTACGGCAAAACCCCTTGTGACGCGCCGCCCGCAATACAGGTTCCTCCGCCACCTGCGCAACACTGCGCTTCAGCAATCTGATGACTAAATAATACAATACTAAATCCAAATAAAATATTCCTGAGGAAACTACTTTTCATTAACGCGCAACAACAAGGTTAATGAAATCGCTTTTGCTGCCATTGCTGAGCTTTACAAGGTACGTTCCGGGAGCAATTTTCAATGTATTCATTTCAATCAGGTTTTCACCATTTGAAAGATTTCCTGAAAAAACTTTTTGAACAAGTTTGCCCTGTAAATTAAAAAGCTGAATGCTGATGTTTGAATTTCCCGCCAGATTAAATTTCAGTTTGGCTTGATCAGAAGAAGGATTCGGCGAAACAGAAAGCGATGAAGCCAGTTTATTCTGCTCACTGATGCCTGCCACATCAATTGCATCGTCAATGGCATTCTGGAGGGCGGTTGCATCAACCACGTCATTGGCAGTATAAAAAACAGTATGTGCACCTCCGCCGATCACAACGATCTTGGGCATTCCATTTCCGCCGTAATCAGCCATATTGACTGAAGCATCAGAAAATGAAGTAGCAGAAGTCAGTCCATTGTTATCCTTCTATGTATTAAGCGAAGTACAGGTAGTGTTTGCATAATCATCACATATATACATGTAAACTGTATGTGGGTGACTGGTGATGTAGCTATTTACAACATTGAGTGTTGTCAGTGCATGCGCCACATGGCATTACCCAGCACAATACGATTACTTTTCCGGAATTCAATTCCGTAAAAAGACTGTGCGAAGTTCCATCACAGTCATTGGCAGTAAAATCAGTTGCTGTCTGGGAAAATGCAAGTGATTGCATTACACAAAATACAATAGTTATAAATGTTTTCATTTTTTTAGTCTTATTTGGGAATATTAACAAAGGTATGAATTGGTTTACAAGTAACAATGACCGTTATCAGTTACCTCTTAATCATTCCTGCTTTTACGCCGGAAACTGCAAAACAGGAAGTTTTGCGTCGTATTGAATGGGGTTATATGGTCCTCGGTAATACACTTTATTTTTTCAAACCCGTTTGAAAGTTCATTTTTTAATTCTTCCTCCGTGTATTGATGTACATCCAGCATGCTGCATGTTTTCGGGCCTTTATCTGAAAATGTCCCGATAATCATACCGCCACCGGGAAGAATGGCTTTGCGGGCAGTTATAAGATAAGAATTCACTTCATCAGCTCCGGTCAGGAAATGAAATGTAGCCCTGTCGTGCCAGCAGTCATAAGATTCTTCAGGATGAAATTCAGTTATGTCACTCACAATCCATGTTACCTGATTGGCTTTTTCACCAAGCCGCTGTTTTGCTTTTTCGATTGCCTTCGCAGATATATCAAGGACAGAAATATGCACATAGCCTTCATCAAGAAGGTAATCAACCAGTTTGCTGTCGCCTCCACCAACGTCGATAATGCTCGCCGACTTTGGCAGATGAAAGCTGTGAACAAAATCTAGTGATGTTTTTGGTAACTCCTGTGTCCAGCTTACTTCGCGGGAAGTCTTGGTTTGATAAACCTTCTCCCAATGTTCTTTCCGGGTAGTCATTTTATTTAACGGGTAATTTATATTCAATTCCAAAATATTTTGCGTACTCCTCCATGGGTTCAAGTCCCAGCTTTGCACGCCTTGCATTCACATTGATTTCGTCTTCTATTGGCCAAATCTCCTGTCCGCCGGTTTTGTTAAAAGAAACCTGCGTGCCATAGAGTTGCCTTTCGCCTTTTCTCATTTTAACCCTGTCTTCAAGGTAAGCAAGGTCAACCGGCCGCGATTCACTTTTTGCAACTGACTCCTTCATCAAAGGAAGATATTTTTCCTGTGTGGCAAGATCTGCATGCTGAATAACGAGCCAAACAGTATAGTTTCCTTTCGCACCGACAAAACTTTTTCCCGGCCATCCATATTTTGCAACAAGCGATTCTATAGTTGCCAGATTGCAACTGTCAATGTATTGCATAAATGCAGCAGAGTCACTGCCTGTTCTTGTTTTCTGGTCGCGTTCGAAAATCGCAGCGAGCTCGTTTTTTATTGCAGTGGTATCTATTTGCTGAGATGCAGCAAAGCCGGGGTAAAAAATGAAAAGAAAAAGAAAGAGTTTTATATAACTCATAAATGAATAACCCCGCAGTAGAGCTGAGAAGTATCTTGCCACGAATTTACACGAATTATCACCAATTGGTGTATGCATTGCAATGTTGTTTCGTGAAAATTCGTGAAATTAGTGGCTGTAATTTTATTTCAACCCCGCCTGGCCTCGCCTCAGGAGAGGTCAGGCGAGAAATTCTTTTGATTAAAATAAATCCAATAGAAAATTTATTCAAACAAACTCATCTGCACACTGCGCTTGATCCTTATTGCATTGGCCGAAGCTTTTGGCAAATCACTCCCCTGCATTCCAACGACATGTACCGCTGTTTCCTTATGCCGTGAAGCAATCACAATGTTCGTCTCACCTGCATGTTTCAAAAACAACTCCTCAACAATATCAGGGTGATTGTTATTCTGCGACAGATGTGATAAAAACAAATGGCTCATGAACGATGGGCGGTGTTTTATAAAAAGTTCCAGAGCCTGTTTGTTTGAAATGTGCCCTTGCCCTCCGCGGATCCTGTCCTTCAGTCTTGGAGGATAGCTTCCCTCCTCCAGCATTTTCTCATCGTAATTGCTTTCTAAAAAACAGGCATGACATTGTTTGAAATACCTGATCACATCATTACATGCAATGCCGATATCAGTGATAACGCCCACTTTAATTCCGTTGTATTCTACCATAAAACTGAATGGATCCACAGCATCATGTTTCTTGGTAAAGGGAATAACCTGCAAACTTCCTATTGAAACCGGCTCATCAGCTTTGAATGACTGCAATAAAACTTTCTTAAGTGCAAGGCGGGTATTGCCCCTTGTAGCCGGAGTGATGTAAACCGGGAGGTTGTGTTTCCTGGCCAGCTTGTCTACGCCTTTAATATGGTCAGTATGCTCATGCGAAATGAAAACCGCCTTCACCTTCTGCATTTCCAGCTCAAGGTTCAACATCCGTTTTTCAATTTCCCGGCAGGAAATGCCTGCATCTACAAGCACTGCTTCTTTGTCATTCCCGACATAATAACAATTTCCGCTGCTGCCGGAGTTCAACGAGGCTATAAAAAGAGACATGGGGCAAAGAACTGAATTGTTTTGGAATTCATTCAAGTCAAATTAAAGAATACCCTCTTTCTCTGCCCTGGATCAGTAGCGCATAATATTTTCAAAAAGA
>JAPLDB010000092.1 GCA_026391975.1 Bacteroidota bacterium | reverse complement strand
TATTCTTCCTTTTGTCAAATCATACGGGCTCATTTCAACTTTCACTTTATCACCGGGAAGAATCTTAATATAATTCATTCTCATTTTCCCGCTGATGTGGGCAATTATTTCATGTCCGTTTTCCAACTCTACACGAAACATCGCATTGCTCAGCGCCTCTTTGATCGTGCCGTCCTGTTCTATGCTGCTTTGTTTCGCCACTTGTTATGTATATATTCTATGTATTACTCTTTAATGCTAAAGCTTCTTCAATTATTTCAAACGAGGACAGTATATCAGCCTTATCCTTTCTTATCGCCACAGTGTGTTCAAAGTGGGCTGACGGAAGGTTATCTGCTGTTCGTACTGTCCAGCCATCTCTTTCATGCACCACATTTTTCACGCCCATATTGATCATCGGCTCAATTGCAATCGTCAATCCTTCCTTCAGCACAATTCCTGATCCGCGCTTCCCGAAATTCGGCACTTCAGGCTTTTCATGCAAGTGTCTGCCGATCCCGTGCCCAACCAGTTCTCTCACTACTGAATAGCCGTTGCTCTCGGCGTGAAACTGAATTGCAAAACTTACATCTCCCAACCTAGCGCCTGCAACTGCTGCTTCAACACCTTTGTAAAGGCATTCCCTGGTTACCCTAAGCAACCGGAGGGTCTTCTCATCAACTTCTCCTATTGTGAAAGTATAAGCACTGTCACCGTAGAATCCGTTTTTAAGCACACCGCAATCAACTGAACAAATGTCGCCTTCCTTCAATTCATTCTTGTCAGGAATTCCATGTACTACCTGTGAATTTACTGAAACACACAGAGAATTGGGAAACCCTTTATAATTTAGAAATGCAGGCACTCCTTTGTTGTCGCGGATGTACTCTTCAGCAATTTTATCAAGTGCAAGTGTTGTTACACCAGGCTTGATTTCTTTTGCCAGTACCGCCAGCGTTTTTGAAACAAGTAAAGAACTTTCTCTTATTAACTCAACTTCTTCGTGCGTCTTATAGTACAACATCTTTTTAAGTTTGAGCCGGGTCGAATTTTCAGCTTCAACCCCCAACTGTATTACATACCGCCTGCCGCCTGTGTGCTGCGTCCTTTAATTCTGCCAGACTTCATCAGTCCGTCGTAGTGGCGCATAAGCAGGTGACTTTCGATCTGTTGTAAGGTATCAAGTACAACACCCACCAAAATGAGCAGCGATGTGCCTCCATAAAAGTGAGCGAATTCATTACTGACATTGGCAAGTATTGCAAACGTAGGCAGGATGGCAATCAAGGCAAGGAATATTGCCCCAGGCAACACAATACGTGACATCGTGTCGTCAATGAAATCACCGGTTTGCTTACCTGGCTTCACGCCCGGGATAAAACCATTATTGCGTTTCATGTCATCAGCCATTTGTGTAGGATTCACTGCAATTGCTGTATAGAAATAAGTGAACAGTATGATCAATGTAGCAAACGTAAAGTTGTACCAGAATGAAGTATAGTTCCCAAATGTTGTAAGAATTCCCTGTGTTGCACTGGCATCGGGAAAAAATTGTGCGATGGTGGCCGGAATAAACATGATGGCCTGAGCAAAAATGATCGGCATTACACCGGCTGCATTTACCTTCAGAGGAATATACTGACGAACGCCGCCATACTGTTTGTTACCAACGATCTTCTTCGCAAAATTAACGGGAATCCTCCTGGTGCCCTGCACAAGTAATATCACGAAGGCGACGACTGCGGCTAGCGCAACAATTTCAATCAGGAATACCACCATTCCACCCTGGTTCAGACGTGAGCTGAACTCATCGCGCAATGCGGCCGGGAGTCTTGCGATAATTCCGATCATGATGATAAGTGAAATACCGTTTCCAAGACCTTTGTCTGTAATACGCTCACCCAGCCACATTACAAATACGGTTCCTGCAACAAGAATCGTAATTGATGTAAACCAAAACATGAATGGAGAAACAATTTCAGGATTTGTAACTGATAGAATCGCAGACGGAACCTGAGAACGAAGATTTACTATGTAACCCGGAGCCTGGAATGCGCAGATAATAATTGTGAGCCAACGTGTGATCTGGTTGATCCGTTTCCTTCCGCTTTCGCCTTCCTTCTGTAATTTCTGGAAATATGGAATTGCAATGCTCAACAATTGCACAACGATGGATGCAGAAATGTAAGGCATAATTCCCAGTGCGAATATTGAAGCGTGTGAAAATGCACCTCCGCTGAACATATCCAGCAATCCCAATACCCCTTTAGAGGTTTGGTGCTGCAAGTTGCTCAACTGTTCCGGATCTACACCCGGAAGCACGATATGTGATCCCAAACGATAGATCAACAGAAAGAAAAGCGTATTCAGAATACGCACCCTCAGATCTTCGATCTTGAATATATTTCTAATAGTCTGAAAAAAGTTTTTCATACTTTATTTTGTTGCCGGTGCTGCGGTCTTTGTTTCAATAACAGTAGTTGTTCCACCCTTTGCTTCGATTGCTGCTTTCGCAGTTGCAGAGAAAGCATGCGCCTTAATATCTAGCTTTGCTTTTACTTCACCACGACCCAGAATTTTCACAAGGTCTTTTTTACCTACCAGTCCATTTTCAACCAAGGTCTTAATATCAATAGTTGACAGTTTCTTGGTTTCGGCAAGTGCCTGAATGGTGTCAAGATTTACGCCATTATATTCTACACGGAACGGATTCTTGAATCCGAATTTTGGAAGGCGTCTTTGTAATGGCATCTGCCCTCCTTCAAATCCGCGTTTGGCACTGTATCCGGAACGTGATTGTGCTCCTTTGTGTCCACGAGTGGAAGTACCGCCTTTACCTGATCCTGTTCCACGCCCTTTGCGTTTATGCGAATGCGTAGATCCCTTTGCCGGTGTAAGTGTATGTAAATTCATTTCTATGCTGTTATTATTGTTTTCGGTTGGAATGACCCCAACTGTTTTGTTGTTTTAGATTTCTACAGATGTGACCATATGTTTTACCGTATGGACCATTCCTATGATTTGAACCGTTGCTTCCTTTTCCACCGAAGTATTCAACTTGGTAAGACCGAGCGCCTTCAACGTACGTTTCTGATTGGGTGGACGATCGATTGGGCTTTTTACTAAAGTGATTCTAATCTTTGCCATAATTTTGATTTGAATATTTGAAGATGTATTAATTTGAGAAAGGTTAAAGGAGAAAATTTGCTAATTGTTTGTTCTTCTTCAAATTTTCAAATCACCAAATCTTCAAATTGATTTTTTTATTTTCCTGTAAATACTTTTGTCATTTTAATTCCTCTATGCTGAGCGATTGTTGCTGCATCCCGCATTTTGCTCAATGCGTCAATGGTTGCCTTTACAACATTGTGAGGGTTTGAACTGCCTTTGGATTTCGCAAGTACATCATGAATACCTACACTCTCGAGTACTGCGCGCATCGCACCACCGGCAATTACACCTGTACCTGGAGCAGCCGGGCGAAGGAAAACCAATGCACCGCCAAATTTTCCATGTCCTTCATGCGGCACTGTTCCGCGAATGATAGGAACTTTTACCAGATTTTTCTTTGCATCATCAATGCCTTTTGCAACTGCATCGCTGACTTCTTTGGACTTTCCAAGGCCATGACCTACAACACCGTGCTCATCACCAACCACGATAATGGCTGCGAAACGGAATGCACGACCTCCTTTGGTTACTTTCGTAACACGGTTTACAGCCACCAGGCGGTCTTTCAGTTCGATCTCGCTGGTCTTAACTCTCTTAACGTTTGCTTCTGACATTTTTTTAGATTGAGATTTTTTTAGAATTGTAATCCTGCTTCACGTGCACCATCAGCCAATGCTTTCACCCGACCGTGATACAGAAAACCACCGCGGTCAAACACAACGGCTTTGATTCCTGCCTGTGCAGCCTTATCAGCAATTTGCTTTCCTACTTCCTTTGCAACATCAACTTTCTTTCCCTTCACTGCGAAATCTTTAGGCGCTGAAGATGCAGCAGCAATGGTAACTCCATCAATATCGTTAATAAGCTGCGCATAAATCTGCTTGTTGCTGCGAAATACACTTAAGCGAGGACGCTCAGCAGTACCTTTCACAACCCTGCGAATACGGGCGTGAACTCCTTTTCTTCTTTCTTGTTTCCTTAACATGGTCAATTAGATATGAGATGTGAGATATGAGATTTGTAAAATCCTGATCTGTTATCTTGTTTTAATTCTTTTTAATTATTTCGTTCTACTTATTTCTTCGCTGCTGATTTACCTGCTTTTCTTCTCAGTACTTCACCGACAAATTTCACACCTTTTCCTTTATATGGTTCTGGGGTCCGTAATGAGCGGATCTTGGCAGCTATTGATCCGAGCAACTGCTTATCTGCACTTTCAAGAGTGATAATCGGGTTTTGTCCTTTATCCTGTTTTGCACTTACTTTTATCTCAGCAGGCATTTCAAATACCACGTGGTGAGAATAACCAAGCACCAGGTCAAGATTCTGACCTTGTGTAGATGCCTTGTAACCTACACCAACAAGTTCCTGTTCCTTCTTGTATCCGGTAGCTACTCCAATGATCATGTTGTTGATCAATGCGCGATACAATCCATGAAGGGCACGGTGTTGCTTTTGCTCAGTCTTGCGGGTAACTGTAATCGTTGTTCCCTCAATGGTGATGATAACTCCGTCAACAATTTTCTGCGCGAGTTCGCCTTTGGGCCCCTTCACATGAACTTTATCTCCTGCAATCTTCACTTCCACTTTTGCGGGAATTTCGATTGGTAATTTTCCTATTCGTGACATAATCTTTAATCTAATTGCTTTTTACAATGTTCAATGACTTCTTAATAAACGTAGCACAATACTTCTCCGCCTACTTTCATCTCTTTTGCTTCCTTGTCCGTCATCACTCCCTTTGAAGTAGACAAGATAGCGATACCGAGTCCATTGAGTACGCGCGGCATCCGATCAACAGGCGCATACCTTCTCAAACCAGGCGAACTGATTCGCGTGATTTGCTGTATCGCTGCAGTCTTGGTCACAGGATGATACTTGAGCGCTATTTTAATGACGCCTTGTTTACTGTCTTCCTCAAATTTATAATCCATGATGTATCCTTTTTCCTTGAGGATTTTGGTCATCTCTTTCTTGAGGTTTGATGCAGGCACTTCAACAATGCGGTGTCCGGCCTGAACTGCGTTGCGTATGCGTGTAAGGAAATCTCCAATTGTATCTGCCATTTCTTGAATCGTTATTCGTTATTTGTTATCTTTTTTAAGATTGATTGATCTATTGAGATGAGCGGTTTTCCGGATAACTAATAACGAAGAACCGACAACTTTTTTTTACCAACTTGCTTTTGTAACACCTGGAATTTTTCCTTCCAATGCCATGTTACGGAACATATTCCGTGACAACCCGAACACACGCATATATCCTTTCGGACGTCCGCTCAGCTTGCAACGGTTGTGCATTCTAACAGGGGAAGCATTCTTGGGGAGTAAGTCCAGCCCGGCATAATCACCGGCTTTTTTCAGTGCAGCGCGTTTTGCAGCATACCGTGCCACCATTCTGGCGCGCTTCACTTCCCTGGCTTTCATTGATTCTTTTGCCATTATTCTTTTGTTTATGATTATTAATTTACTTTGAAAGGAACTCCAAACTCTTTTAACAACTCTCTTGCTTCTTCATCGGTTTCTGCAGTGGTTACGAACGTGATATCAAGTCCGCGCACCTTCGATACTTTATCAATATCGATTTCAGGGAAGATGATCTGCTCCGTAACACCCAGCGTATAATTACCTCTGCCGTCAAAACCTTTTGGATTGACACCACGGAAATCACGGATACGCGGCAATGCAACTGAAATCAAGCGGTCAAGAAATTCATACATATTCACATCACGCAATGTGACACGAACACCGATAGGCACATTTACACGTAATTTGAAATTCGAAATGTCCTTCTTTGACTTTGTTGATACGCATTTTTGACCTGTGATAAGGTTCATCTCCTGAATTGCTGAATCAATTATCTTCTTGTCAGCAACAGCTTCTCCAACACCCTGGTTAAGGCAAATCTTTGTAAGACGCGGAACCTGCATGTTGCTCTTGTAATTGAATTTTTTCTGAAGAGCAGGAACAACTTCCTTCTTGTAACGCTCTTTTAATCTTGGTACGTAGCTCATTGTATTGGACTTGAGATGTGATATTTTAGATATGAGATGTGAGATATGAGATGATTGACAATGGTCTCATATTCTGATTCCATATTCTATTTTATAATTTCTTTTGATTTTTTTGAATAACGAACGAGTTTTCCTTCTTCAACCCTGCGACCCACACGGGTTGCATTGCCCTTTCCATCAATCAGCATAACGTTTGAAATATGGATTGGCATTTCTTTCTTTACAATTCCGCCTTGTGTATTCTTGGCATTAGGCTTGGTGCTTTTGCTCACCATGTTTACACCTTCAACTAGCACTCTGCGTTTTTCAAGAATAACTTCCAGCACGCGACCTTGCTGACCCTTGCTGTCTCCGGCCATCACCTTTACGATATCACCTTTGCGGATCTTTAATTTGACCTGTTTATTTTTACTTCTTTCCATGGTACGAATAACGAATAGTTACGAATTTACAAATTCCATTAGATTACTTCTGGTGCTAGTGACACGATCTTCATAAATTGCTTGTCACGCAGTTCACGCGCAACCGGTCCGAAGATACGAGTGCCGCGAAGCTCATCCTGGGCATTCAGCAACACCACTGCATTGTCGTCAAAGCGAATGTATGAACCATCGGCCCTCTTCACTTCCTTGGCAACACGTACAACAACTGCCTTTGATACAGTTCCTTTTTTAATGTTACCTGCAGGCAGTGCATGTTTTACTGTTACAATAATTTTGTCGCCAAGAGAGGCGTATTTTTTGCGTGTACCACCCAACACACGAATGCAAAGAACTTCTTTTGCTCCGCTGTTATCGGCTACTGTACATCTTGATTCCTGTTGTATCATTTTTTTAAGTGATAAATTATTAAGTCAAAATTCAAAAGTGAAAACCTCTCATGTACCTGTTGAATTACAACACTATTTCGCTTTTTCGAGGATCTGTTTCAATCTCCAGTTTTTATTTTTGCTGAGTGGACGGGTTTCAGTGATTGTAACAAGGTCACCGATTCCACACTCATTATTTTCGTCATGCGCCATGAAGGTTGAAGTTTTCTTGATGAACTTGCCATACTTCAAGTGTTTCACTTTACGTTCAACATTCACCACGATGCTTTTATCCATCTTATTGCTGACCACCGTTCCGGTTTTTTCCTTGCGCAGTGTCCTTTTTTCGACTTGCTGTTCCATTGTCTTATTTTTTTGATTCTTCTTTTATACGTTTAGTCAGTTCTGTATGAATCATGGCAACACCTCTGCGTGTTGAGCGTATCTTCATCGGGTTTTCGATAGGAGAAATCGCATGATTCATTTTCATCTTTGCATAAAGCATCTTCTCTTCCTGTAAACGGAGGCGAAGTTCCTCTGTAGATAAATCTTTAATGTCTTCTTTTTTCATGGTACTAAATACGAATACGTACTAATTTACAAATGACTTATATATTAATTGGCACTGTAATCTCTTCGAACAATAAACCTTGTTGTTACAGATAATTTTTGTGCTGCGAGGCGTAGTGCTTCTTTTGCTGTTGCTTCTGACACACCTTCTGCTTCGAAGATGATGGTCCCGGGTTTCACCACTGCCACCCAATATTCAGGAGCTCCTTTTCCTTTACCCATCCGCACTTCAGCAGGCTTCTTGGTAATCGGTTTGTCAGGGAATATGCGGCACCAGATCTGTCCTTCACGTTTCATGAAACGGGTAACAGCAACACGGGCTGCTTCAATCTGCTTACTTGGTATCCAGGCTGTTTCCAAAGATTTGATCCCGAAAGATCCGAAAGCCAAAGCTGCTCCTCGTGTAGCATTGCCCTTTGCTTTCATCTTATGCTGTTTCCTGAATTTCGTTTTCTTAGGCTGTAACATTTATATTTCGATTTGATGATTATTTGATTTGAAGATTTGGTGATGGTATTAATCGTTCCATTTGCAAATTTTCAAATCGTCAAATTAATTTATCTTCTTCCACCACCGCCGCCACCTCTGCGGTCTCCACCACCACCAGCGCCGCCTCTGCGGTCTCCACCACCACCACCACCGCCTCTGCGGTCTCCTCTTTCTCCACGTCCACCGCCTCTGCGGTCATCTCTCTCTCCGCGCTGACCACCTGGTCCGCCTGTGGTTGCAGAAGTTCCGATATTCGGTGACAAATCTCTCTTACCGTAAACTTCTCCTCTGCAGATCCAAACTTTCACACCTATCTTTCCATAAGAAGTTTGTGCTTCAGCAATGGCAAAATCAATGTCTGCCCTGAATGTATGCAATGGAGTTCTTCCTTCCTTATATTGTTCTGAACGGGCAATTTCAGCTCCGCCAAGTCTTCCACTCGTTTTGATCTTGATTCCTTCTGCTCCCATCCTCATTGAAGAAGCGATTGACATCTTGATAGCCCTTCTGAATGAAATACGTGCTTCCAGCTGTCTTGCCACTCCGTCAGCAACCAATTGTGCATCAAGTTCAGGTCGTTTTATTTCAAATATGTTAATCTGAATATCCTTCTTAGTGATCTTTTTTAATTCTTCCTTCAGTTTGTCTACTTCCTGTCCGCCTTTACCAATTACAATCCCCGGACGAGCCGTATGAATGGTAACAGTAACCAACTTCAATGTTCTTTCAATTACAATCTTGGCAACACCACCTTTTGCAAGGCGGGCAATGAGATACTTGCGGATTTTATCATCCTCTACGATCTTATCGCCATAATTTTTTCCGCCATACCAGTTGGAATCCCAACCTCTGATAATCCCCAATCGGGCACCTATCGGATGTGCTTTTTGTCCCATGCAGTTTTTTTTATTTTAAGTATCGTTGTTTATGCTTTTTCTGAAGGTTCAGTTGCTTTCTCAGCCGCCGGAGCTGCAGGAGCTTCAATTCTATCAAGGATCATTGTTACATGATTAGAACGTTTACGGATCCTATATCCTCTTCCTTGCGGAGCAGGGCGAAGGCGTTTGGCCATTCTGCCACCGTCAACCATGATCGTTTTCACAAACACTTTTCCTTCTTCAATCTTATCTCCTGATTTGGTTTCCCAGTTCACAATTGCGCTATGCAATAGTTTTTCTAAACGAAGTGCAGGTGCTTTCTCATTGTAATGAAGTATGTTCAGTGCTTTCATCACTTCCTTACCACGGATCAAGTCTGCGACCATCCTCATTTTACGAGGAGAAGTAGGCACATTCTTTAATGAAGCAATTGCCGTTGTCTTTAATTTTTCCTTCCGTCTTTCTGCGGATTCTCTTTTTCTGACTCCCATTGTTTTTATTTTTGATTTCGTCCCGAAGCTATCAGGATTGATTCATAAATTATTTTGATTCGTCTTTTCTTGCTCCACTATGTGCACGGAATGTCCGTGTTGGTGCAAACTCCCCGAACTTATGTCCTACCATGTTTTCTGTTACATAAACAGGTATGAATTTATTTCCATTGTGCACTGCAAATGTCTGTCCTACGAAATCAGGAGAGATCATAGAAGCGCGTGCCCAGGTTTTAATAACAGTTTTCTTTTTACTCTCAATCATCTTGACAACTTTCTTTTCAAGATGAGCAGGGATGTAAGGACCTTTTTTAAGTGAGCGAGCCATTTATTTTGATTTGTTGATTTGATGATTAGTGATTTGAGGATTTGTTTCATCAACACATCTTCAAATAATCACATTTTCAAATTATTTTTTTCTTCTTTCGATGATGAATTTACTTGTCTTATTTTTAGGCTGACGAGTCTTGTAACCCTTCGCGAGCAATCCTTTGCGTGAACGCGGATGACCTCCTGATGCACGGCCTTCTCCTCCACCCATCGGGTGATCAACAGGATTCATTGCAACACCACGTACCCTTGGTCTGCGACCTGCCCAGCGTGAACGACCGGCTTTTCCCAATTGCTCCTGGTTGTGATCGGCATTTGAACATGTTCCGATGGTTGCCATGCATGCAGCAAGCACGAGACGTGTTTCGCCAGAAGGCATTTTCAGAATTGCATATTTTCCATCACGGTTAGAAAGCTGCGCATATGAACCGGCACTGCGAGCAATTGCACCGCCTTGTCCCGGACGTAGTTCAATATTGTGAATCAATGTTCCCAGTGGAATATCTTTCAGGAAAAGTGCATTTCCGATTTCCGGAACAGCGTTTTCACCTGACATAATCTTCTGGTCAACTTTCAATCCGTTCGGAGCGATGATATAGCGTTTATCTCCGTTCGAAAAGTATACCAGCGCAATACGGGAAGTGCGGTTCGGATCGTACTCGATCGTCTTCACTGTACCCGCAACTCCATGGTTGTCGCGTTTGAAATCGACCAGGCGATATCTTTTCTTATGACCACCGCCGATATAGCGCATTGTCATCTTACCTGAATTATTTCTTCCGCCTGAACGCTGGATACTTTCAGTCAAACTTTTTTCAGGTTTGCCTGCTGTAATATCTTCGTAAGAGTCAACAATCATGTGACGCTGACTCGGAGTAATTGGTCTTATTTTTCTTACTGACATTTTCTAAAATTTTTTCGTTATCGGTTATTTGTTATTCGGAAATTCGTTCTATCTAATAACGATTAACGAATAACTGCTAACGGTTTTTTTAAATGCTGCTATAGAAGTCAATGGTTTCGCCTTTCTTCAATGTAACAACGGCCTTTTTCACCTGGCCTTTCATGCCACTGATGTTTCCGCTCTTTGTATTCCTGTTACGGATCTTTCCGGCAGCGTTCATTGTATTCACGCTTGCAACGGTTACACTGTATAGTTTTTCAACGGCCTTTTTGATTTCAACTTTGTTGGCATCTTTTGCCACAATGAAACTATAATGACCAAGCTTCTCGCCGGAGGCAGTCGCCTTTTCAGTGATCAAAGGTTTTTTAAGTATGCTCATTTTGCAAGATTTTTTTCAATTACAGAAACTGAACCTTCTACCAATACCAGTTTGCCGGCATTGAGCACGTCATAGGTATTGAGATCCGTTGCAGTAATCACTTTATTTTTTTGAATATTTCTTGAGCTCAGGAATATGTTTTTGTCATTCGTAGGAATAACAAAAAGCACTTTCTGATTTTCAAGGTTGAGGTTCTTGAGGATGGCTGCATAGTCTTTTGTTCTTGCCTTGTCCATTGTGAAACCTTCAACAACCAGGATATTGTTCTGCTTTGCCTTATAAGTAAGGGCAGAAAGGCGCGCAAGTGTCTTCAGTTTTTTATTCAGCTTGAAAGAATAATCTCTCGGCTGGGGTCCGAAGACACGTCCACCACCGCGTACCAGCGGAGATTTCATACTTCCTCTACGCGCACCGCCAGTACCTTTCTGACGAAAAGCTTTTTTGGTGTACGGTTGATTTCAGCACGCTGCTTTGTCTTGTGTGTTCCCTGACGCTGGTTAGCGAGGTACTGCTTCACATCAAGATAAATAGCATGGTCATTCGGTTCTATTCCGAAAACCTCCGTGCTCAGTTTTATTTTTTTACCGGTTTCTTTTCCGGCGATATTTACAATTGCGAGTTCCATGATTACTTCTCAAGAATTACGAATGATCCATTATGTCCGGGGATAGAACCTTTCACGAGGATAAGATTCTGTTCAGCCATTACTTTTACGACTTGCAGATTTTGCAATTTTTTTCTGTCAACACCCATGTGTCCGCCCATGCGCATACCTTTCAATACACGGGAAGGAAATGAAGATGCGCCCAATGAACCCGGTGCACGTTGACGGTCATGCTGACCATGCGTAGCCCAACCCACTCCGCTGAATCCATGGCGTTTTACAACACCCTGAAAACCTTTTCCCTTCGAAGTTCCAATAACATCCACAAAATCACCTTCAACAAAGAGGTCTGCTTTAATTTCACTTCCAAAAGCCGGAGCTTCAGGGAAGTGCTTAAACTCAACCACTTTTCTTTTGGGCGTTGTATTTGCTTTTTTGAAATGGCCTTTCATGGCTCCAGGTGTACTCTTTTCCTTCTTCTCTCCAAAAGAAAGCTGAACGGCATCATAGCCATCTGTTTCTTTTGTTTTCACCTGTGTAACAATACAGGGACCTGCCTGTATCACTGTGCATGGAAGAAATTTTCCATCCGCAGCGAACACGCTTGTCATCCCGATTTTCTTTCCGATAATTCCAGACATCTTATTTCGATTTGAAGATTAATTGATTTGAAGATTTGAGGATTGGTTTTTCATCAACACTCCCGATAGTTATCGGGATCAAATCATCACATTTTCAATTTATTTAACTTGCTTTAATTTCTACTTCCACTCCACTTGGCAACTCCAGTTTCATCAATGCATCTACCGTTTTTGCAGATGAATTATAAATATCAAGAAGGCGTTTGTATGAACACAATTGGAATTGTTCACGTGCCTTTTTGTTTACATGCGGCGAACGCAGCACGGTAAAGATTTTTTTATCGGTAGGCAATGGAATGGGTCCATTCACAACTGCACCTGTGATCTTTACTGTCTTTACTATCTTCTCTGCTGATTTATCAACAAGATTGTGATCGTAAGATTTTAATTTAATTCTGATTCTCTGAGACATTGTATATTTTATAAAGAACGTTTAAGCATTTTCTTTTTCTTCCTTGGTCTTGCCCTTTGCTTTAGCAATTACTGATTCAGCAAGGTTCTTGGAAACTTCAGCATAGTGTGAGAATTCCATTGATGAAGATGCGCGACCTGAAGTGATGGTACGAAGCGTAGTCACGTAACCAAACATTTCACTCAGGGGAACTTTTGCACGGATAACCTGCGCCCCGGAACGGGTATCTATTCCTTCTAGATGACCTCTGCGTTTGTTTAGGTCACCCATAACATCACCCATATATAAGTCAGGAGTCACTACTTCAACTTTCATGATTGGCTCCATCAATACCGGCTTGGCTTTTGGAGTTGATTCACGAAAAGCAACCTTTGCACATATTTCAAATGACAATGCATCCGAGTCAACAGCGTGGAATGATCCATCAAATAAACGAACCTTCATTGTCTCAATCGGGAAGCCGGCAAGACAACCAGTAGCCATCGCCTGAGCAAAGCCCTTCGACACAGCAGGAATAAATTCACGTGGAATACTTCCTCCGCTGATTTCATTCTCAAACTGAAGACCATGATTTCCTTTGTCGAGCCATTCTTTATCAGCAGGACCTATTTCAAATTGAATATCGGCAAACTTACCACGCCCACCGGTCTGTTTTTTGTAGACTTCGCGATGAGAAATCTTGTTCGTAATGGTTTCACGGTATGCAACCTGAGGAGCACCCTGGTTACATTCAACTTTAAATTCTCTACGTAGGCGATCCAAAATAATTTCAAGGTGAAGTTCACCCATTCCACTGATTACGGTCTGACCCGTTTCTTCATCAGTATGCACTTTGAAAGTAGGATCTTCTTCAGAAAGTTTCGCAAGGGCCATTCCCAGTTTATCGAGATCTGCCTGTGTTTTAGGTTCAACTGCAAGTCCGATAACGGGTTTAGGGAAACTCATTGATTCAAGCACGATTGGTGCTGAAGGATCGCATAAAGTATCTCCTGTTCTGATATCTTTAAATCCAACAGCAGCTGCAAGATCACCTGCTTCAATGAAATCAATCGGCGTTTGTTTGTTCGCATGCATACGAATGATGCGGGATATACGCTCGTTCTTCATTGTGCGCGTATTCAGCACATATGAACCAGCTTCAAGTCTTCCGGAATAAACGCGGAAGAAAGCAAGACGACCCACAAATGGATCGGTCATAATCTTGAATGCAAGTGAAGCAAACTTCTCTTTCGGATCAGTTTTACGTGTCTCTTCTTTTTCGGTATCAGGATTGATACCGGTGATACCTTCCACATCAATCGGAGCAGGCAGATATTGAATAACACCGTCAAGCATGGCCTGAACGCCTTTATTCTTAAAAGCCGATCCGCACATGATCGGGGTAATTTTCATTGCTATGGTTGCTTTGCGGATAGCTATACGCAACTCATCTTCAGTAATTGAATTTGGATCTTCAAAAAACTTCTCCATCAGGTGATCATCAAATTCAGCAACTGACTCGACCAGATTTGCTCTCCAATGATTCACATCCGCCTGCATATCTATAGGAATAGGCAACACATCAAAGGTTGCACCCTTCGTTTCGTCATGCCAGATGATTGCTTTGTTGGTGATAAGATCAACCACACCCTTGAACATATCTTCAGCACCGATTGGCAACTGAAGAGGCACAGGGTTTCCGTGAAGACGCTCTTTTACCTGAGCAACAACGGTTAAAAAGTCTGCACCTGCACGGTCCATTTTGTTTACGAAACCGATACGGGGAACTTTATATTTGTTCATCTGACGCCAAACAGTTTCAGACTGAGGCTCAACTCCACCCACAGCGCAGAAAAGTGCTACAGCACCATCAAGAATTCGAAGTGAACGTTCAACTTCCGCAGTAAAATCAACGTGTCCGGGTGTATCAATGATATTGATCTTGTACACCTCATTGTTGTAATCCCAGTAAGTAGTTGTAGCAGCAGAGGTAATGGTGATTCCGCGTTCTTGCTCCTGGACCATCCAGTCCATGGTAGCAGCGCCTTCATGCACTTCACCGATCTTGTGAACCTTGCCTGTGTAATAAAGGATACGCTCAGTAGTCGTTGTTTTTCCGGCATCGATGTGAGCCGAAATTCCAATGTTGCGCGTTATTAGGAGGTCTTTACTCATTTGATTATTTATCCGTTAATCTTAACGATAGTATTTCTTTTCGCAGATAACCGGATACTTTAACAGGTACTACCCGTTAGTTGTCCGATCTTCAATCACGCCTGAGGCGAGACTACTGGTTATCCTTAAAATGAAAGAACTATTGTCTTCCTATTAATTAGCTCTAAAATGAGCGAATGCTTTATTTGCTTCCGCCATTTTGTGAGTATCTTCTTTCTTCTTTATCGCTGCACCTTCATTCTTTGAAGCTGCAATAATTTCATTTGCTAGTTTATCCGCCATCGTCTTCTCATTGCGTCCGCGTGCATAACCGATCAGCCATTTGATGCTGAGTGCAGTTCTGCGATCAGGACGTATTTCAGTAGGAATCTGAAACGTAGCTCCACCAACTCTGCGGCTTTTAACTTCAACTGTAGGCATGACATTCGCCATTGCTTTTTTCCATGTATCCAAACCTGACTCCTTCAACTTCTCCTCTACTTTGCTCAGTGCATCATAAAAGATAGCATAAGAAGTATTCTTCTTACCCTGGTACATCAACATATTCACGAAACGAGTTACCATCTGATCGTTGAATTTCGGATCAGGCAACAGGATTCTTTTTTTGGGTTTGGACTTTCTCATCTACTAAATACGAATATTTACGAATTTACTAATTACGAATATTTACGAATTCTATTTAATTTTCTTCTTGTCTACTGCCTACTTATTTTTTCGGTGCTTTAGGTCTTTTTGTACCGTATTTGCTTCTTTGCTGTGTTCTTCCTTCTACACCTGCAGTGTCAAGTACACCTCTAACGATGTGGTAACGAACACCCGGCAAGTCTTTTACACGACCACCGCGGATCATCACAATACTGTGTTCCTGCAGGTTATGTCCTTCTCCCGGAATGTATGCAGATACTTCAAATTTGTTGGTAAGACGCACACGGGCAACCTTTCTCATTGCCGAATTCGGCTTTTTCGGAGTGGTTGTATATACACGTGTACACACCCCTCTGCGCTGAGGACAACTTGTTAAAGCAGGAGATTTACTTTTATCTACCAGCTTTACGCGACCTTTTCTTACTAATTGTTGTACTGTAGGCATTCGTCAGAATAATTTTTTTTGATTAAGGTTCAGCACCTTAAACGTTAAAACACACTTTTCCCGTTTTTTTTGGGGACGCAAATGTAAAACTTCTTTTCGAACCACCAAACGATGTAAAAAGATTTTTTCAAGAAGTTTTAAGGTGGTGTGCTTTCCGAAAAAACGCAAAAGGATCTAAAACCAATCGGTCAGATATTAAGACACAAAAAAATCAAGAAATAAAGGGAATAATCGCTAAATTATTATCAGTGCCCCATTTTCATGCTATCCTTATCCATCATGCAACCATGTCCTTCCTCTTTTCCGGCTCCCTCTTCGCAGCATTTTCCTTTGCTTTCGCCTTTGCAATGATCCATGTCTCCTTTGCAGCAGTCCATGTCTCCATGGCCACCCTGCATTCCCATACCGCAGCAGTTCATTCCTCCCCTTCCCATTGGCATCATACAGGCCACACCACCGCACATTTCCGGCGGACAATATTGCATCATTCCCATGTGATGTTCTTTCATTTCTCCGTCTCCGCCGCGATGCATCATGCGCATGCCGGTCCGGCCGAGTTCGCATAACAACATCCCGATGCTGATGATGATGACTGCATAAGCAATCCACCTGGCGAAATTGCCCATGGCGTCAGTTTTTGATTTTGATAAAAGGTGTGTGCCGGCTACCAAAGCTAGCAAGGTTAGGGAAATGGCGATGTACATCATTGTTTATATAGTTAGCTTGTTTGAGTGAGTGAAGGTAAAAATTATTTCAGGACTTCAAAATGACTTTAATCTGGTTTTACGCCAAAATCACATTTTTGTAAATATTAATATGCTTCCATCCCTTTGATTTCATTGAACAGATCGTTTCATCTTTTCGATCTTCCGGTATCGGCATCCGATTCTTATCAGCACTATTGAAGATACATTTTATACCGGTTATGAAGTTATCATTTAAAGCCAATTGTTTCCATAAATAATTTATTTCTTAATGTGTTTTTTGAATTAAAATTCAATTGATTGGTTAACTCAGAAACATTTTCACCAAGAAATTCAATCCATTGGCCAAATAACCCCATCAATTATCCAATATACATTTGAAAATACAGCAACAATTAAGTATTATTGTAGAACTTGGGGGAGTTATCTCCATTTTTATTGCCTGTTAATTAATTTGAAAAGCTTTTACCTTAAAATTAATTTATAAAAATATTAAATTGATTTCATGTCTGAATCCAATTGGCATTCTCAAATACTCACTTAATAGTTCAAACCTCTAGTTCTATTTTATCATGAAAATTAAAAATTACTTCATTAAAAAAAACAAATTAATTCTTGTTGCATTGTTGATCTCATCTATGGTCACTTTGTTGGGTTCAGCCAATGCTCAAACAGTGCTTCTCTCGCCAACAGGAGCCGGAGGATTTGAAAGCGGCACTTTCGCCGGAAGCGGTTGGACAGTAGTGAATGGAAGCAACAATAAATGGTATGTCGGAACACCACAAGTTCCATCAGCAGGAACCTATGGAGCCTACATTGACAAGAATACTGCAGGCCCTTACCAGTACACTACAATAGCTGCATTTACAAACCATTTTTACAGAGACATTGCATTCCCTTCCGGGGCTACGAATATTATTTTATCATTCAAATGGAAATGTCAGGGTGAAAGTTCTTTCGATTTTCTTCAGGCATTCCTTGTCCCTACAACAACAACACCGGTAGCCGGAACTCAGCTTGCAAGCGGACAACTTGGATCAAATCTAAACCTGAATGGAGGTACAACATATAGTACCGCAACATTTACATTGTCGAATGCGCTCGCAGGAACAACGCAACGGCTTGTTTTTACATGGGTGAATGATGGTAGTTTAGGAACACAGCCACCGGCAGCCGTAGATGAAGTTTCAGTTACCTATGCGCCCCCATGTTCAGGTACTCCATCCGGAGGAACAACAGTCTCGTCTTCAAATGGCCCATGCTCAGGTGCAAGTTTTACATTGTCATTGACGGGTAATTCTTCAGGAACAGGAATCACATATCAATGGAAGTCATCACCAACAGGTTCAGGGTATACTAACATTTCAGGCGCTACCAATGCCACATTAACAACTTCACAAACTTCGTCAACATATTACCAATGTCTCGTAACATGCACCAGTAGTGGATTTAATGCCACATCGTCTGCATTACAGGTAATCATGAACGCATACGGCACCTGTGGTTGCGGAGCTTATGCAGCATCAAATGCAACGGATATTGCTGATGATGAAATTCTGAATGTAACGCTGGGAACGATGAACAACACTTCTGTCTGTGGCGCATTAGCAGGAGGTGCAGGCTCCATTGCATATGAATATTCTAATTATACAAATATTATTGCGGGACCAAGTCTGACCCAAGGATTGACCTACTCCGGTGCTGTGACAATTGGATTTTGCAATGGTTTTGCTTACACAACTTCGTATGCTGTTTACATCGACTACAACAAGAATGGTTCATTCGCTGATGCAGGTGAATTGGTAAGCAACCAGCAGGGTCTTACTGCAGCTGTAGCAGGGACTGCCTTTCCATTCAGTATCACCATTCCGGCAACTGCATTGACGGGTATTACCAGAATGAGAATTGTAGATGTAGAAGGAACACTTATTCCTTCCCCAACCGGCACATATACCTGGGGAGAAACAGAAGATTATTGTGTGACAATAGCAGCGGGAACTCAGTGCAGCGGATCTCCGGCTTCTTCAACAACCATTGCATCTGCTAACCCTGCATGTTATAATACGGCATTTAACTTATCGCTAGGCAGCACATATACTAACCTTGGCATAACATACCAATGGCAATCTGCAGCCGATGTATCAGGTATTCCCGGAACCTTTTCAAATATTTCAGGAGCTACTGCAGCAACATATTCAGCAACTCAAACTTCAACGGTATGGTATCACTGTCTGATCAACTGTTCGAACAGCGGATTGACCACCACATCCTCAAATCTAAAAGTAACCACACAACTTTGTTACTGTATTCCCAGCTACGCCACGGGTTGTGCCGCTGACAGGATCAGTAATTTTATTCTGAACACGCTGTCAAATAATTCAGGTGCTACGTGTGTTGCTTCGCCTGCAGGATACAGCGTTTATGGGACTTCGCCTTCAAACCAGACAACGACACTAACGCCTGGCGCATCATATACTTCTACCATAACTGTTGTTACCGGAAATACAAATGGAACAGGCGTCGCCATCTGGATAGATTATAATGACAATGGAGTTTTTGATGTAAGTGAAAATAATAATAACGGTGCAACAAAATTTGCATCTAATACAACTGGCACCCTTGTGGTGAACATTCCGGTGAATGCTCCTCCGGGTCAGCACAGAATGCGTGTACGGTCGATGCGTAATACCAACAGCAATGCCATTGATCCATGCCTGGCAGGAAATGCAACCGGAGAAGCAGAAGATTACACTGTAACAATAGCTGCCCCTTCTGCAAGCAGTAATCCTGTTTGCGAGGGAGATACCTTATACCTCTTTGCAATTCCAACAGGTGCCAACAGCTACAGCTGGTCAGGGCCAAATGGATTTTCTTCAACATTACAAAATCCGAAAATAGCTCATGCCACTGCTGCTGTTGCCGGATTATATACTGTGAATGTGGTTATTGGATCAAGCTCCTATAGCCCAACAGCAACTGCGGTGTTTCATGCGAAGCCCAGCGTAAGCACAACCAGTAATTCCCCATTTTGTTCCGCTACTCAGAATCTGAACTTACAAACAACGGCACCGACAGGAGTTTCATTTTCGTGGACCGGGCCGGGTGGGTTTACATCATCCAGTCAAAACACATCAATTACCACTCCTTCCAATTCTGTAAGTGGCACCTATAAAGTTGTCGTTACAGATGGTTTTGGTTGCAGGGATTCTTCGACAAAAGCAATTACAATTTATGCCTTGCCAACCATTGGAATTACCGTGATAGGCAGTGCTAATATTTGCTCCGGACAAACGACAACTGATCTACAGGCAACAGGTGCAGGAGTAACCGGAGCATATTCATGGAGCAATACTGAGACTACTTCACTGATAACTGTTTCGAATGCGGGAAACTTCTCTGTAACAGGAACCGATGCCAATGGATGTATTAATACTCAAAGCCAGGTAATATCTGCCAGCACTCCACCAGCGGCTCCCGTTGTCACGCCAACAGGAACAATAACAATTTGTTTCAATTTGTCAGGCCCTATTGCTCAAACCATTTCCTGCACAAATTATTCCGCGAACCTTTTATGGTCAACATCGGAAACAACCTCAAATATTTCAGTAGATTATGAGGACATTTTTACATTAACCTATACCGATAACGCCGGTTGCTTTGCAACTTCTAATGGAATAACTACAATTTTTGATGGCATTGCACCTTCTATTACATGTCCGGCAGATGTTGTGTCATGCAACACAAGTCCAGCATTGGGTGTACCAACTACTTCAGACAATTGCTCGGTTGCAACGGTAAGCAATAATGCTCCTCAGGTCTTTCCTGCTGGAAACACAGATGTTACCTGGACAGCAACCGACTTCAATAATAACTCTTCCACTTGCGTACAACACGTATTCATAAATTCCGCCCCTATAATCAGCGCTTGTCCTGCGATTATTTCACAGTGCGACAATCACGCGGCTACATGGACTGATCCAACTGCAACAGGAACGCCGGCTGCTTCTGTCGTTTGTGTTCCTGCTTCTGGTGCTACTTTCGCTGCAGGAACTACAAGTGTAACTTGTACAGCTACTAATTCTTGTGGTAGTGATGCTTGTTCATTCACCGTAACAATCAATGAGACACCTGTGATCAGTGCTTGTCCTGCGAATATTTCACAGTGCGACAATCACATTGCTACGTGGACTGATCCTACTGCAACAGGAACGCCTGCTGCGTCGGTTTCATGTTCTCCTGCATCAGGTTCTACTTTTGCTACAGGAACAACTACTGTAGCTTGTACTGCAACAAATTCTTGCGGTTCTTCAAGTTGTTCGTTCACTGTAACAATCAATGAGGGTCCGGTGATCAGTGCTTGTCCTGCAAATATCTCTCAGTGCGACAATCACATTGCTACATGGACTGATCCAACTGCAACAGGAGCGCCTGCAGCAACGGTTTCATGTTCTCCTGCATCCGGTTCAACTTTTGCGACAGGAACAACTGTTGTTACCTGCACCGCTTCAAACAATTGTGGAAATGATCAGTGTTCATTCACTGTAACAATCAATGAGACTCCTGTTATCAGTGCTTGTCCTGTGAACATCGTCCAGTGCGACAACCATGTGGCTACCTGGACTGATCCTACAGCAACAGGAACGCCTGCTGCTTCTGTCGTTTGTGTTCCTGCTTCAGGTTCTACTTTTAGCACAGGGGCAACTACGGTTACCTGCACTGCAACGAACGCTTGCGGAAGCAATGCATGTTCATTCAACGTAATAATTAATGAAAGTCCGGTATTTATTAATGTTCCTTCAGATATCACGCAGTGTGATAATCACACAGTCACATATGCGAATCCAACTGCTTCCGGGTCGCCGTTCCTTCAGATATCACGCAGTGTGATAATCACACAGTCACATATGCGAATCCAACTGCTTCCGGGTCGCCAACACCAACAATAATTTGTAACCCGCCATCGGGAAGTGTATTTGCTACAGGTACCACGCTGGTTTTATGCGGTGCATCCAACACCTGTGATGTCGTAGTCGCTGCATTCTCGGTAACAATCAATGAGACCCCTGTCATCAGTGCTTGTCCTGCGAATATTTCACAGTGCGACAATCACGTAGCTACATGGACTGACCCGACTGCGACAGGAACGCCTGCTGCTTCACTTTCATGTTCTCCTGCATCAGGTTCTACTTTTGCTACTGGAACAACTACTGTAACTTGTACTGCAACAAATTCTTGCGGTTCTTCAAGTTGTTCGTTCACTGTAACAATCAATGAGGGTCCGGTGATCAGTGCTTGTCCTGCAAATATCTCTCAGTGCGACAATCACATTGCTACCTGGACTGATCCAACTGCAACAGGAACGCCTGCAGCAACGGTTTCTTGTTCTCCTGCATCCGGTTCTACTTTTGCGACAGGAACAACTGTTGTTACCTGCACCGCTTCAAACAATTGTGGAAATGATCAGTGTTCATTCAATGTAACAATCAATGAGACTCCGGTCATCAGTGCTTGTCCTGCGAACATCGTCCAGTGTGACAACCACGTGGCTACCTGGACTGATCCGACTGCAACAGGAACACCTGCTGCTTCTGTCATTTGTGTTCCTGCTTCAGGTTCTACTTTCAGCACCGGGGCAACTACGGTTACCTGCACTGCAACGAACGCTTGCGGAAGCAATGCATGTTCATTCAACGTAATAATTAATGAAAGTCCGGTATTTATTAATGTTCCTTCAGATATCACGCAGTG
>JAPLDB010000222.1 GCA_026391975.1 Bacteroidota bacterium | reverse complement strand
AGATCTGGAATATGACCCCAATGAATATAATTTATTGATCAAGCCAATTGTTGACGGATTTGCTGATGTTGTTTATGGCTCGAGATTTTTAGGCGGGAATCCACACCGGATACTTTTCTTCTGGCATTCTCTTGGGAATAAATTTTTGACATTTTTATCGAATGGGTTCACAAATTTGAATCTCACAGACATGGAAACATGCTATAAATTATTCAGAAGTGAGCACCTAAAAAAGATCAGGCTTAAAGAGAAAAGATTTGGATTTGAACCTGAGATTACCGCAAAGATCTCCCGTATTCCGAAGATCAGAATTTACGAAGTTGGCATTTCTTATTATGGACGCACATATGAGGAAGGAAAGAAAATCGGATGGAGGGATGGGTTTAGGGCAATCTGGTGTATACTTAAATACAATCTGTTTGTTCGATAAGTAGGGATAAATCCTTGTTATTTCAATTGATAGGCCCTGCATTCTCAATTGCAATAATTGTACTTGGTGGAAGCATTGTTTCAGACAATTATAGCATGATGACAGGAAATATTAGAATACAGTTATTTTTGCATTCAAGCGGTTTGCAAACATTTTTTATTTTCAGTTTTTTCGTCCTACTTTGCATTCAATAAATATTTATGCCACAGCTTTCCATAATTATCCCGATTTATAATGAAGAAGGAAATATTCCTAAACTCTTCGAGCGGCTTACAAATGTCCTTTCGGTATTACAATCAGATGCGGAATTTATTTTTATCAATGATGGGAGTGTTGACGGCTCGATTAGACTGATTAAAGAATTGGCTTCACTACATCCTGGTGTGCGTTATATTAATTTTGCAAGAAATTTCGGGCATCAGATCGCAGTAACTGCAGGCCTTGATCATTGCAAAGGGAAAGCCGCAATAATCATCGATGCCGATCTTCAGGATCCACCGGAACTCATTGCTGAAATGTTCCAAAAGTGGCAGGAAGGTTATGAAGTGGTATATGCTAAACGCAGATCCAGAGAAGGGGAGAGTTATTTAAAGAAGTTCACTGCGAAATTATTTTACAGGATGTTGAAAAAAATAACTTCAATAAATATTCCTGTTGATACCGGTGATTTTAGGTTGATTGATCGGAAAATAATAGACGCGTTAAAACAAATGCCTGAACAGCAAAAATTTCTTCGCGGTCAGATTTCATGGATTGGTTTCAGGCAAACGTTTATTGAATATGACCGTGATGCGCGGTATTCGGGCAAGACAGGATATACATTTAAGAAAATGATCCGTCTCGCACTGGATGGAATCACATCATTTTCAAATTTGCCTCTCAAGTTTGCTACATTCACAGGATTCATGGTTTCAGGAATAGCTTTTATAATGATTCTTTACGCATTATATTCCAGGTTTATCAGCAGGGACTATGTTCCCGGATGGACATCTTTGATGCTTGCGGTCTTATTTATTGGCGGTGTGCAATTGATATGCATTGGAATTATTGGTGAGTATATCAGCAGGATGAGTTCAAATGTGAGAAACCGCCCATTGTATATTGTGAATGAAACGAATGTCAATGCATCGTAGCCTGAGGAAAAAACTATTTCAACTTATAAACCCTAACATAATCCACATCCAGTTCTAAAGGGAATACAGTGTGAAGTGCGTCTACTCCATTGCAAAAATTTAAAGCATTAGGCACCAGGTCAATGATCATTGGCATGGGTATCATGCTTTCAGGATGATAAGGATAGCTGTGAATTTTTTCCCCGTCAAGATAAAAATCTATTCGATCGGGTCCCCATTCCAAGCCAGAGATATGCCAGTTGCCATCCAGCTTTTCAGGATGGTAATAAGTTTTGCCTGCGAGATCGGTACCTGCATCATCCCGTTTATAATGAACATTTGTTGTATACAAATTATCTTTTGCGCGAATCTCAAACATGTCTATCTCATTTGATTCGGATCCATCCCGATGCCACAACCACCAGTCAATGGTAAAGCCGGAATTGGTAGCCGGTGGAATTGGAATTTCAGGAATTTTATACTTCAATTCAAAATAGCCGTATTTGAATTTTTGCCGTGAGTACAGCATGGCAGTTGTGTAATTAAAGAGAACAGTATCATGGTTTGTACAAATAGAGTCCCTTGTACGTGCATTCCAATAACACTTCCTATTTACATCGCAGTCGGGAGAGCCGCACTTCAGGTAACTTGAAGTAATGGCAGAAAAATCTTGTTTGCGTGCAATGATTTTAAGCGTTCCTGTACCAGAGGTGTCGATCCTGAGGTTGCTGCCCGGCAGGTCATTCCATTGAGTAAAATATGTTTTTCCAAGCGTATCGCAAGTAACCACATGGGTGTTGGCATCCGTTTTACAATTGCATGTTGGTGGGATGCTGCTTTGTGAAAATGGAAAATACCTGCTCCATTTTACTGTATCAATGATGTATGGATAGGAGTAGACAGAATCGAATTCATCTGAAAACGAAAGCTCCCATTTACTTGTGTCTGGAATTAACTGCGCCGTGGCATGAATGGAAAAAAAAAGAATGAGAAAAAACACAAACTGTTTCATAATCGTGCGCAAATGCACGCTTAAAGATATAGTTTTTATTTGAATTAAGACACGGCTTCCTGCCCGGCACTATTGAGTCCGCACCACCTTTTTTGTAACAATACCCTGAGGCGCATGCACAGAAAGGGAATAGATTCCTTTGGAAAGAGAAGATAAATCAATGGTTGTAACTTCTCCGCTTTCGAAAGTGTTTTTATATACGCAATCACCAATCGAATTGGCAATAGAGATAAAGCACTTTCCTATTTTCTTTTTCAGATACACATTGACATAGCCTGAAAATGGATTCGGAAAGACATCTACACCTGGTAAAGCACTTACATCATCAATTCCATCGGGATTAAAAATACCATACATGATCACCTTTCCTGAAAATGTAGGCATGTATACCCTTCCGTTTGCAATGGTTGGCGGAGCAAACTTCGGATAGTTTTTAATAGAATCCCTTTCTTTATTCATTTGTGAATTCCAAAGCTCATGGGTAATGTTTGATGCATCAAACGCACGCAGGATTCCGGGGCGATCGGGAATGCCGGCATCAGCCCATGCCAAAGGAACATTTGCCCAGATGATTCCTGTACCGTTCTGGCTTCCATTCGCTGAAAGGGAAAGGATACCTCCAGGCTTGAAATCGTCATTAATTGTACTCTGCATTTTAGAAGCGGTATCAAGAATTCCGTTCGCATAATCAACAGTAAATCTCATGAGCGGATGTTCATAAGAGGGCCACAGATACACATAGTCAGCAGAATCACTATGCCAGAAAACAGTTCCGCTGTGTGTTTCAACGCCACCAATGTCAATTTTCTGTCTGACATGATCAACTGTTGTATCTACTCCACCCATAGAATCACGATCGGCAACATAAAGGTAACCTTCTTTGCCTGCAGTAATTGCCATGTCAGTTCCGGGGATTAGCATAATTGAACAGGTTCCCATATCAAGATCAAATTGATTCAGGTAGTTGAAATTGTAGGGCGTGAAAAAACTGGAGACTTGAAGCGTGGAGTCAACACGAGTAAGTTTGAGCATACTTTGGGAACGGTTAACCACATCAGCAGGATCTCCGCCGTCACCAACCTGACCATTGCCCGTACATGCATAAAGGTTACCGTATTCATCTGCTGAAATCCCCGCGCCACTCATCCAGATACCTCCTGCGAACCCATTGGGTGCAGAACTCCAAGTAACTATCCGTTGCAGTGATTGCGCATCATACCCGAGTATCCAACCATTATAAGGTGGCCAGTCACAATAACCCGCCCATGTGATGTAAACAATATTATTGCTCAATAACAAAGCAGCCCGTTGATTCTCATGAACTGCATTGAAATATTGAATCCCGCCAATGTTTCCGTCACCATTGCCTGGCATAGAACCCTCAATCATTACAGGACTGGAAGGTTTCTCGTTTCCATTTCTGATATCAAGAGCGTGTAGCCACTGCTGATGTTCACCAGTAAGGTTGACCCTGTTTTTAGTAACAAGATATATCGTATTTGTTGTTGAATCAATAACGGGTGTACCCAATATTCCAATGTTTCCGGAAAAGTCGCTATAGCTGCCGCCACAAACGTTAAGGTCATTAAAATCCTGCACATTCGGAACCCTTGAACCACCAGGTGTCAGGTTTACATTCCAAAATGGATTTACAATCAACCGGTCATCGGCGTCATAAGCATAAACTGAATTATTTACCGTAGCGATCAGAAGCACATTTCTTTCACCGTAGCCTGGAATATTTACGCCTGCAACAACCAATGGTTGTGCGTACACTTGATCATCAACAACCCGATCACACAACTTCCCGAAATGCGCAGTATCAACATTTGTAATATCGAGCTTTGTCTCTCTCAGATTGGCGCCCATCCTCATAATGTCATTGTGGTGTGTGAGGACACTTACCTGGGCAGCTACTCCCGAAAATATCAAAGCCATAAAAACGGCAATACTTATTTTTTTCATTAGCGAATTATTTTTGCTTTAAAATAGAAGTTGAATTTCAAAATTAAATAAAATCATGTGAAAGCGAGCAGAGATGAATAATTATTTACAATAATTATCTCGACGTTTTAATTATTTCAAAACGTTTTTTCAGTTTGAGAAATGGCTTTTCCATGATTTCATAGCTGATCACAGGAACGAGCAGGCAAAGTGAAAAATAGATCAGCGTAAATAAATATGGGCTGCTGGAATTTATTGGGTACATGATTTTTAAAATAACAATATTCACCAGAATGTTATTGTACATGTACATTCCATATGATACTTTTCCGAAATAGTGAAAGATGTTTTTCTTCTTCGGGGCAAGTTTGTTATTCGTACCGAAAAGAAAACTCCCAATGCCCATCGTAACCAATGCAAGACAAAAATATTTTTTAAACGTAACATCGGTCACACTTAAGTAGATGTAAAAGGTGTCGGTGCAGAAGAGCATGACAAGCAGCGTGTAAATCAGAATTCTGATAGGTCCGGGAATATTCACTACCCATGGTTTTTGATGGTGGCGATATGCGAACAGCGCGCCAATGGCAAGTACATCTAAGCGGCTCAGCGTATTCAGGTAAAAATCGTAAAAGCTGTAATCGCTGTTCAAATAAAGGAATAGCCTGAAAACGATGCTGAAGAAAATTACAAAAGAGAAAACAAATGGCAATCGTTTATTTGGAATGAATGCTACAAGGAAAGGCCATATAAGGTAAAAATGTTCTTCTACGTGAATGGACCAAAAATGAGAGAATGGATAAATCCATTGCCCGGTGTGTATCTGATCGAAGTTCCCCACGAAAAAGATCTGCGCAAGATAATTTGGTTTTGGTGTGCTGTGGGTCCAGCTTACCAGCAATGGTCCAAGCATAACAAGAAAATAATAGAGCGGCCAGATTCGAAGGGTACGCCTGATATAGAAATCTTTTAAACTGATCCGTCCATATTTTTCTTTTTCCTTCAGAAGCAAATAAGTGATAAGGAATCCGCTAATGAGAAAAAAAATGTCCACACCATACCCAAAATTATCGATAGCTCTTTCGAAATAACTCCATACTTTATTGGACTCGAAAGGAAAATTACCCTGCATGAATTTTGGCAGGCCGAACCAGCCCTTCATGGCTCCATACCAGTGGGTAATCACAATCATGAATGCAGCGACAAACCGCAGTACATCAAGGTTTTGAAAATAGACTTTTGTATCCTGACCTTCTTTTTCCAAGAGAAGAAATTATTTATATTTTATTGCTTCAACCACAATGTCGTCAAACCAAACCCTTGTTTTGCCTTCATTCATCACATACACTGCAACCTCATCATCGGGAGATGCATCAGTTGGAACTTCCAGTGTAGCACTTACCCCAAACCATATTCCTATTTGATTCGTAAAATCTTCTATTCTCGTAGTTTTATAAGCTTTGCTTTTAGTGCCGTTGAGAATGTCAATTACAAGAAATGAATTATAGCATGGATATGGTAAATTGCGGGAGAGCTCATTTCTCTGAGAGGTAACCTGAATCCCAGGTTGTAAACATTAGATGAATCTGCATAGGCTGCAAATTTACCTGAATGAGATTCACGCCTTTCAATTTTTGTATCATGGTTCCATCCATAAATAGATTCAAGGTTATTTGAGAAAATAACTTTTTTAGAATCATCCTGCCTTGAACATCCGATCAGGAAAAGGATTCCGCAAAACAGAAAGCATACACGTTTCATTTCAAAAAAGAATTAATTTTCAATCATTAAGTCGATTGGGGCCACAATGTAATTTATTTTCAAGCAAGTAGAATACAACGGGTTTTGTCTATTGATCCAATTTTTTTATTTATTTCAATTTGACCGGGTGAGTGTAATATTGTTTTTCATCAGTTTTAATACCCTGCCATCTTTTTCCTCTAAAATTTTATATACGTCATTGCCAATTTCCCTGATCAGAAATTCATCTGCAAAAACCTTTAAGTCACGGTTTTCGCCGCCTTTAATGGATATTGAAATCTTATCCCCTTTGTTTTTCAGCTTAAATTTTAAATTGAGCAAACTCCAGTCGCCTGAAATATTCGAACATTCAGCCACTTTCTGAAAGGCAATGACTTCTGCATTTTGAAGGTCAGGTGATTTTTCCTGAACATACAGCAGCATATTGTTGATGAATACTCCTCTGTTGCAATACCAGAAACTAACTTCATATTCTTTTGCAGGATCAAATGGAAATAAAGTATCCTTTACAAAAAAGTTGTAATCCTTCATATTACCCTGAAATGCTCCGGTGCCTGAATTTATTTTTTCAGCAGGAGAATCGTCATAGGTTTTGTGAAATACAAAACCGACGGTATCCTGAACAAGCAAGTCTCCTTTCGGGAAATAATTTTTGCTGTTACTCTCAAATACGGTGATTTCCGTGTCTCCGGAATATTTGAAAAGACTATCATACGGCAAATCATAAAGATCAAGCTGATCATTAGAATAAATTTTTACTGCCCTGGCTAAGAGGCCGGCTTCATTTGCGCTCAGGTTCTCCCTTGTACACGTAATCAGTATTGGCTTCCGGTTTGTAAATTGTGCCATTGCCTCTTTTCTGAAACTTACCGGAGACAATAACTGAATGACTTTCCCGGATTCTGTTTGAGAAGTCCGGGCACTATTGGAAGCAATGAGTGGAAGGTCAAGATGGTAAGCCATGGTCATGGAAGCTTTCTGGGAAGCATTGGTCCCTTCGAAGGTCTGGGCTTCACTGCCAACATGGTAAAAGGGAAGCGGGAAGATGGCCTGATACTTATTTCGTTCAACAGCCTGAATAGACTGTTTCATTTTTTCGTCTAACTGTTCTAATTTAAAGATATTTCCGGAGCCGGAAATCATTGAAAGTACTTTTTGATGCTGGGCCAACCCTTCAATAAAAAGAATCAGGAAAAACCAAAATTGAAAATAAAAAGCAAGTGATTTTAATTTTTTCTGACGAAGGAGGCGGATAAAAAGATAAAACACATACATTCCATAAATAGTGAATACATAATAAAATACCCATGCAAACCTGCCCAGTGATCTGAATTGCTTCAGAAAAGGAAACCAGTCAAGCAGAAACATCATGTGTGCTCTAAATGGATATCCAAATGAATAGAAAAGGACCATGACTGAAGCCCACAAAGCAGGGCGAAGGATAAAAGGAAGCGCCGGTTTGAAGATGCGTTTAAACCTCTTCCTGATAAGATACCTTCCGTTTTTCAGGAAGGAATAAAGCAGTACAATGAGCATGGGCGTTCCGATGTAAGCCCATCCTTCCCATTCCTGAAAATTAAAATTGTGGAAGTAAGAAGCGAGATAATAAAATGGACCTTGTGTTGGGATAAAAACAGTTGTAAGGTTCGCTGTATATATTAGCATGCCATATGGTTCTGTAGTCCTTCCGGTATGCATGTCGAAAAAGTGCATATATGTCTGGAACAATAAGGATGGAAGTGCAACCTGAAGCAAGAAATGCAACCAGTATTTTTCAGACTTAATGAAATGAAAAGGGTTTTGAAGGCCCATCATGAGCCACAGGCATGCTATAAATAAAGTGCCGATAAGTAGGTAATAGCCATGAATGAAAGGAGAAATTGACAGAACAAAAACAATCAGAAATGAAAGGCGCCATTTNNCCATTTGTGGGCTGTTTCGTGGAATCGAATAAATAAGTACCACACAAGCGGAACAAAAAAGCAATACGCCAGACTTAAATGACCTAACATTCGAAATACCTGAGGAGATAAAATGGATATGGAAAGGGCTCCAAGAATGCTATAGTTAACCGGAAGGCGTAATTTTCTCAGGATCAGAAACAATAGTAGAGCGCAAATTATATAGGAGATGAGAATCAACTCATTGCTAAATCCCAAAGCGTATTTTGAAATTCCAGGGATGAATGCATTCAGGATTTTAAAGATATCCGCAAAAAATATCTGTCCGTCAGTGTAAACATGACTTTCGCCATATGGATAGTTGATGGATTTTGTTTGTGTCCAGGAAGAGTCATTATCTACGTGGTATTGGTAAACAAAATAAGCCTTGAGTCCATCCGCGGAATCTGAAAAAAGGTGGTCATTCGGATGGATTAAAAACTTGCCATAAAAAAAACCAAGAAAAGCCAATGATAAAACTATCAGCGTACAAATTCCTTTAATGTCCTTGTTAAACATGGGAAATTTAATTTAGCGTATTAATCATGGACAATTATACTTTATATATATGACTATTCCGGGCTTTTCAGTATCAACGATATCATACAAGGATTTATATTGCCAGGCGTCAAAGATAAAGACTGAGCGATGGAAATTTTCGGCGAGAAAAGGAAGAAGTGCATCTGTAAATGAATCGCGAATAATAAGGGCATCAGGCAATGATGAATCTCCGGTTTGGCGCACCATTTCATAGTCCCATGGGTATGGAAAACCTTCCGGCGACCGGTATCCCCTCTTAGTACCTTCCTTGGCTTTACATGTTGGCCCCGGGTTGTACTCATACCTATGATAATCAGGATAGATATTTGAAGCATTCATCATTGCTGCCTCGCCGCCAATTAATTGAATTGAGGAATCCATTTCAAATGTGTTGATGTCAACAGGATGAACAGATGAATTTTTTTTGCCGATTTCTGTAATTATTTTGGAATAAGCGATGAAGCCGCCGATATCATTCCAGTGATTGTCAATTTTATAATAGAGGATATGATTGCTTTTTTTTTCTTTCAGAGCAGCCATTACATCAATCAAATTAACCATTGTATCATTTGAGAAAAGCCGGACCAACTGGTCAGTACGAGTTTCGCTTTTTGAAATTCTTGCTGATGCAGGAAGGTATTCCGGATAAATCGTATGTTTTAGTGGTGCGATTGCAAAATAAAGCCTGGAATTAAACTTGTTTTTTAAATGCAAAGCACGCTCGTCAAATTTCATTTTGATCTTTTGTAGTTGTTCATCAGTGAAAAGATTTGTACCCATTATCAGTGGGAAGCATCTTTCTGTGAGGTACAACCAGCCATCTGATCCTATGATAACCTTATCCGGATTAGGAGATG
>JAPLDB010000105.1 GCA_026391975.1 Bacteroidota bacterium | reverse complement strand
ATGATTCTGCCCAATGGGACGTCAATATCCTGACACCAATATTTAAAGCCAGTCTTGGCGTGAATGACCTTATTGCAGATTCATTCACACAGATTGCTCCTGATGGCGCTGTAACACTTGTATTCGACAGTACTATCTATACAACGCCGCTGGATTCCGTTTTTGAAATAAGAGATACTCTGCAAACCAGTTTATTTGTTTCTCCCGGAAATATTACGCTTACTCCCGGATTTGTTTTTTATTCTCAGCCAAATGAGATCAGCCTCGATCTGAACAGCGTGGAACTTTCTCTTGCAATCATTAAAAGTGGTCATGCACGGCTCATTGCTAAAAATCATTTGCCTACAGCGGTCATCTATACATTCAACATACCTGAAGCTAAGCTGAATGGAGTTCCCTTTCAGAAAATTCAAACGCTTGACGCTGCTCCTCCGGGAGGCGCTACAGAATTTTCAGGGTTGTTTGACATTTCCGGTTATACCATTGACCTCACTGGGACAACAGGTACCGAATACAACCAGCTAACTTATAATGTAACCGGACAAACTTCACCATCCGGCACTACTGTGAATGTAGTTCCGGGCGATACGATCGTGGATGTTACTTCCGGTTTTGAGGCGCTTATTCCACTGTATGCAAGAGGCTATCTTGGACAAGGCTCTGTTGAAGTATCGGGAGAAAATTCCATTGGAACAGGAAAACTGCTTGATGGATCTATTCTCTTCGATAGTGTAACAGCAATTCTTACTCTGAAAAACAGCATTGGTGCTGATGCACAGGCAATTCTTTCTTCAATGCGTTCGGTAAATAACAGAACGGGAACCACAGTTGACCTTGTTGCTCCTGATTTTGTCAATCAAACACTCAACCTGAACCGCGCAACTGAAACCGGTACTCCGCCATCACCGGTAAACTCAACTTACTATTCCATTCAACTTGACAATACCAATAGCAATATTGTAGCGCTGGTGGAAAATCTTCCCGAAAAATTATCCTACGACCTGAATTTTTTTCTGAACCCGCTTGGCAATGCTTCCGGCCATCACGACTTTCTCTATACTGACGATTTATTTGACGCCAACCTGAAAGTAAACTTTCCATTGCGCTTCGCTGCAAACCAGATATTGTTTTCTGATACTCAGGATATCGCTAACCTTAGTACTACCGCTGACGAAAACCTTGGTGACGGGATCTTTAAGCTGATCGCCGACAATGGATTTCCTTATGAATTTAATTTGCAGATCATCATGCTGAATGACATCGGCGTCGCAACAGATTCTTTGCTCGTACCTGACCGAATCGCGCCGGCCATGATGGACGCAAACTTCAGAGCCATTGGCAAAGAACGGACGATCATTTCCATCCCTCTATCTGTGGAGAGAAGGAAAAATCTGCTGAATACAAAACGTGTGGCCATCCGTGCCAGGTTTAGTACAGCAAGTTATCCGCAACAACTGCAGGTTTATTCTGATTACGAGCTCAACCTGAAACTGGTTGGCGACTTTATATATATGATTCGGTGAGCGTGAAATTAAAACTACTCCCTGCTTTTTTGCTATGTAATTTATTTATTGCATCAGCCCAGACTGACCTGTCAACGGGAAGTCATTTTATGAAGGATTCCCTGCAAAATTTTCTTTTTACTTTGCGTGGTAATTACTTCTTCTCCTCCGGAGCCATTACCAATGAATTTGCCACAGACTATTACCGTGGAAAATTTCTGTCAGATGACATCAAGGACGGCGTATCGGATAATCTCACATCAATAAATTCATTTGCCGGGGAAGCCAATTGGGAAGCTTCTCTCACATTTCATCCGGATACCAATAACAGGAAGGTAGAAGCATTTATTGCATACAGGAACCGATCGTTTTCAGGAGCAAAATTTTCTAAAGATTTCTTTAACCTTTTCTTCCGGGGAAATAAAATGTTTGCAGGGAAGACCGCCGACCTAAGTGATTTTGGCTTTCAGCAATATTCATATCGCCAGATTGTATTCGGCATCGGCAACCGCTTTTCCCTCTCTGAAAATAAAAAACTCTATATCGGTGCAGACATAGCAATTAACCAGGGACTCAAATTCCTCAAAGTAGATGGCGGACCTGCCACGCTTTATACTGATCCTGGAGGAGAATATATTGACGCTGACCTGCACGCTACCATTCTAACGGATGACTCGGCAGCACAACATCCTTCCCGCCTGGATGGCAGCGGATATTCAGGAGATATATACATCGAATACGAGACTGAAAATAGTTTGCTTTCCTTCTCCGCGGAAAATTTCGGAAGCATTCAGTGGAATAAATGGAGTACAAAGGTTTCACTTGATTCAACGTTTCATTTTGAAGGTATTGATGTGAAAGACATTTTTGAAATCGGTGATTCAATAAAAGTAACGGGTGTGGCTCTCGACAGTGTATTTTATATAAACTATGTCCGGAACAAATCCGAACAAAGGGTCACAACCCGCCTTCCAATGAAAATCTCCGGTTCATATACTTTATTACTGAATGAGATAAATGTCTCAACCACTTTTGGAATTGATGTTTTGCTCAATACTTATTCTTCTGTACGGTATTTTGGAGGCATCAATTACAAGCTCAATCGCGCCAACCGAGTAGGGATAATACTTGCATCAGGAGGCTATACAGCTTTCCAGGCAGGGCTCAGCTTCATCCATTTTTTTCCCTGGCGCCTGAAACTTGAATTGGGAAGTAATTCAATCTATCCGATGATCACTTATAAATCAGGGAAAAGCCAGGGGGCTTATTTATCTTTGTCAAAAAGTTTCTAAATGCTATCAAACATTCCGAACATAAAACATACTGATTCGACCAACTTTTTTCTGATCGCAGGACCATGCATTGTGGAAAGCGAAGAAATGACAATGGCCATAGCAAAACGCGTTCAGGAAATAACTGACCGCCTGCGGATCCCTTTCATTTTTAAAGCAAGCTACCGAAAAGCCAACAGGTCACGGATGGATTCCTTTACCGGCATCGGAGATGAACCCTCATTGATGATCCTGAAAAAAATAAAGGAATCGCTAAAAGTTCCTGTGTTAACAGATATCCATGAAAGTGATGAGGCGGCTTTTGCTGCACAGGTTGTTGATGTATTACAGATTCCGGCTTTTCTGTGCCGGCAAACTGATCTGTTGGTGGCCGCAGGCAAGACAGGGAAAGTCGTAAACATTAAGAAGGGACAATTTCTCGCTCCTGATTCTATGAAGTTTGCTGTAGATAAAGTACGTGGCACGGGTAACAATAATGTGATGCTCACAGAACGAGGAAGTATGTTTGGCTACCAGGACCTGATAGTTGACTACCGCGGAATTGGTGTCATGAAACAAAATAATTGCCCGGTGATCCTTGATGTTACGCATTCATTGCAACAGCCGAATCAATCAAGTGGTGTTACAGGTGGAAGGCCTGAACTTATTGAAACTATTGCAAAGGCCGGAATAGCCGTAGGTGCTGACGGGATCTTTATCGAGACCCATCCTGATCCGAAAAATGCACTGAGTGACGGAGCCAATATGTTGCAACTTGATTTGCTGGAAGAACTCCTTGTAAAACTGATCAGGGTGCGGAATTCAATTCTTTAACAATGAAATACCTCCATTGCCTTTTTCTTTTTTCTTGCTTTTCATTTTGTTATTCAAATCCTGCTTGCGGACAACTTGACTCGGCTTATATTTATACATATGGTGGAACAAACGATGATTATGCCCGGCAAATTATTGCGACAAAAGACTCTGGCTATATTGTAGTTGGCACCACTTCAAGTTTTGGCGTTGCACTGACTGATATTTACATTGTCAAAACTGATAACAATGGAGTGAAGGAATGGTCATCCCGTTACGGAACTCCCGGAATCGACTGGGGATATGCCATCAGGCAGACCTATGACAACGGGTATGTTGTAACTGGATATACAAACCAGAATGCTGCCACCGGATATGACATTTACCTTCTGAAAATTGACAGCGCAGGAAATGTTGAATGGACAAAAACAATTGGGGGAGCTGACTGGGATTTTGGCTATGGCATTGAAGTAACCCCAGATTCAGGATTTATTATTTGTGGAAAAAGCTACTCATACAGCAACGGAGGATCCGATGTATATATTGTAAAAACAAATTCATCAGGTGATGTTCTCTGGCAAAAAAATTACGGCGGAGCAAATGATGAATCTGCTAACGCAATTGTCCGCGACAGAAATAATAATTATGGAATTATCGGAGAAACGAAAAGTTTCGGAGCAGGTGACGATGATGTATGGCTTCTGAAAATTTCCGGAGCTGGCGATACATTGTGGACAAAAACTTACGGTACTGCCCTTTCTGATGCCGGCTACGCAATTGATACTACAACCGGTGAGAGTTTTGTCTGCAATGGAACCTCTTATGGATTCAGGGCAGCTGATACAACAAGAGATATGTATTTTTTCAAAGTAGATTCATTGGGAAATCAACTTTGGTACCGCGTTCAGGGTGAAGCATTAAAAGCTGAAGAAGGCCGTGTTGTCAAAACATTGCCCGATGGAAATTTATTCAGCGGAGGCATGACAGAAAGTTATGGCCTTGGCAAAACGGCTTATTTCATGTTGCGATGCAACCCCAATGGCTATTATATTAATGGTTGTGCTTTCGGAGGTTCCGACTACGAAGAGGGCTATTCTGTGGCTGTTGGAAAAGACAACCAGATTGTTTTTGCCGGCATCAGCAACAGTTATGGCTGCGGACTTTACGATATGTACCTTGGCCGTATTGACACTTTCGCCTTCGTTAATGATTATGTCCTTGGTATTCATGAAACATGTGATTCAACCATAGGTATTGGCGAAATTAAAAACGGCGAAAAAAAGATTTCCCTCTTTCCAAATCCTGCCACGGGATCCGTGCTTCTGAATTTTAATAATGCAAACTTTTTTATCAATGATTACAAGCTGGTAATTTCTGATGTTACAGGTAAAGAAGTCAGCCGTATCAGCATTGAAAAATTTCCGGTTGAAATAGCACTGGGCAACTTACAAGCCGGAATGTATTTTGTTGGAGTATATCAGGAAGGCCACTTTTTATCAGCCGAAAAACTCATCGTATATTAATTGATGACAATGCAGAAAGGACAGGAAAATTTCACGAAATCCTTTTTATTATTGTTTGCTTTTTATGCTGCCTGCTTTGCTATTTTTTGTGTTACAGCAAATGCCCTGATTGACGCTTCCATTCTCTCAGAAAAGAATTTCCTGAACTGGGATGCAATGCACTACAATACGATTCACAGGGATGGATATTACACCGGCATGGTTGCATTCTTTCCGCTGTTCCCTTATATATGGAAATTAACCCAACTGGGCAGCATCGGTATTGGCCTTCTCAATGGATTTATATACATGCTTTCATTTGCTTGGCTTGCAGCCGTGTTCAATATTCACTCCCGAAGGTTGTTGTTACTTGCGTCAACACCTGTACTCATTTTCATGTTCCTTCCTTTTTCTGAAGCTGTTTTCTTTCTCACATCCACTATTTTGTTAACCGGATTGAAAAAAAATAATTACCTCCTCATCATCTCCGGCATTCTGCTTTCAGGTTTGACGCGACCTGTTGCCACTGTTTTCATACCGGCTTTTTTTATCCTGCATTGGATGATAGGTGACAATTCAAAAAAAACAATGCTTCAATCTGTTGGAATGGTGCTGGTCTGCGCAGGCAGTATGTTCCTTGTATTTTTGCTGCAGTATTACCAGACAGGAGAGTGGTTTTCATTCATTCATGTCCAGAAAGATTGGGGAAATTATTTACGACTGCCTGTATTCCCACTCAATTCATGGGCAGGCGGCTTTATTGTCCGGCTTGATGCAATGGCATTCATTTTCGGAATTGGTGCAGCAGTTTATCTGGCATCCCTCATAATCGGGAGGCTAAGATCAGCAGGTGATCATAAATCCCTGACGCCATTCTTATTTTCGCTTTGCTATGTTTCAATACTCACCATTGTCATTCTTTTTACACGTGGCGGAATATTGAATAGTCACATATTAAACCAAAAATTCTTCAGTAGGAAAAATGTGATTATGGTATTTTTTTTTTCAAGTATTTTCTGGCTGCTTTTCGCAAGCTATGTGCATATCCAGACATTACTGAAGTTTGAATTCCTTAGCCTTTACCTTTTTTTGCTGTTCATTTCAACTGCTGAAAACAAATTATTAAAAAATACAGGCTACTTTTCAGTGCTTACCTTCAATGTTGTTTTCATGATCATTTTCTCTCAGCGATTTCTAACCGGTGAATGGGTTGGCTGATTATTAGTTCACCGCCACGATCGTAAACTCCGTTCTCCTGTTCTGAGCCCTGCCTGCTTCTGTGGTATTGACTGCTATGGGCTTTGAATCCGCATACCCTTTGTAAACAAGGTGGGCGGCATCAGCTCCATTTTGAATCAGATGGTCGTAAACATTTTTTGCACGGTTCTCGCTCAGTTGCTGGTTGTGTTCCTTGCTTCCTGTATTGTCGGTATGACCGCCGATCTCTACTTTCACAGTAGGATTCTTTTTCATAAAGGCAATGATCTTCCCCATTTCTGCTTCCGATTCATTCTGTAAGTCATACTTATCCACCTCGTAAAAAATATTCTTCAGTACGATGCTCTGCCCTACCCTGATTGGCTTCAGAGGAATATCCTTCACAAACGGCGCCTTCACGGAGGCTGTGTCCTTTAAGCGAAAATTATCTGAATAAAAAAGGTAGCTGTCTTTTGAAACATTCAGCGCATAACTTTTTCCCGAAGGAAGACATACCAGAAATTCTCCCGATACATCATTGGAAACAGATCGCACAATTGTTTTAGATGTGGCAAGATCAATAAGTTCGAAACTTGCTCCAAGTGGCTTCTTTGTATCAGCATCAAAAACAATTCCTTTCAGGTATGTCAACCTGTTGGGTTTTGCGCCGTCATAAAGATCAAATTGGTAAAGATCAAGCCCTCCCCTGCTGTCGTCGCGGTTGGATGCAAAATACGCAACGCTGCCGTCAGGACTTACAAGCAAACTGCTTTCATCATTGGAAGTATTGATCGGGTAACCGAGGTTCACAGGATCTCCCCAGCTACCGTCTTCCCTCCTTCTGCTCATGAAAATATCAAGGCCGCCAAATCCGGGATGCCCCGCTGAAGAGAAATACAATGTCTGGTTATCCGGATGAATGAACACGCTGAACTCATCTTTGTCCGTGTTAATATTTGCCGGCAACTGCATCGGTTCACTCCAGCTGCTATTGTCATTGATGAATGAAACGTAAATGTCCTGGTTGTCACGCCCTGCTGCATTCTTTACTTTTCTGATGAAGTACAATGTGCGGCCATCTGAAGAAAAGGACGGTTGTGTTTCATATCCTTTGGTGTTGATGGGAATGCCAAGGTCACGCGGTGTTTGAAATTTCGAACCAGATTTTTTTGAAATGTAAAGATCACACGAACCCAGCCCCTTTTCTCTTCCTTCGGGATAGCCGAAGTTGCTTTCGCATCCCGTAAAAAACAAATACTGTCCGTCCGGTGAAAAACAGGATGCTCCTTCATTGCCTGCTGTGTTTAACTCACTCAGTGGTGCTGCCTTTGTCCAGTGATTCTTTTTGTATTCACTGATATAAAAATCTTCTCCGCGTGATTTTTTTCCATACATGTCAGTGGTTGCAAATTGCCTTTCGAACAAAAGGTACTTTCCATCAGCAGTAATCGTTGGTAGAATTTCGTCATCCTTTGTATTTATGCTATCCCCAAGATTAATAGGTTTAAAAGCCACAGGATGCTTCATTGCCTCAATGGCAAAGTCACAACTCTCAATAATAAAATTTGCTTTGGAAAGAAGAACAGGATTTGGTTTTGTTCCCGCTGTAAATTTCTGCATGTTCACTTTTGCTTCTTCGTATTGTGCGAGCCGGAACTCCGCATTTCCGAGCGAGAAATAATTATTGATAAAAAAGTCAGGCTTTAATTCGATTGCCTTCTTGTAGTTGATAACGGAAAGGTCAAACTTTCTTATATCATCATAAATGTTTGCACGAAGTGTGTAAGCTTCTACAAAGGCAGGGTCTTTATCCAAAGCACTCTTCAGCGCCTCAAGTGCTTTTTCATTTTCACGCTGGTCATAATAGTGAACCGCCTGGTCAAAGGCACGTATGGCAGCAGGATTTCCCGATGTATAATCCTGAGCCAAAGCCCGACCTGAAAAATTAAAGTTGAAAATTACGAAGAGAAGAAAAAGAAAAACACTTTTTTTAACTGACATCATTTTACGTTATCAAAAATAGTTCCATCGATAATTTCGTGAAAGGCTCTAAACCTTAGTTAATACCTCTCCACCGGTCAAAAACCTTATTACCTTATCCTTTTTTGTGCATTGATATTTTTTAATCTGTGTCCCGATAGCCCCGCCTGAATGACGCCTGTCCGACCGATTCATCCGGGCGGGCAGTCGGGTAGGTATCGGGACTGTGGCAAGTTCTTTTTGGTTTTACAGCTACCTAGTATTAACCGAAGAAAGGCCTTGACATTCAACTAACTCAAAATCAAAAAAGACGCAAAAGAACCTCCTTTACATTTTTCTCAATCCTTGAATTAACATCGGTGACATCAGCGCGAACGAATTTTTCTCCTATCAGTTTTTCATAAAGTTCAATATACCTTTCGCTGATCTGTGTAATCCATTCATCACTCATTGGCGGTACGGTCTGACCTTCTTTCCCCTGAAAATTATTTTCAATCAGCCATTGCCTTACAAATTCTTTACTGAGTTGTTTTTGCGACTCGCCTTTTTTCAAACGTTCTTCATAACCCTCAGCATAAAAATACCTCGATGAGTCCGGCGTATGTATCTCATCCATGAGACAAATTGCTCCGTCTGCTTTTCCGAATTCGTATTTTGTATCTACCAGGATGAGTCCGCGCATTGCAGCCATTTCAACCCCTCGTTGATAGATTGCCCTTGTGTATTTTTCAAGTTCCTTGTAATCACTTTCAGAAACGATTCCCTGTCTGATGATTTCTTCTCTTGAAATATCTTCATCATGTCCGGCAGAAGCTTTTGTGGTCGGAGTAATAATGGGCTCAGGAAATTTTTCATTCTCTTTCATGCCATCAGGCATCTTTACTCCGCATAGTATCCTTTTGCCTGCACTGTATTCCCTCCATGCATGTCCTGTAAGGTAACCGCGTATCACCATTTCTACTTTGAACGGCTCACATCTCTTCCCAATGCTCACATTTGGATCAGGCGTATTGATAATCCAGTTGGGAAGTATATCAGCAGTGGCTGCGATCATCTTTGAAGCGATCTGGTTTAAAACCTGACCTTTATAGGGAATTGGCCTGGGCAATATGACATCAAATGCCGAGATCCTGTCGCTGGCTACCATGACCAGGTATTTCAGCTCAATTGAATAAACATCACGCACCTTACCGTGGTAAACGGAAGTTTGTCCGGGAAAATGAAAATTAGTTTTAGAAAGTGCAGGAGTCGTCAAGGTATTTTGCATTGAATAAATAGCTAATTAAAGTTCAACAGCCACAAAAGTAAAATAAACTAACGGCGGTTTTTGCCCAAATAAATAAAATTACCCACCCCGGAACTTCAATGGAGCTTTTTAATGATTGACCCCGCCTCGCCTTAGGCGAGACGAGGAATTCTTTTGATTAAAAGCGCCAATTCAAAAATTCCCGGCTCCGTTTGAGCGATGTTTTTGCAATCCACAAATAAACTTGAGGGCATCTCTTATAGACATAGACCCCTCACTGCGTTCGGGGTGACAATGCTTAATGTAAATAATGTGGCGAAGCTGCATGGAGCCCGGAAGGCTCAATGCAGCTTCGCCCCACACACAAACAGCAAACTGTCATGCCGAACGTAGTGAGGCATCTGTACGTTTAACACTCTACACAGCTTCGCCCCAGACAAAAACAGTAAACCGTCATGCCTTACGTTGTAAGGCATCTAAAAAAATATTTACAGGCCGCTCCTATGGAGCTCAAAAACTGATCGAAACTTGCTTGCTACAAACAGGTCGCTCCTACGGAGCTCGCATTTGAAAGAAGATAAGAACTATCGTAACCATGCAAAAGTCCGGCAGAAAATATTTATTGGATTAGCTGGAACTCCGTAGGAGCGACCTGTTTGTAGAAAAGAATTTCAGGATTTGATTTGAGCTCCATAGGAGCGGCCTGTTTGTAGAAAAGAATGTCAGGGTTGGACTTGAGCTCCATAGGAGCGGCCTGTTTTTGCAATCCATAAATGCACTATAGGGCT
>JAPLDB010000166.1 GCA_026391975.1 Bacteroidota bacterium | reverse complement strand
CCAGGCATTTTCAATTTCCCGATCTACTTCAAAATGGATTTCTTTTTCTAAAAGTTCTTTTTCCACCCCGGCTTTAAATTCATTTCTGACCCTGATCCAGACCTTTGGCTGAACAAGAAATGAATGAATAAATTCTGCCTTGTTAATGGAATCACTCAGGTGCCGGCCATAAGAGAATATTTTATCGGGCTCAATGTGCGAAGCATATTGTTCAATTTTTTTCAGATCCCTGAAAGAAAATTCAAGAAGCGGTGTTGGGTCAGCGTTGCAGATCTTATTGGCAATAGCAAGCCTTTCTACAACCGGTTTATCAGCATACAAATTTCCGATCCTGAAAAAGTTATAGACGAACTGCTGGATCAATCTCCTGTCGCGGCTTCCAAGCTGGCGGTTCAGGTTGAAGTATTTCTTCAAAAATCTGCTCAAAGGCTCTTTACCGTGGAATGATTCCAGTACTTCCAGTATAATCCTTAATTGTGTTGCCTCCCGCATGGTTTTGTAAATATAAAAAAAGGAGCATCCTTTCGAATGCTCCCCTATCTTAAAACATCAATACACAATGAAACTCATTATTGCTTAATTATTTTCGAACGGAATGTTTTATCCGAGACCTTCAATTCAACAGAATAGACTCCCGCAGGCAATGTTGAAATGTCAACGATTGATAAATCACTGCTGTTTTGAGATAACGACAGAGCATAAATTATTCTCTCCCCTAAAACATTGCAGATCGTGATCTCGCCTCCGTTTACTCCTTTGATCTCCATCAGGTCTCTGACAGGATTAGGATAGATTACTATAGCATTGGATTTGTCCGGCTGGTTCACGCTTGTCAACACATTGAATGCAGCTGCTTCAACATCACATCCGTTTGCATCAAATGATATTACGTGATAGTCGCCATTTTGTGTTGCCACGTAATAATAGTTGTTGGCGCCGCCAATGATATTTCCATTATAGTACCATACATAATTTACAAATCCCTGATTAGCAAACAGCGTATCACCAATCTGTGTAATTGCCTGTGGAGCTACTGTATAGACTTCAATGTAATTTGCAAACGTGGCAGTATCTGAACCAAGCGCATTGGTAGCGATCAATTGCACGTCATAGTTTCCACTTACTGTATAACAGATATTGGAAGGATTTGTACTTGTACTCGAAGAAGGATTTCCTCCGGGGAAAGACCACGCATAGGAAGCGTTACCATTTGTAAGATTGGAGAAATTAATACAACTGCCGGGACAGAAAGAAACATCTCCGGTTATAAAGGAAGCTGAAGGATACTGCAGGGCTGTGATTGTATTTTTTGTCGTGTTGGTTATTACGGCAGGATTCCAATCGAAGTAAATATATGCTGTATTGTTAATTTCAGTTGGGTCAGGCAATAGGCTATCGGTTCGGATTCTGTATGCAACAGCGCCGTGACTTCGTGGTTCATCAACATTACTATCCGGTAAAAGAATATTCTGAAATGTAAAAGTGACAATTCCATTTGCGTCCATTTGTGCGAAAACAGGATGGGTACTGCTTAAAACTTCAAATGTATTCCAGTCGAGATTTGCATCAAGCGTATCCGTAATGATCACAGTAAAAGCTGTATCGTTTCCGGTATTCTGAAAATTAATAGTGTAATCGAGGTTTGTATTTGGAGGAGTATAATGCTGAGAAGTGGCACCATAAGGTGAAACCTCTTTATCATTCGGGTCGCAGGAACAAGTCACCACAAAGCTAAAACTATCCGCATACTGTGTTAACGGATTACCTCCTAAATCAAACACACTGTCAATGGTTGTATACCAGATCGTCTGGCCTGCAGGAGGATCATTAAATGCTATCCAGTTCATTCCGTTGGCGCCGCCGATGTGCAAAGATTGTCCCGGAGTCAGCGAAGAATAATACCAGGTAAGGGTATCACCACTGATAACATCAGGAGCAGGTATGGCAGTACTGAGCGACAAATTAGAAGAATGAACCATGGTAATACTTCCCTGAACAGACAAAACTCCATTATTTTTAATATCAATATAGGTGTATCCAAGCGATGGCTGGCATCTCATGGGATGGTTCCAGACATAAAAATAGTGGTCATACAATGCCTGGGCAGAATATGCTCCAAAATCATATCCGGTATAGGAAGGAGGTACTGCTGCATTGTAAGTCAGCGGCAAAGATGTTTGTGAAAAAGAAACATTAGGAAGATAACTAAAAGTATATGTCCCTGTATCAAGGTATGCTTTCCAATGCCCTGCTGCATTACTATAAACATTGTAGTTGCCGGGACTTACACTCACTTTGTGATTATTTAACGGTGGCTCTGCACCATCCCATATTCCGTTTTGGTTGGTATCAAAATAAAGGTCACCTTCCACTGTTCCGGCAATTGTGCCTATACGGAATCCATTCGGCAATGTCCAATCAGTAGGTAATCCCTGCCAGTCATAGGTAATAACATGCACATCATAAAAACCAGAAGGTGCATTTGATGGAATCGTGAATTCTGTCCACAAGGAATCGTAAGGGAAGTAAACGTTGAGAGTGCTATAACCTGCATAGGTATAAATTATGTTTCCTCCATTTTGCAGATAAATATCTGAACTTTGAAATGGTGCTGAGCCAAGAGAAAAAGATCCGTTGGCCATTGTAATTGTCGTTGTCAGAGTTTGTCCCTGAAAAGCAGTATCAGGCCTGATGGATTGAACCTGAGCAAAGGAATTAATACAAACGATGGCGACAATAAATAATGAGAGAAAAAATTTTTTCATAGTCATTGGTTGTTGGTTAGGTTTTCGGGAAACGAATGTAGAATTATTTTTTCTCCGGAATCGGGAGCAAACCTCTTTTTTGGTAAACAGAGGTATTTAGATTCCTGATCACTGATTTTCATGGGTGAAAATTTAAAGCACTCATATTTCATACAAAATTGAACGTCAAAAATCATCCATCATATTTCCCGGCTCTTGCTGCTGGTTCTGATTGCGCTGATTTTTTTTACGCATGTTGTAATCTGCGCTGCCAAATCGATATGAAAAATTAAGCATCGCTACCCTGCTTTCACGTGTACGGGTCATATCAGAAATATAACCATCGCCGATGTTGCGGATTACCATTTTGCGCGTATTGAAAATGTCATTCACATTCAGACTAAGTGAACCTCTGCCCTTCCATAACTCCTGCCTGATACCTGCATCCACGCCGCTCATTCCCTTGAATGATCCTTGCGGCTGAACAGCTGGTGCCATGTACATTCCGGAAAGCTGAAGCGAGGTATTTTTCGCCAGCTTTGCATTTATTGTCATTCTTGCATTCCAGTTTGTTGATGTACTTTGTAACTCAGCTTCGACATTGCTGCCGTTTATTTTATTCTGAAAGACATTGCCACTTGTCATGATGCTGATGGCCTCTCCGATTTGATTTTTAATAACAATCTCTGCACCGGCATTTTCTGATGAACTGAAATTAATGAAGGTTGATGTGGTGACATTTGTTGACTGATCCAGAAAACGATAACGGGTGATCAGGTTGTGTGTGTAGCGGTAATACACGGTGACATTTACAGAGTGCTTATCAAAATTTTTGAGATATGACATTTCATAACTGTCTACATATTCCGGTTTCACTTCAGGATTTCCTTTGCGAACATTCAGTGTATCACCGTAATCAATAAATGGATTCAGCGTTCTGCTCTCAGGTCTGTTTACCCTTCTGCTGTAACTAACCTGAACTTCCTGATTTTTGCTGATATTGTATTTCAAAAATCCACTGGGATAAATGTTCAGGTATTCATTTTCAAAATTCAGAGAAGATGTTTCTGATTTACCGCTGTTTAAATAATCCTCTCCCCTCACCCCCAGCTGATAGTCAAATTTCCTGAAACGGCCGGAGTAAATCAGGTAGCCTGCGTGGATCCCTTCATCATAAATAAAATGATCGTTGAAACGGGGATCGCTTGTATAAGTATCAGATGCAGGTGAAAAATTCACTCCGTCAGAAGCAGCATCTATTTTCCTGAGGATGCTTTTCCATCCTGCTTCCAGTTTTGAATTGGTATTGAGCGGAAGTGAATAATCTGTCTGAACTGTGGTGATGCTATTTGCTGTTTCATTGTTCTGAAATTGCTTAAGCGTAAGCTCATGCAGGTCAGTGAAAGTATTAAAAACGTCTTTGCTTTTTCTTTCTGCAGATGAATAAAGTGCGCTTGCTGTCCATTCAGCCTTGCTTTTCCGGAATGTTTTTTTGAAATCGAGGTTGTAATCAATCGAGTTGTTCTTTCCTTCGTCTTCATTCTCCCTGATAAAACTGCTTGTCACCACCCTCGCTTCGTCCTCAAACTGATAGTTGATGTACTCAGGTCTGTTTTCCTCCCGGATACTGGCAGTTGCTCCAATACCCAGTGTCATTGATTCACTAAGATAATAATCAAGTCCTCCCTTTAACACATGTGCATCGTTCAGGTTATTTCCATGACTCTGATTTAAATTATAAGTAATTGCAGGACCATATAAATTCTCACGTATTGATTCACTCGTTTGAGCTCTCTTTTCATGCCTGAATGAATAATTGGTATAAACATTGAATTTACTTGAACGATAATTTCCGCCAAGCGCCAAATTGTATTTCTCATTGGAACCAACACCCAGCGAAATGTTGGCATTCAATCCTTTTAGCTTATCTTTTTTTGTGACGATGTTGATGATGCCTGCCATACCATCAGCATCATATTTTGCCGAAGGATTTGTGATGACTTCAATGCGGTCAATACCTGAAGCAGGAATCTGTTGTAATACTGCCTGCCTCGTAGCGCCGGTGATACCTGAGGGTTTGCCATCAATCAATACGTTTACATTCCCGCTTCCACGCAGACTGATATTGCCGTCAATGTCAACTGTAACAGACGGAATATTTCTCAGCACTTCTGTTGCAGTACCACCCGTGTTAACAATGTTCTTATCAAGATTATAAACCTTTCGGTCGAGCGTATTAATAAATTCAGACTTCTCACCGGCAACTTCCACTTCTTTGAGGCGCTTAATGTTTGGCCTGATAAAGATCTTTCCAAGTTCTAAAGTTGTTTCTTCAGGCTTAATGAATAGCGGTGTTCCGGAATAATTTGAATATCCGATGGAAGAAATTTTCAAAATGAACCTTCCAAAGGGAACCTCTGTCATTGTAAAATTCCCTTTGTGATCTGTGAGGGTGCCCGCCACAGGAACCGAATCCCGAATCCTCATGAGTGCAACGGATGCAAACTCAGCCGGCTTTTGTGTAAGTGAATCATATACACTCCCTGTAACTTTTCCAATGGCCGGCATTTTTTGCATGAGACTATCTCTCCCACCTGCGCCGCGATGCTGTCCGGGAGGCTGGGCCACCCCTCTCAAAAATGAAAAAAGAAATAGAAAAAAAAGTATGCGCATTCGATATGGGATAAGTGCAAAAAGTTTTATTGCATCATGCAGAAGTAAACAATGCTAATGCAAGTGATAATTTGGATGCTGGCTTGACTGAAAATCCTGAAATGACTTTATGCATCATTGCTTTACAAATCTGGTTCTGTAAATCATTTTGCCTGAGGCGCATTCCAACCAGTAAATATCTGGTGAAAGGGTGCTGATGTCCATTTCTATTTCATTGGAATTAATTGTCACTTGATTGATGTTGACAATTTCCCCTAATACATTGATGACTGAAATACGATCAGCAGATTTGTTTTTTCCAATGCTGATATGAATGCTTTGAGAAGCAGGATTTGGGAATATTTTTATCTCGTTGCTATTAATATTCATAGAGCCGATTCCTGCAAGCACATCAAATATTGCAGCTTCCACTTCGCAGTTGTTGTTATCAGTGCAAACCACATTGTAATCACCACTCGTGGTTGCCACATAAAAATAATCAGTTGCACCCGGAATGAGTGAGCCGGAGAAATACCACTGATAAGAAACCGAACCCTGATTGGCAAATAATGTATCTCCACTCTGAGAAATTCCCTGTGGCGGCGGATAAGGATATACGGTCATGTAATTTAACAGCGTAAGTGTGTCACTGCCATTTGCATTGGTGGCGATCAGTGTAACATCATAACTGCCCGGCGCAGAATAGCAGATGTTTGAAGGATTCACATCTGTACTTGTTGTAGGAGTTGCACCCTGAAAATTCCAGAGGTAGCTTGTTGCATAAACAGAAACGTTATTAAAATCAGTACACGTTCCGGGACAGATGTGATTTGGCGCAGTGAATGCTGCACTTGGAAGTCCGCTGCAAATACCACATGCCGGATCAGGAATATATCGCCACATGTCACCATTGGCAGTAAATCCACCGAACAACCAGAGATTACCTGAAAGGTCAGTCCAGGAGACTGATCCGAAGCGGCCACCGGGTGTATTTAATGGCGATGATACCTGGTATGTTCCGTACACTGCAGGCAACGAGGGTGCGGTGCTTCCATTTACCAAAGCCCACTCGTTCCCGTTCACGCAATATTTCCATAGGTCACTTAAATAACCATTTGTTCCCCAGCCTCCAAATAAATAGAAGTCTCCATTCAGATCAACCCAACATGCACGGTTTTCATATCTGTTTGCCGGATAGAAAGCAGTATCGTACTGGCATTGGGATCCTACATTACCTGGTGAACTGCTTGCATTTGTTCCGCTCACCCAGGTCCACTCATTGTTATTGACATCGAACTTCCATAAGTCACTTGCATAAAATGAATAATCGGTTCCGGCGAAGAGCCATAAATTTCCTGCGTTATCCTTCCACTTGCAATATGCCTGTCTGGAGCCTGGAGTATTCAGAGGACTGCTGACTCCTTTCGTTCCATATACTCCTGCGGCGCCGCTGGCATTGGATCCCTGCATCCATGCCCACTGGTTGGTTGCAATATCATACTTCCACATGTCATTCCATTGCACGCCTCCTTGTGACTCGCCACCGAACAGCCATAAATTATTATTGTTATCCGTCCAGGAAGTAGCACCTTCCAGTTTTCCTCCGGGATGGTTCAAAGGATCAAATACCTGGTACGTACCATATACTCCAGACTGCCCGGTCGTATTATCGCCACTCATCCAGGTCCAGGTAAGCGTAGACAATTCTAGATGCCAGAGATCATTCATTGCACCTACACTACAATTTGCATCAACACCCCATCCTCCGAATAGCCAGAAGTCTCCGGCAGTATCTACAAAAGTATAAGCACCATAAGCATGTCCTCCGGGCCAGTTGGTTACTGCAGGAACACCTTTCACTCCATAGTTGCCACAGGCATTTGCTGTTTGAGGACCGCCCATCCACGCCCATTCGGCGGTAAGCGGATCAAATTTCCAGAGGTCTGCCCAGAGTTGTCCGTCGCCGCCAAAAAGCCAAAGGTTGCCTTGCTGATCAGTAAATTCACATGCTTCATATAATGAAGGAGGATGATTGAGCGGACTTGGTACTCCTTGCGTACCATATACTGCCACCGCTCCTGCAGCACCATTCATCCATGTCCATTCATTTACCTGGGCAAATGATATAGCATTTGTCATAAGGATTGAAAGCAGTGCCGATAAAAACTTTATTTGATGTTTCATTTTACAATTGATTAAAAATTTAATCTAAAGAATTCCTCGCCTCAGGCGAGGCGGGGTTGAATTAAAATTTTAGCCACGAATTTCACTAATTCACACGAAACAATATTACAATGCATACATCAATTAGTGTTAATTCGTGTAATTAGTGGCTTGATACCTCTCAGCTTTGTCCAAAGGACTCCTTTCGGAGCTGCGGGGTCATTCATTTCGTTGAAGATTTAACCAGTTTACTTCGAATTCCGGAATTACCGTTGGAAAGTTCAATCCAATACATTCCATCATTGAGCATTGAAACATCAACAGAAATTAACCTGCCTGAAGAACGAATTGGAATATCAAGCACTTTCTCTCCAAGCATGTTGAAGATTGAAATTCCAACCGGCATTTTACTATTGATCATAAGGGTCTCATCTACAGGGTTCGGATAAAAACTAACGCCAGCAGAATTGGAATTGACAGGAGTGATTCCGGCTACAACATCAAATATAACTGCTTCTACTTCGCAGCCATTACTATCGGTACAAACCACGTTGTAATTCCCTCCGATAATTAATACATAGAAATAATCTGTTGCACCGGGAATGAGAACGCCATCCTGATACCACTGGTAAGAAGTTGAACCCTGGTTTGCGTATAATGTATCACCACTTTGCACAATGCCCTGTGGTGGTGGATATGGATATACAGTAATATAATTTGCAAGTGTAACAGAATCAGTTCCGGTTGCGCCTGTTGCCACAAGTGATACATCATATGTGCCAGGTGAATTGTAACAAATGTTAACGGGATCAACATCTGTACTTACTGAAGGATTTGCTCCGGGAAAATACCATACATAAGAAGTTGCGTTGGCAGAAAGGTTGGTAAAGCCGGTGCAGGTTCCCGGACAGATTGTATTCGGTGCAGAGAATGCAGCCACCGGAGGTACGACAGTATTACAACTTAAATGTATTTGCGAACAGGAAGGTATTGCAAGAGCAACGGCAAAACCGTTCCCGCAGGCAAGCACATCACCGTTGATACCGATGGCCACGTCATACACCGCTGAAGGAGTTGAAGTGGAAGAAATAAAATTCAGATTGGAATCAAACATGGTGACATTGGATTGTGAACCTGCAAAAACATTTCCGCAACTGTCAATAACGAGTCCGCCGTTCTTTGGCAATGTACCCGGAACTAAAAACGTAGTTGCATGTCCGCCGCCGGGAATTGCAGCAGCAGCTACAATGGCACCTGTACTGATGTCGCGCTTAACTACCGAATCACCATTAGCAGTATATATATGTGTAGCTGTTGCGCGGATAATACTTTGTCCCTGCGGAGTAAAACCATAATTGGGACTGCCATATCCAAAACGATAGCCGCTTTGTGTTTCCCAGTTTATTCCTGACAATGCCGGAGCAAGTGAACCAATAGTGTCAAGCGTTAAGAAATAATAATTTCCATTCGGCGAAGCACAAACAGACCTTACCTCATTAGGATCGTTAATAATAAATGCCGGGATTGCATTGGAAACCTTAATGCTATTTAAAACACTTCCATCATTCAGATTAATGTTGTACACACGCCCTGATCCGTTGATGATCGGAATGCCGGTGAGGCGCGTCCCTCCTACTATCAATTCTGTTTCATCACAATTAAATGCCATGCTCCAGTATTCATCGAAAAGTCCACCCGAATGCGTCCAAACCTGGCTACCTCCTGTATTTACTTTTGTAATTTCTGCTGACGACCCTGCTGTAATGTATGAGTTTCCTGCCCTGTCAACGATAAGTGTACCGCACCAATACGTTGAAGAGTCCCATCCATTGGTAAAGGTCCAAAGTAAATTTCCTGAGGGATCATACTTCTGAAGCTTATAAGGAGAATCGCCTCCATAGATATAGGCATTTCCCAAGCTATCGGCTTCAATATTGAAAACCTTGTTTGAGTTTCCCATTGGAGGTGTAACAGTCCATGGGTCAATTATTAATTCACGCGATGCATCATACTCTGAAAGTCCGAAGGAAAATGTCTTCCCCTCTCTTTCAAACCAGGAGGCGACAGCTTCATCCCCTTGAGCATAATATGTTTTAGGTGCATGGTCAATGATGTCTCCGAAAATTGTTGGCAGATGCAGGTCCTGGTTATTGTCAACGTAAATCCGGGAAACATCAGAGTACGTCATCTTAATATCAGATGGGTTCGCTCCGGGGTGTAGAAAGAAACAATATTTAATTCCTGTAACAGGATGGAAAACATATTCAGCATCAATATGCGGATATAAATTCCGGTAAAGAATTTTTTTGAATGCCCTTGCTTTGACGCTGCCTGATTTTGTTTTATAAAAGTAGGGTGATGAAGATTCGTCCATTGCCACCATTTCCATATCAGGATTGGCATTTTTCCATTTCATCTGAACGATATCGGACGTGATCTTTACTTCATGTTCCTTTTCCTCAATCTGTTCATGCGTCATTCCCTCCGTTCTCAATTCACGTTCATCTATTTCCTTGTGAGATATTTTTTCAAACACATAGGTCAAGCCTTCTTTTGAAAAGAGAATTTGCACCGGTCCGTCTTCAGTTGCAAACAGTACATCAGGAGGCATCTTCCTGCTGCTTTTGAATGTACCCTTGTTTTCAATAAATACCTTTTGTGGTTCCAATGAAACATTCCATTTTAGATCCCCGGCAAAGGTTAGGATGGAAAACAAGAAGAAAATAGAAGTAAGAATTTTTTTCATAGATGGTATAATAATGTTTACTACAAAGATAGTTTTTTACATCCTACAATTCCAACGAAATTCTGGTTTTACTAACTTTCAGAAGTTGGGTAGTATACAATAGCAATCGCCATTTTAGCCCCAAAAAGGGATTCAGCAACATACGAAAAAGAGGTCCGAAAAAAAGATTTGCACTTAATAATTTCCGGATAAAATTGCCTTCAAAAGCACAGGCATTAAAAAAAATCAGACATTGAACCTGAAGTGCATCACATCTCCATCGCTCACTACATATTCCTTGCCTTCAATATTTAATTTGCCGGCATCCCGGCAGGCAGATTCAGAACCAAGTGTTACAAAATTATTATAGCTGATCACTTCAGCCTTGATAAATCCTTTTTCAAAATCGGTATGGATTACACTGGCAGCCTGCGGAGCTGTCATACCCTGGTGGATGGTCCAGGCGCGTACTTCTTTTACGCCTGCTGTAAAGTAAGTCTGAAGCTTAAGTAAGCGATAGGCTGCTTTGATCAGTTTGCTGACACCGCTTTCAGCTAATCCGAGATCCTGCAAAAATAATTGCCGCTCTTCATAACTTTCGAGTTCGGTTATTTCCGCTTCGATTGCTGCTGCTATAACAAGTACTTCAGCGTTCTCATCCTTCACCAGTGCTTTTATTGCATCCACATATTTATTTCCGTTCACCACACTTTTCTCATCCACGTTACACATGTATAACACGGGTTTCATGGTGAGAAGAAAAAGATCTTCTACATTTTTTTGATCTTCTTGCGCAACTGGTGCTGTGCGCGCGGGCTTGCCTGCTTCGAGGTGTGCTTTATAGGTGAGCAATACTTCCACACCTTTCTTCGCATCTTTATCAGTACCGGTGCGTGCAAGCTTTTCCGTTTTCGAAATCTTTTTCTCTACAGCATCAAGATCCTTAAGCTGAAGTTCAGTATCGATGGTTTCCTTATCGCGCACCGGATTTACATTGCCATCCACATGTACCACATTCGGATCATCAAAGCAGCGTACTACATGAATGATTGCATCGCACTCCCTGATATTGCTCAGAAACTGATTTCCCAAACCTTCTCCCCTGCTTGCACCCTTTACAAGTCCGGCAATGTCAACGATTTCAATGGTTGTAGGAACAACACGCTCGGGTTTCACAAGTACTTCAAGCTTGTTCAAACGGTCATCAGGAACGGTGATTACACCTACGTTAGGTTCGATTGTACAAAAAGGAAAATTTGCTGCCTGCGCTTTTGCATTGCTGAGGCAGTTAAATAAAGTTGATTTTCCGACGTTGGGGAGGCCAACGATACCACATTTTAAAGCCATAATTTAGGGGGTACTAAATACTAATTTTTACGAATCTACTAAGTACTAAATACTGATGTTTACGAATTTACTGAGTACTAAATACTAATGTTTACGAATTTACTAAGTACTAAATACTAATTGTTGCGAATTTATTAAGTACTAATTACTAATGTTTAAGAATTTACTGACTACTAATTACGAATATTCTATAATGCATTTGCTAGTTAAGTCAGATTCACCACTCTCTTGAACCTTACGCCGTTGGTTGTAAAACTAACAAGCAGGCCCAGTTGAAGTTTAGAAATCCGGAGGTAGTGATTTACCTGTTCAAAATGAGCTTTTGTAAAGTAGTCAGAACGCTTTAGTTCAACAAAAACTTTGTCTTCAACTAAAAAATCAAAATAGTTTTTT
>JAPLDB010000215.1 GCA_026391975.1 Bacteroidota bacterium | reverse complement strand
GAATCGGAACGTAGGGGATCAAGGAAAATAAAAAAATGATAGCCGGGAAAATGGCAAGGAAAAAACTGAAAGCCAATGATTGCGCACGTGTTACAATGGAACCTCTCTGAATTCCAGTGAAGAAGAAGTCAGCAACATTATAAACTGGTATACCTTCAAACCCCGGAAGCGCTACCCTTTTTGTATATCTGGTAAGTGCCTTAACCGGACCCGAATACAATAATTTTTTCGCGATCCTCTTGAGCAACGTATTTCCCTTCTTGATATTCATTTAGGATTGGATCTTCATGTTGATATCAAGGCTTGTGTAGGAATGGGTAAGTGCCCCTACAGAAATATAATCAACGCCTGTTTCTGCTACAGATCGAATAGTGTCTTCTGTTATTCCCCCTGATGCTTCTGTTTCAAATCGCTTGTTAATTAATTTCACTGCCTTGAATAAATTTTCATTTGAAAAATTATCAAGCATTATCCGTTGAATTCCACCTTGCTTTAATACCTGTTGCACTTCATCCAGGTTCCGGGTCTCTATTTCTATTTGTAGGTTCTTGCCGGTTTTTTTGAGGTATTCCTGAGCGCTTTTAATTGCGTTTTCAATTCCGCCACTGGCATCTACATGATTATCCTTGATTAGGATCATATCATACAAGCCAAAGCGATGATTTGTTCCCCCACCGATTGCAACAGCCCATTTTTCAAACAACCTGAAATTCGGTGTTGTTTTTCGGGTGTCGAGTAACCTGGCCGATGTTCCCTCAATCAGTTTCATGAGAGCACTTGTTTTTGTAGCAATACCGCTCATGCGTTGCATACAATTTAGTGTAAGCCGCTCCGCCTTCAACAATGACCTGGTCTTTCCTTGTATATGTATTACTTCATCTCCCGGCATTACCGCTGCGCCTTCAGCAACAAGAACTTTTACAACTGTCGTAGGATCCACCTGATTCAAAATCTGGTCCGCAACAACAAGGCCTGCAATGACGCCCTTCTCTTTCACCTTTACTATGGCTTTGCTTCGGGCGTCCTCCGGAATTGTGGCCAGGGATGTATGGTCTCCGTTTCCAACATCTTCCTCCAAAGCCTTTTCAATAAATTCCTTTATGCTGAGGCCATATAGATCTGTGTTCGTTTTAAAAGACATGCAGCAAATATACTTTTTCAGACAGGATGAAAATAAAAAACACTGTCAGGTTGTACAGACAGTGTTTTCAACAAATAACCAGCGTAACTATTGGTTCTCGAACCTGAATTCCTGAAGGATATTGACACCCCTTACTGTTTTCAAAACGAATGAAACCCTGAATGTTTTGCCATTTGTGCAGTTTAGTGTACCCACTGCGAATAAAGTCCCTTCCTTGGATGAACCCTTATGGACCAGATTGAAAGATTTCGGGGGATTTTTTGAGAAAAAATCTTTAATGAGCAACTCCGCTTGCGCCTTGCTGTAAACATCTTCAACGCTAGAAAGTGCAAGATCTACCTTGCTGTCGAAATGAGATGCAATCTGACGCGCATCACCTGCCCGTATCGCTACGGCAAGATCATCATAGATATCAGCCCTTGCTGAAAAGGAAGAAATCGCGGTAAATAGTAATATAGCCTTAAACAGTTTCATTAAATGAATGTTTGTGTTTAATTTGCAAAAATCAAGCCAGCTCAATTGCCGGAAACGCTGTAAATATACGCATAACCTTGTATCCAATTTACCATTTAAATTCGGTTTCTCACATATGAAGTTTGAATTCTGTTTTATTGGAAAGACCTCGGAAAGCTATCTGGCTGAAGGAATTGAGCGCTATCAGAAGAAACTGGTATATTATATGAATACCGAAATAAAAATAATACCTGCGTCCACAGAAAAAAATAAAACCAAAGCCCTGAAAGAAGAAGCCGTAAAAATTTTAAAAATAATTTCAGCGAATGACCTAGTTATCGTACTTGATGAAAATGGAAGACAATTTTCTTCATTTGATCTTTCCAAAGAAATTCAACGAGCAATGAACCAATCGTATTCAAAAATTATTTTCATTGTGGGAAGTGCCTATGGTATTGATGACAGCTTAAAAAAGCGGGCCCATCTTATGCTTTCATTTTCAAAATTTACTTTTACTCATCAAATGATACGGCTGATGCTGGTAGAACAGATATACAGATCAATGACGATACTAAAAGGTGAATCATATCACCATGACTAGGTATCATTTCTTGCCTGCAAGCAACTCATACACTTCACTATAGTGCCTTACACCCTGTTCAAGTGAAAAATAATGCTTGGCAGTTTCCCTGATCTTATCTTTTGATTTTAAGAGTAAATCAGGTATCTGGCTCACAACATAATCGTAATCTTCATTATTAAATGACCTGATTATCATGCCTCCGTCTGCCTCATGGATAATGCGATCAGAGTCCCCTATATTTGAATTGCATATAATGGGAATTCCCATACTCATGATTTCGCCTTGTTTTGCCGGTGATGATGCCATTTTGGAATAAAGAGGTTTGATAAAAAAGATTGCGAGATCGCTGATTGAAAGGAAGCCGGGTACTTCATCATGTTTAGCCTTTACTATCCTTATAAGACTTTCTTCAATGCCTTTTTTTCTGGCAACCTTTAAAATATTCTCTGGATTGTCATAAGTAATAAACATAAATTTCGCCGGGCGGGCGATTAGCAGGCGTTTGAAAAAGTCAAACATCTCATCCAGCATATACCAGGTGCCGATTGCCCCCATATACATGAGAATAAAATCAGTTTCTATAACACCTGCCTTCTCACGATATTTGCCTTTCTGCTCGACGGAAATACCTGATGGATCAAAATTGTCCATGTCCGCGCAGCAAGGAATTACTTTTATCGGGATAGGCTGGCCGGGAATTATTTTCCATTTCAAAATTTCATTTTTTGCTCTATCAGTAAGACAAATTGTATAGTCAGCATTTGCTAAAAATTTTTGCTCCTCCCTTTTGAAAAACTTGTAGAGCATCCTGTATAAAAGACTACTTTGTTTCCAAATTCGGCCATCAATCCGTTCATCAGCATAAAATCCCCGCATATCAAATATAAACTTCAGCCCAAAACGATTCTTGATATGGCTCCCTATCAGCCCTGGTATATAACTGCGGCAATGAATAATATCAAAATGATCACGCCTCGTAAGTCTCCTCGCCAATAAAAGCAACTTAATACAATCATAGAATGTAGATAGCACCTGTGGCTTTTTTGTGTAGCTGATAGGGTGCCATGAGATATTATTGTTCTTCAGAAGTTCCCCGATACCGCCAAACAAGCTTTTCGCACTTTTTTTTTCTGTGCTAATAATCGTAACATTGTATCCGCGTTTAGCCAAACCAACCAAATATGTTAGTACCTGAGATTGGCCCAGCGGATCACTCAGCCCATCATAGGTAATATAAAGAATTTTCATATCATGTATTTACCTTTCGGTTATTAGTTGGTGAATTACGCATTTTTTTTACTTTTGATTCCAACATTATTTTTGAGTGTCTGTAATATTACAATACCATTTTTAATACCCGGCGTCTGTAAGCATGTTTCAGTACCTGACCTTTGTTGATCTTATTGTCCCTCCGAT
>JAPLDB010000001.1 GCA_026391975.1 Bacteroidota bacterium | reverse complement strand
CTTGGAACTCTGGATTACGATTGGCTTGTAATCAGAACTGATAAAAACGGAAACTTAATATGGACAAAGGTTTTGAGAAGGAATGGATTCGATCACGCATCCTTTATTGAGCAATCTCTTGATGGAGGATTTATTCTTGGTGGGAATTCCCTGTGCAAGCTTTCTGCAAATGGTTCGAGTGTCTGGTCTAAGAAATATAGCTCCTTGGCAGGAAGCGGAAGTTCTCAAACAGCATTCGTAGAGAATGCTGATAGTAGTATTGTATTTACTGGCTATTATTCTGATACTATAGTTGGAGAGTGTGCATTACTTTTCAAAGCAAATTCTTTAGGGTTGTTGGTTTGGTGGAAAGCCTTTAATTTTGGAATTCCAATGTCCGGAGTGGATCTTAAAAAAACCGCAGACGGCGGCTATATAATAGCGGCTGAGAACGACGGTATAAATGCTTGCTTAATTAAGACAGATTCTGTTGGCGATACATTGTGGACTAATAACTATTCAGGAATATCAATTGTAAACTCTGTTAGCAACGTAAATATAACCACTGATAGTGGCTACGTTCTTACCGGATATTTATGGAACAGTAATTCCCAAATGCAAGAAATCTTTTTTATAAAGACGGATAAATATGGTTCAAGCGGATGTTTTGAAAATAAACAACCGATCTTAATTGCGACCCCCGGAGTACAGGAATTGGCCATATCTTATGTTGGGGGATCAGCCTCGCCGGTAAATACATCATTTGAAATACATATCACTAGCGGAATTGATGTAAACAATTATTGTTTATCAGACAATGCGATTAATCAGACTATACAGGATGATGAAGTTTTTCTGTCACCGAATCCGTTCAATAATGGCCTTAAGTTAAATTTTCATCGCCAGCAAAGCGAGAAAGCTCTTCTGTTAATTTTTAATTTAGCTGGCGAGGAAATTACAGAAAAACAAATTTTACTCGAAAATCAATCTCTCGATCTCTCATTCTTACCTCCCGGAATTTATATATTGAGTGTAATCACAGGCAAAAAGGTTTACACACGGAAAATTGTTAAAATTTAACCTGAAATTCGAACGGCTGTTCTTGTGACTTTTAACTTTTGACTTTTGATTTATCTTACAACTTCCATATTCTTCACCTGCTGCAACGATTCATTTTGTAGCCTAAGGTAGTACAACCCGGTCGGCAGGTTTTCGTTTTCATAATCTATTTTATAAGTGCCTGCATTGTACTCGCCATTGGCAAGTGTTTTCACGAGTTGTCCTTCAGCATTAAAGACTTGAACAGAAGCATGTCCGCCCCGGGAGGTAAATGTAATGGATGTTCTTTCGGTAAATGGATTCGGGTAACAGGAAACAAGACTTTGTCCCGCCGCAGCATTGATTTCATGTATTCCCACAGTACAGGCATTGGCCTGGATAACAGGAAGCTGCTGGAAATTCTGCAGCATGATCTGGTTGAGATCGTTGTTAGGCACACATAACCATTGATTAAGCAGTGTTGCATATACAGACCTGAAATCATATTGCATCGTCACATTATCATTCACTGTAGCATTCGCAGGTATCACGGGATTGTTTCCGAGGATACCGCTTTGAACTTTATTTCCGAATAAAAACATGGGTGCACCGGCGCCATGATCTGTGCCTGTACTGCCATTGGAAATAATCCTTCTGCCGAATTCTGAAAATGTCATCCCCACTACACGATCAGCAGTTCCGAGAAAATCGCAGTCGGTCATAAAAGCATTGATGGCTTCAGAAACTTTTGCAAGAAGGTCTGCATGCCTTCCTGTTGTATTGTTTCCTGAATCTGTTTGTGATGAATGTGTGTCAAATCCACTTAGGTTGACCATGTAAATTTTTGTCTTAAGCCCACCGGCAATAAGTCGCGAAACAATTTTCAACTGATCGGCCAGTGAATTGGTGTCAGCTGCCGGCCATGCATTGGATTGCTGGGTAATGTTGCTTGCTGCCGCTGTAATCACTGACGAGTAAGCCATGCTCTGCTGCGCAACCTGCCTGATGTATGTCAGCTCATGCCCGTAATTATTTGCAGGTGATGGATCCTGAATTCCATTGACCAGATTGTAAAAATTGTCGGGATCCTTGATGGTCATTCCCATATTTACAGAAGGCCCCTGCAATGCCAGTGACTGTGTATTGCCTATCTGTAATGCCAGTGGATCGGGCATTGTGGTATTTGGATATCCTGTCGGGAAATTCGGATATTCATAATTGAGATAGCGGCCCGCCCATCCTGTGTTTAGCGTTTGATTACTATCAGAGGCCGTAAGCCAGATGTCTGTAGCACGGAAGTGAGAGAAATTCGGAGATGGATAACTTACACCTTGCACAATAGAAATTTTCCCATTGTTAAACTGCTGTTGAATTCCCACCATTGAAGGATGCAGTCCGGTGGCCAGATATCCATTGAGAGAAAGTACAAGCGTGTCTGGAATTAAAATGTTGGCACGTGCTGAAGCGAGATTGGAATATTGATCCAGTGGAATCACAGTATTCAATCCGTCATTGCCTCCGTTCAGTTGAACAAGCACCAGCACATGGTCTTCATTCGAAGCTGAGGATAATGCCTGCAACAGGGGTGAAAGGCTGAATGCGCGAAAGGACATGCCATTCACCAGTGCAGGGAGCAATGTTGCCTGACCAAGTCGTGAAATAAATTTTCTTCTTTCCATGTTTTATTTTTTAGGAGAGTTGGTATTCAGGCAGGTCCATGAGGTATATGTACATGTCGTTCAGCCGTGATTGAACGATGCCATAAAATCCCGGATCAGTCGGGTCGCCCAGGTAATCGTTCCATGCACTTGTCCAATAGGAATCGGAAAGTTGTCCTGATAGTAGGAATGCCTTCAGGTAATCTTTAATAGACTGTGAAACGTCCTGGCTTAAGTGACGGTCTATGACTTCCTGGATAAGCAGATTGGGATCATCAGCAGCATCAAGTGTGGTTGTATAATCGACGACATCAACTACGATTGAACTATTGGTTGAGGAATACCCGCTGTTACACATCTTATCACTGAAAGCATTCCTTGCAGGGAGCGTAATCGCATTGATCCACAATTCATGAAATGATGGCTCCTGATAGTAAGCCGGCCATCCTGCAACATTGGGTGGATCGCCAAGGATTTGTCCCATGCCAGTGGCCTGTGTGTAAATTTTATACCACAGGGAATATTGGTCTTCAAGCAAAGAATTGTCAGGAAAAATTACGTTGTAATCTCGGCACAATGAAACAGAAAAGTCAAGTGGAGTCTTGATAAGTGACCCTCTATTCGCTACATCGAAGAAATGTTCGCTGCTTAACAATGATTGGATCACAGGAGTAATTTCATAATTATTATTTCGGAGAATAGTTGCCATCGGTTGAATCACATCTGCCTCAATTTGTGCATCAATTGTATAATACATAAAGAACCGGTAAAGTTTTCTGCAAATTAAAACCGCAGCCTGTTGCGTATTGAAGATCATATTGAGCAGGTCATCAAGTTCATTTGCTCCCGCAGCTCCCGATTGCCCTGTGATAATTGTATTATTATAGAAAGATGAGAACGTTTTATCTCCCGAATCATGACGGGTTGAATCAAAATAGGAACTGATTGTTGTACTGTCTATACGGTAACCGGTCAAAACCTTGGCGGCGTTTTGAACATCATCCTCTGTATAATAGGGTACTCCGTTTTCATCTTTTCCGACTGTAAAAAGTTCCTGCAATTCACGCCCATAATTTTCATCAGGATTGTTTTCGCTATTCAGGTAACCGTTCAGGTATTTCAACATAGCCGGATCAAGTGTAATGGCATGAGTCATGTCCTTGAAATTGCCAAGTGCGTATTGCCGAAGCACTGTGTTGTGCAGGTAACAATAGCGTGCATCATTCACCGCAGACGTTTCCGTGGAAAAATGATTGTGCCAGAAGATGACCATTTTTTCATGTATGCTTCTGTTTGGAGAAAGCAACTGACTCACCCACCATGCCCTGTATGATTTCAGCCGGTATGAATTCGCCTGAGTATTAACCGGAGCGTTTATCCATGAATTACCAAATGGAACATCAGGATCTGCATAGTTGCTGGTATAAACATAGAGTGGGGGAGCAGGAGGACTTGCAGGTGTCAGGAGTTCAGCTATCGTTTGTGTAAGCCCTTGAGACAGAAAATAATTGACATCAGCTTTTGTTGCACAAAAAAGTGTCCTGCGCAATAGGTGCCTGACTTCAGCAATCGTCCATGATCCGGAATATGGTGTTAAACCGGTGGATGATTGAAGCCGGGGTTGTTCAATGTCCTGTGTAAGGTTCACTGTTAAAAGCTGACGTCTGTTCATTGGTATTGGTCGTTTTATAAAGGAAGTCGCTTATTCCGATGAATACTCCCTTTGGGTGATCAGATAAGAGTCGTTCAATTGCGGATGTAAGATGCTTGATGACTTTGTATGTTTAATGAGATTGAAAAGAATTGCAAACAATTGATAGTTATTTACATTTGGATATAAAATTTCGGGTAAGCGACATTTTTTTCTGAGGGAAGGTGCAACTCAATTATTTACAGCATGAAACTTATTACTAAGTTCAATTACTGGTTTCTGAAAAGATGTGATTTCTATCCTAAAAATGCATTATTTGAGAATCTAACCTTGCCCAAGTTTCTTCTCTTATATTTGGGTCACCATATTTCAGGTAAAACAATGCCCATATGAAAATTACTAATACGTGTCTTGCAATCACATTTGCACTATTTGTACTGATGACGCTGTCAATTCCTGTATCAGCTCAATTCTACGATTCTTTCAGTGATGGTAATTATACCAATAATCCCGCCTGGATCGGTGACACATCTCACTTTAAAGTAAATGTGCAACACCAGCTTCAGACCAAAGATACAACCGCCGGAAAAGCATACTTGTCAACCCCGGCAAACCTTTCCTCACTGGCAAATATTCAATGGAGTTTTTACATTCACCTTGGCTTTCCGCCATCAGCAAATAACAATGCCAGGGTTTATCTTACATCTGATTCAGCAAATCTGGAAAACAGATTGCATGGTTATTTCCTGCAGTTTGGTGAAGCCCTTTCACTGGATGCTGTTGAACTTTTCAGACAGGATGACACTGTATTAACTTCGGTTTGTCGTGGCAATAATTCAGAAATTGCAGCTGCATTTTACCTTGGCGTTAAGGTAACGCGTGATTCTACAGGGTTTTGGCAATTGCTGGTTGACACCGCTGGAGGAACAAATTATATACTGGAAGCATCTGCTACCGATATCACCTACAATACGTCTGCCTGGTTTGGTGTCGTTTGCAAATACACCACCAGTAACGCTGTAAGTTTTTACTATGACAACTTCAATGTAAGCAGTTCATTGTGCAACCTTGGGGTCTCTTCTGCGAATACAAATGTTTTGTGTTTTGGCGACAGCACAGGAACTGCATCTATTCAAGCCATTGGAGGACTGGCTCCATACAGTTATTCCTGGTCGCCTGACGGTCAAATAACTGATTTCGTTTCAGGATTGCCTGCAGGGAATTATACCGGAACTGTGATTGATATTAATCAGTGTATTTCAGTTGCCGAAATTACAATTCAGCAACCACCGCAATTAACTGATTCAATATTGGCGACCGGCGTAACCTGCTTTGGCGATAGCAACGGAACTGCAACGCCAATTATTCAGGGAGGCACAGCGCCCTACACTTATTTATGGTCACCGGGCGGCGAAAATTCAGCAGCCATTACCGGACTCGTTGCCGGAACATATATGCTCACAGTAACTGATTCCTTGGGATGTTCTGAAATATCCAATGCTGTTGTAACAGAACCAACTCCTCTGATTATCACATCAACAATTTCTCCCGCATCATGCGCCGGCTGCTGTGATGGCTCGGCAACAATAAATCCATCCGGCGGAACTTTTCCTTATACCTATTTGTGGAGCAATAATGAAACATCCCAAACCATAACCTCATTGTGCGCAGATACATTTTTTGTTACAGTGACTGACGCAATGGGATGTTCAGTAATTGATACAGTTGTTGTAACTTTTGATGTAGGAGTGAACGTGTTGCTCAATGAGAATAATTTTCAGATTACACCCAATCCAGCTAAAGAGTTCGTGATAATCAGCTCCGGGTTCATAGTAAATACAATTGAGATTTATAACATGGTCGGAGAAAAGGTAATTGCATTATCTGCTCAATCAATAAACAATAATCCGAGAACCGAAATTCTTGTTGGAATTGGTAAATTCAGTCCGGGTGTCTACTTCGTTCGAGTACAAACAGAAAATGGAATTATTACACGCAAATTCGTGAAGCAATAAGAAGTTAAATACTCAATTATCACTACTCACTACTCACTACTCAATCATATCCTCCTCCACAGGCGATTCAGCAAAGCGGAAATACATTGTTTGCAAATTCCGGTGCGGTTACCTATCAATGGTTCTTAAACGGAGGTGTTATCAGTGGGGCTACAAATTAT
>JAPLDB010000132.1 GCA_026391975.1 Bacteroidota bacterium | reverse complement strand
TTCTTGCAACAAAAGAAAATGCAGGAACAATGAGTAATGATGTACTGAACAATCCTTTTGTTGATACTACTAATGCTCAGCGCTATGCAACCATTTTCCTAACATGGCTTCTGTATCTTAAACTTCTCATCTTCCCATGGCATCTTTCTTACGATTACAATTACAACCAGATACCAGTTACAGATTTCAGCAACCCGCTTGTACTTTTATCCATAGCAATTCACATAGGATTGTTTGTTGTTGCGATCTATTGTTTCAGAAGAAAACCGGTATATTCTTTCAGCATTCTATTTTACTTTATAACTTTTTCAGTGGTTTCCAATATATTCTTCAACACAGGAACCCCATTGGCAGAGCGGTTTGTGCTGATACCAGGCATTGGATTCTGCCTTGCAATTGTTGCATTTTTCATCAACGCATTTGAAAAACTAAAATTAAAGAAAACAATATCGTTACTTCTGATTACTTCCGTCATCGTATTCTTTACGATCCGTAATATCCTGCGTTGCGGGGACTGGAAAGACAACAATACTTTGTTTCTTGCCGACGTGACCCAAACGCCAAATAGCGCTAAGTCACAATTGAATGCAGGAATTGCATGCCTGAATTTAGCCACAGAATCAACCGGCTCAGAAAAAGAAAATTGGATCAATCAGAGTTTTACATATTTACAAAAAGGAATCAGCATTTATCCGAAAAAAATTGATGGGTACATTAACATGGGTGTCGGCTATAGCTGGAAAAACGAATTTGATAATGCCGAAGTATGGTGGAAAAGGGCGAAGGCTTTAAATCCTTTGAGTCCAGAATTGACAACTCCAAACAAAGTGCTCGCCGGGCATTATTTCAAACAAGGCATGCAGTTGGGTGTCGAAAAGAACTATGCAGCATCTATAAAATCCATGCTCCATGCTTGGCAATATGATACTCTCAATGCAGAAATATCTTTCAATCTCGGTGGAGCTTACTATACACTTCAAATTTTCGATAGTGCTGCTTTCTATTTTCAAAAAACACTTTTGCTGAATCCGGAATATCAAAATGCAGCAAACGGCTTGCAGGCAGCAACTATTGCCCGCAACCGGAAAAAGGAAAAATAGTAGCGGCAATTCATTTAAATTCCCACTTTCAGAATCTCTTAGTATTAAAAGGCCTATTATTGATTTTCTATCTGATATTGAATTTATTCTTCATCTCACACACCCAACAAACTCACCCACTGTTCATTAAAGCTAAGGTAATATTGCATCCGTAAAAATTATTAATAATCTTAAACCCAAATTAAAAATGAAAAAGATTCTTGTTTTAGCTGTTACAGCTATGTTCGCAATCGCAGTGTCTGCACAAACTCCTGCACCAGCACCAGCAGCTGCTCCTGCAAAAATGGAAAAGAAAAGTGATGCAAAAATGGAAAAGAAAGACGATGGAAAGATGAAAAAAGATGCTGCAAAACCTGCTGCAAAAAAAGAAATGAAGAAGGAAGAAGCAAAACCTGCTGCAACTCCTGCAAAGAAGTAATTTCTTTATTGTTAAAAAGAAAGCTGCTGAGCCCGATCGCTTGGCAGTTTTTTTATTTTGTCAGGTTGATAATCAGTTCTGTGGTTCATCAAAACCAGCAATTTGAACAGTACTTTTACTTCCAGATAACCTGAATGAGCACTAAAGTAAAAGTTTGCCTTGCCCTTGCTTGCCTTGCTTTGCATTATGCTGCATCTGCACAACTTTTCAAGCTGGCAAAAACAGTCCGTGATTTTACGGCCAACCCTTGCATGCTTGTTATCAAGCCCGATGAGCCGGTTTTGATCCAGGGGAATACTGACGGAAGCATCATTTTTCGTTCCGCCGTCACAGGAGCTATTGAAAACAAAGTTTCTGCCCATTCAAAAACGATTAACAATATCGATTTCAACACGACAAATAACCTCCTCATTTCAACTTCAGTAAATGGAGAAATCAGGGTTTATGATTTTGCAGAGAAAAAAATCATCAACCAGCTCACGCGTTCCGAATATTCAGGAATGAAATTCGCTGCCTTCTCGATTGCAGATGGATTTATTTACTTCAACGGCTACAACCGCTTGTATAAAACGCGTTCCGACCTTACCCAGGATGTCATAAAAATCTACGACTTTACTGATTCCATTACAGCCGGAGTAATAACCCCAGACAGGAGCGCATTGATCATTGCATTGGGCAAATACCTCTATGTGATCAATCCCAGGACAGACGAAATCGTACAGCAGCTTTTTACCGGCAATTCACCCGTAGAAAAACTCCGCATGTTACCGGGTAGTGGTGTGTTGAGCTGGAGTACAGACGGAACTATTCAGATCTGGAAACTTACCCTCGGACAGTTGGAGACAACTGCAATCCAGTGGTTCAAAGCAGGAACTCCAAGCAATATTTCTTTCTCGCACGACGGACATTACATGGTAACCGGGAATGTGGGCAACTGGGTTCGGATATGGAATCCTGCGCTTAAAAAAATTGAACAGGAACTCATCGGGCATCAGTCAGCCGTAAATGGATATGCTTTTGCCCCCGGTGACACTACCCTCTTTACTGCATCAAACGATCTTTCTTTGAAAATATGGAAAACCAGGGTTGATACATTGATCGTTCCTGATCATCCGGAAAAGAAACAGGCAAAATCAGTGACCACCAATTCACCACCGCAGGCAGTACTAAGGGAGCCGGTGAATCCCGATGTAAAAATGCTTCCGAAAAATGTCCCGCAGCACGTTCGTAACCGCACCGTCATGAAAACCGAAACCATCAAGTTGGGCAAACCTACCATTGATGTATACATTTATGACAACCACATCATTGACGGAGATACCCTATCCATTTTTTTTAATGGCGATTGGGTGCTTAAAAACTATGGCGTCGTAAAAGAGAAAAAGAAAATCACCCTCAACCTTTTGGAGAATACCAACAATTACATGGTACTTTTCGCCGAAAACCTTGGCAGCAAGCCCCCCAACTCAGCAGTGGTGTATTTTGTGGATGGCAAAGAAAAACGATATATAACGCTGAATTCTGACATGACGCAGTGCAGTGCGATTAACTTTGTGTACAAAAAATAGCTTTTTTCAGGCTTTTGCATTCAAATTAATATCCCATTCAATAATAATCGAGGCAAAATTCTCTTATTATTGCAACCGCAAAATTTCAAATCAATAAACCAATAATTCATATGAAAAGATTAGTACTTGCAGTTATTTCAATTTTTCTGGTGCACAGTTCTTTTGCCCAGTGGGGCGCAATGGGAACGCCGGGAGGAAAAGTAAGGGCATTGTGTGTTCACAATGGAACCCTCTATGCCGGTGGCGATTTTACCGGCCTCGTTAAAAAGTGGAATGGATCTTCATGGGTTGCTGCGGGCTCATTGAGTGGCACCTCAAGTCCAAAGGTCAATGCACTCATTTCTTACAACGGAACCTTGTATGCAGGAGGCTCATTTTCTCTTTCAGCAACAAATTATAATGTCGCAAAATGGAATGGTAGCGCATGGGTAGCCGTAGGGGAAGGTCTACAGGGAGTAGCAGGTTCTGAAGTAAAAGCATTTTGCATTTTCAACGGGGTATTGTATGCCGGAGGAACATTTACCCAATCAGGTACCTCATCTTTGTCTAAAGTGGGTAAACTAAATACTGCCGGAACTGCATGGGCCCAGGCGGGTGGCGGTGCGCCTTCAAAATGTTCAGCCGGGGTTTATGCCATGGCTGTATATTACAATGAGTTCTATGTGGGCGGACAAGGCTCTGCTCCATGGATCAACAAGATGAATGTTCAGGGTACAGGCTGGGTTGATCTGGCTGCCAGCGGACTGCAATCCGGAACAGGCGTTTATGCTTTGATGTCTTTCAAATACCCGAATGCCAATTCATACTCTTTGTTTATCGGCGGAGATTTTACTTCCCCACCATCACCAACCGTGTGCACATATTACGCAGTAACATGGGGAACATCGTTCAATACTTTCTCTGCAGGAACAATTGATCAGGTGAACTGCTTTGCTGCCAGTTCAGCCGGAAGCACCGGATCAATTTATGCCGGAGGAGTTTTTACAGTTACTGTTGGCGCAAGTACTGCAACCAATCTTGCAAAGAAACCGATTTCAGGCCCTTGGGCTCCGGAGGGAACCAATACATTCAACGGAAGCGTTCGTGCACTTTGCTTTTATAATGGTTACCTCATCGCCGGCGGTGATTTTACCTCGCCCGGAACAAATGTAACCCGCTATGGTACCACTATTGATGTGCAGGAAAATAATGACAATGTTGTTGTCAATAATATTTATCCGAATCCGGTCGTTAATGCAGCGATACTGAAAGTGCAAACCAAAAATGCATTGCAACAACCTGAACTGAGAATGATGGATGCAAACGGAAACGAGATTGTTAATCATAGTTCGGTGAACATTTTCAACCGTGCTCAGAATGAAGTGGAATTTAAAATTGACCGCGAAGGTCTTGCAGCAGGGATATATTACTACATGGTCCTCGATGAAGAACGCAAGGTGGCAACAGGCAAACTGATTGTTGAATAACCAAATCATCACACTTTACAAAAAAGCATCTCCCGCAAGAGATGCTTTTTTTGTTGATAAAAGGATCAGAATTTTCTTTTCGCCAATGTTAGAGCACATCCGCCTCAAGTAAATTCGTGAGCATAGATGTTCGCTGTAATCGACATAGAAACAACAGGGGGAAATGCGCGGTTTGAAAAAATTACCGAGATCGCTATTTTTATTCATGACGGCGAAAAAGTTGTGAAGGAATATTCCACCCTCATCAATCCCGAAAAAAATATACCGCCATTTATTTCCCGCCTTACCGGTATCTCTGATGAGATGGTGGCCGATGCACCCAGGTTTTATGAAGTTGCAAAGGACATTGTAGAACTCACGGATGGAAAAACAATTGTAGCACACAACGCCCAATTCGACTACGGTTTTATCCGCGAAGAATTCAGGTCACTTGGCTTCAGCTTCAACAGGAGTACACTTTGCACTGTGAAGCTTGCGCGGAAGCTGATTCCCGGTCATCGGTCTTATTCATTGGGAAATATTTGCTCCCAGCTGGGCATCAGCAACGATGCACGCCACAGAGCTTCCGGAGATGCCCTTGCAACCGTAAAACTCTTCGACCTCCTGCTGTCTAAAGATCAGCAAGGCATTATTAATAAGAGCATAAATAATGATCCTTCACTGATGAAGTTGCCGCCTAACCTGAACAGGGATGACGTAAACCGGCTGCCTGAAGAAACCGGTGTTTATTATTTTCACAACGAAAAAGGAAACATTATTTACATAGGCAAAAGCAAGAACATCAGGAAGCGAGCACTCAGCCATTTTGCAGAAAAGGACAATCCAAAATCCCTTTCTTTGAAAATGGAAATATGCAGCATCACCTACGAACTTACAGGTAGTGAACTTGTAGCTCTGCTCTTTGAATCAGATGAAATAAAAAAACACAAACCGAGGTACAACAGGATGCAACGTGAATCCTATTACCAGTGGGGGATCTTTAAAAAAGTAAATGAAGATGGCTATTTCACGCTCAAAACTGCACGGATAAAAACGCATGATGAAGAACCACTGATCACTGTTCGCAATGCTGAAGAGGCAGCCGAAATCCTGGATGCACAGGTTGAAAAATACAATCTCTGCCAGAAGCTATGCGGATTGTATGACATCAAATATGCTTGTTTCAGATACGGTGTAAAGCAATGCAATGGTGCATGCATATGTAAAGAGGATCCGGCTGAATACAATAAGCGTGTCATTCAGCTGATCAGAAAATGGAGGTATGAAAACCAGGATTTTTTTATTCTCGGTGAAGGAAGAAACAGAAATGAACATTCCGTGGTGGCTGTAGAGAAAGGTCGGTATATCGGTTTTGGATACATGGACACAGAGTTTGCTGCAGAAACCCCTGACCAGTTCAAGTTTTTTATTAAAACATATGCTGACAACCGCGATGTTCAGCGCATCATCCAAAGATACCTGCATCAGTCACACACCGGCAAGATCATTACTTATTGATTCCTTTCATCGTTATCTTTGACCGGATGAAAAAAATCATGCTTCTCTTTTTATTTATCGGGCTCCAGGGCTTTGCGCAAAAAAGAATAAATGCTCCTGAAATTATTTCATCTTTACTCAAGACACCTGATGGCAAAATATTCAGGATGTATGAAACAAGAAAGGATATGGCTTCGGTGTTTGTTTTCATGCTTCCCGATTGTCCTGCTTGTGAAAACTATACCCTTACCTTGAATTCTCTTGCTAAAAAATACAAAGCTTTAGGAGTCATGTTCTATGGAGTTTTTCCTCCTTTCGTAAAATCAGACTCTATTGAAAAATTCCGGACATCCTATAAAATAAATTTTCCTTTGCTGGTGGATTACAACAAGGAATTGCTGGGTGCTTTTGATGCCCATGTGGCGCCATCCGTTTATGTGATAAATGAAACAACTTCCCTGCTCTACCAGGGAAGAATTGATGACTGGATGTATGCCGTTGGCAAAAAGAGAACGGTGATCTCTCACCATGAACTGGAAGATGCGCTCATTGCAATTACTTCCGGCAATAAAATTAAGGTGACTCAAACGCAGCCTGTGGGTTGTCTGATAGACTGACATGAAATACCTGCTCAGTTGCCTCACAACCATTTTCATTCTTGCTATGCTCTCCTGTGGCATGAAAAAAAATCCTGTCACTTATTCAGAACATATTGCAAAAATCATTTTCACCAATTGCACACCTTGCCACAGACCAGGTTCTGCCGGCACTTTCAACCTGCTTACCTATGAAGATGCAGCAACTAAAGCCCGTAACATTGAACTCGTCACAAGGTCCCGTTTCATGCCTCCATATCCTGCTGATCCTTCCTACACTCATTTCAGGGATGAGAAAGTACTTAGCGATGAAGAGATAAACCTTATTTCAGAATGGGTGCGAAATGGAGCTCCCTCGGGAGATCTCACAAAACTTCCTTCTGCACCTGTATTCGCAGAAGAAAGTTCTTTCGGAAAACCCGACCTCATTCTACATATGAAAAATGCATTTTTCATCGAAGGCAACAACAAAGATCATTTCATGATGATGAAAATTCCATTTGAACTCCCTCAGGATACTTTCATCAGGACCATTGAAATCGTTGCAGGGAACAAAAAACTTGTTCATCATATCAATGCGCATTTAATTCAGTATAAACCCAACGCCAAAAAAAATCTTTATGATGGGAAGATGTTTGTGAATACCGAAGAAATGAATAAGACTGAAGCTTATCGCGAACTGGGGCTTGCCAATGATGATGGGACTTACCCACTACTCACACCCTCAGTTACCAATTATCTTCCGGGCGTTGAAACATCATTTTATCCTCCAGGCATCGGAGGATACAGTGTTAAACAAAAAGGCATCTTGCTGCTTGACAATATTCATTACGGACCTTCTCCCGTTGACACAACTGATTCTACAACTTTCAATATTTTCTTTAGCCCGAAAGCACCCCTACGGCCTACTGCCGAATTCATTCTTGGCACTTCCGGCATTTCGAAAATTGAACCTCCGCTTGTGATCAACCCCGGCACTATTCAAAAATTCAGAACACACTATACTTTACCCGAAGACCTCTCTATCCTGACAGTTAATCCACACATGCACCTGCTTGGAAAATCTTTCCTGGCTTACGCACTAACAACCAAAGGTGACACGATACACCTGATCAGTATTCCAAAATGGGATTTCCGCTGGCAGTATTTTTATACTTTTAAAAATATATTAAAACTGGAAAAAGGCACGACCATATTTGTGGAAGGAGTTTTTGACAATACGGCAAACAACCCACTCAATCCTTTCAACCCTCCACAAGTGGTTTCAGAGCGAGAAGGAAGTATGAGAACAACCGATGAGATGTTCCAGTTTATTATCACATTCATGCCTTACAAATCAGGAGATGAATCGATTAGCCTACAGCTAAAACAGTAATTTTTAAAAAGGGCGTTTTACTTCAATATCTTTGAAAGGTTCCGTTTTCTTTGAAATTTAACCATGCTTTCATTCAAACCAAATAAAAAACTCGCTGAAAGTTTCTTCAATCCCATAACATTTGGTCAGACTTTCCTGTTTAAGATTGAGCATGGCAGCCAAAAAGAAAAAGAAGCAGGAAAACCTGAAACCTCGCGTAGGTGCGCTATTGCTTTCCGAGCCATTCAACCCGGAACCTAATTTCAAACGCGCTGTGGTCCTTATAAGTCAGCACGACGAACGTGGGAGTATCGGTTTCATTCTGAATAAACCAACTCCTTTGCTGATCAATGACGTGCTTGATGATTTTCCTGAATTCAAAGCCCATGTTCACTGGGGCGGAAACCAGCGGCTTGATTCTGTTTATTATATCCATAGCATAAATAACCTGAGAGGCGCTCAACTCATCTCCAATGGAATTTACTGGGGCGGCGATTATGAGCAACTCAAGTTGATGATCGAAACCAGACAGGTGAAACCGGAACAGATCAAATTTCTGGCCGGATACAATGCCTGGAGTCCAAGGAAGTTAGCCAAAGAGATCAGGAATGAAAACTGGTGGGTGACCAATGCAGATCTTCAATCGGCATTTCAGGAAAATCCTGAAAAGGCCTGGGGCAATATCCTTCAGCGAAACGGCCATGTTTACGGAATTATGAATGACTTTCCTGAAGATCCTGGTATCAATTAGTTTCTTCTTCCCTCCCTTTCCATTTTCATTTTCTTATTCTTCCTTTGCAGCATCATGAATCTGTTTTTCGGAAATATTATACTTGATGGATTTGCCTTGCTCACTGAAGAAGACTCAGCGCATTGCATCAGGGTTTTGAGAATGAAATCGGGTCATGAAGTATTCTTCACTGACGGAAATGGCAATTTTTACACCGGAACCATATCAGATCCCGATCCGAAAAAATGCCAAATAAGAATTGCCGAAACAAAACAAGAATATGGCAAGAAAAATTATTCGCTGCACATTGCCATTGCACCAACAAAAAATATCGACAGGCTTGAATGGTTCCTCGAGAAAGCAACAGAAATCGGCATCGATGAAATTACTCCGGTTATCTGTCAGCGATCAGAAAGAAGAGTACTCAAGACTGAAAGGCTGAATAAAGTTTTATTGTCGGCAATGAAACAATCACTGAAGACATATTTGCCAAAATTGAACGAACCTGTGGCACTGGATAAATTTATTTCAGAAAACACAACTGAACATAAGTACATCTGCCTGATGAATGCAGAAGATCATTTGAAAAACAAACTGATCTCATCAGAAAATTCACTGGTACTCATCGGACCTGAAGGAGATTTTACCGAAACGGAAATTGCACTTACCCGTCAACACAATTTCATACCTGTCTCTCTCGGAAAAAGTCGCCTCAGAACAGAAACCGCAGGGATTGTAGCTGCTTCAATCGTATCTTTGCTCAATCAATAAATGGTAATCATGCTGACCTTGTATTGATTTTCTCCTTATGAAAAAATACCTTTTTGCAACACTGATTTTTTTTGCGCTGACTTCGTTTACTCAGCCATCTGTTAAAATCGCACTTCTGAAATACAATGGCGGCGGCGACTGGTATGCAAACCTTGAAACATCGCTTCCAAACCTTATAAAATTCTGTAATCAGAACCTCGGCACAGCCATTGATCCGGAACAGGCCATTGTTGAGGCAGGAAGCCCTGAAATATTCAACTACCCTTTTGTGCATATGACAGGACATGGAAACTGGGTTCTTTCACAACAGGAAGCCGACAACCTCCGGAACTACCTGATAGCAGGCGGATTTCTGCACATTGACGATAACTATGGCCTCGATCCTTATGTCAGGCCTCAGATGAAAAAAGTATTTCCTGAATTAGACTGTGTTGAACTACCCTTTTCCCATCCCGTTTATCATCAGAAATATGACTTCGCGGACGGCCTTCCAAAAATCCATGAGCATGATGCAAAACCACCGCAGGGTTTTGGATGGATTTACAAAGGCCGGCTAGTTGCTTTCTACTCATTCGAATGTGATCTGGGAGATGGCTGGGAGGATTATGAAGTTCACAAGGATTCACCGGAATTACACGCCAAAGCACTTAAAATGGGCGCCAATTTGATCCAGTACGCCTTTAACGAACAGGAAAATTAGGCATTGCCTGGTACTTGACTTGCGTTTCTCTTTTTCGCACCTTGCCATCACTTAACGCTTTGTCAATTTAACTTAAACATACTTCACATGAAGCTTTCTTTTGAACAACACTCAGAGTTGAGTGAAATGGCCAGGCATTTCTGCAAGATCGAAGAGATCGCAGGACAGATGGGTATTGAAATTGACTCACTTGCTGAAAGATGCAACTTGAATATCCAATCAATTGAACAAGATCGAAATCCAAATTTGTACGCATTGGCTTCAAATCGTCAGCATGTGTTCAGGCAGAGCGCAATGAACAAAAACACTGACCGTTCATCGATCCTGAATCTTGCAGTAATCGTAAACGAAGATCGTTTCTAGAACTGATCAAGATCCTTTTTGTTATTTGTTTTCGAATGGGCATTGATTCTATTCTTCAAAAAACAAAACTGGTAAGTTCAGTTACGCATGCTGAAAACGGTGAAGATGTACTCAAACTTTTAAAGAAGAAAAAATTCGACCTTGTTTTTATGGATATCATGATGCCTCAATTAGATGGCATCACCACCACAAAAAAAGTCAGCATCCGCTTTCCTGATGTTCCTGTAATCGCACTTACAAGTGTGGACGACCGGGAAAATATTATTAAGATGATCGATGCAGGTGCAAGGGGTTACCTGCTAAAAAGCGCAGACACCAAAGAAGTAAAGATTGCGATAAAAAAAATACTGGATGGAAGTCATTACTATGCAGATGAAGTTGAGAAAAATCTTTTCGACCGTTTGATCCACAAGCCGGTACTTGACAGCAAGCAGAGTATCGACGTCGTAACAGACCGGCTTCGGGCCGTGGTATTTCTGATCTGTTATGAATTTACAACCAAAGAGATAGCCGACAAATTATTCGTCTCTGAAAAAACAATTGAAGGTTACCGGACCAAACTTATGGAGATCACCAATTCAAAAAACATTGCAGGCCTGGTCATGTTCGCTGTACGTAACAGAATTACTGATGATCCCTCGCTAATTGAGCAATTCAGGATTGCTTCCCGGTAAACCTTGTCATATTTTCTTTTCTGTCTATATGACTTTCATCATGTGTTGTAACATTTAATCCTTTGTTATTTCAGGGTTTTCCTCTGAAAATACAAGCTCATTCGTTTTGTGCAACGAATTATTAAATCATTTT
>JAPLDB010000176.1 GCA_026391975.1 Bacteroidota bacterium | reverse complement strand
TATGAAATCCCCTTTCCCCTTTGAAGGTCACAGGTGTATTTTCATCACCGGATTCATCCTGTGCATTGACGATTGAAGTTTGTACCAGGATAATAAGAACAGGGAGGAATAGTATTGCTTTCAGTTTCATGTGAGCAAAAATATCACAAATATTCCGAAGGACGTTCCTAGAGTTGTATAGTTTTATTTGTCCAGATAATTAGTCGAAACGGATATTCGGATTAATTTATTTAATTACGCTTTTTTTTTGCCGTTTGAAACTTAACATAACATTAAGTTGAAAGTCCGATAAAAAATATTAGGTTTGTAATTCCCCTCTCCAAAACCCGCAAGCGATGATCAAAGGCAAACCTGCTTATCCTTTCGAAACAATAGCGCTCGCAGTGGCATTTTCCCCGCGACTTGAAGCGCTGATTGCCGAAACCCAAAGACTGACTTCTCTATTTAATGCCCGTATCATTTTTATTCATGTCGGTAAACGTTCTGCCGAAAAGGAAAAACACCTGAATAATGTGCTAAACCATTACGGATTTGGAGAGACCAACTCATTCATAGAATGGGAGGATGGCGACGCTGTGGAGACTATTCTCACTATTTGCAAAAAGCATGTTGTTGATTTGCTCATCATTGGTGCAGTGGAAAAGGAAAATATGCTGAAATATTACATGGGTTCTGTTTCACGGGAAATCAGCAGAAGGGCAAAATGTTCGGTATTGATGCTCATTGAACCTAAATTGAATCCTGGACCGTTCAGGAGAATGGTAGTGAACGGTCATGATCATTCCAAAAGCATAAATACTATAGAAACGGCTGTATACATTGCTGAAAAGGATAACATGAATGACGTTATTGTTGTCGACGAAGTTGATATTCCTGCCGTGAGCATGAGCATTTCTGATGACAGCACCGAGCCGGAAGCAGCTTACATCAAGGAGTCAATGATGGATGATGAGCACTCAAAACTTACTAATCTGCTTTCCAAAATTGATAGCAAGGGTATCATATTGAAAGCAAAGACTTTTTCCGGAAGACGTGGTTTTACAATTGGGCAATATGCACAAAGTGTGAATGCAGATTTACTCGTTGTCAATTCCCCCGATCACCACATGAATATATTCGACCGCATTTTTACACACGATCTGGAATACATGCTGGCTGATCTGCCATGCAATATGCTTATCGTTCATTCCAGGGTTTTTTAATTTATGCAGACACTAACACATGAGGATGTTGTTGTTCTCCTGACATCTATCAGCATCATGCTTCTTGCTTCCCGCATGTTCGCTGAGCTTGGCAGAAAATTCAAATTACCCGTTGTCATGGGTGAAATGATCATGGGAATTATTCTCGGCCCTTCAATCATTGGTTATTTTTTCCCCGGATTCTTTTCTCATTTCTTTCCTGAAACAGGTAATGTCGCCATTTCAATGAATGCCATCACGCAGATTTCTGTGGTGATGCTGCTCTTTGTGGCAGGAATGGAAGTGCAACTTCCTGTGGTATTAAAACAGGGCAGACTTGCTGTCTATACAAGCCTCACAAGTCTGGCGATTCCATTTACGATCGGATTCTGGCTGACATGGTATCTGCCAGATTTTTTTCATCTTCAAAACACTAATTCCCACGTGATCTTTTCGGTATTCTTCGGAACAGCAATGGCGATCTCTGCATTGCCAGTCATTGCGAGAATATTGATGGACATGAATCTCTACCGGACAAGGCTGGGCATGCTCATCATGGCATCTGCCATGTTTAATGACCTCGTCGGATGGCTGATCTTTTCAATCGTACTTGCAATGATCGACCACCAGGGGGTTGGAGCAAACCTTGGTTTGACAATCTTCTATGTAATGGCCTTCGGTGTTTTTATGCTAACCATTGGAAGGAAACTCCTGAGTAAATCATTACCTTTTATTCAGACTAAGCTGTCATGGCCGGGCGGCGTTCTGGCTTTTGCACTTGGACTTTGTTTTCTATGTGCTGCCTTCACAGAAGCCATGGGGGTACACGCCATTCTGGGTGCATTTATCATGGGTATTGCATTGGGTGACAGCGTCCACCTGAATGAACGTGCAAGAGAGATCATCCACCAGTTTGTGACCAATATTTTTGCCCCGCTTTTTTTCGTGAACATAGGACTCCATATCAACTTCGTGGCTCATTTTAATCTTCCGTTAATACTGGTGGTTTTGGTAATAGCCAGCATAGGAAAGATAGGCGGAGCATGGATTGGCGCCTACATGGGTGGGCTTGACTTCAGAAATTCACTTGCTGTTGGTTTTGGAATGAATGCACGAGGGGCCATGGAAATTTTGCTTGGCACCATTGCTTTCAAAGCGGGAATTATTGACCCCGATTTGTTTGTTGCGCTTATTATCATGGCTTTACTTACAAGCATAAGCAGCGCACCATTGATAAAATGGGCTATGCAAAAAGATAAATTCTGATAGTTCAGGAAATAATCAAATATCGCTCACTATTTTTCGTTAGCTCTCAGGTATGTTAATTTTCCTTACCGGATTTCCAGGCAGCGGTAAAAGCTTTCTTGGAATGCAGGCTGCAGCCCTACTGAAATCAAGCTTTATTGACACAGACTTACTCATTGAAAAACAAACCGGTGAATCTATTCAGGCAATCTTCAAAAAACACGGAGAAGATTTTTTCAGAAACAAAGAAGCTGAAGTATTAAGAAGTATTTCTAAAGAAAAGAAATCAATTGTAGCGGTAGGAGGGGGGCTTCCATGCTTTCACGGCACGAATTGATGATCTACATTACAGAAACTCTTGCTGCAAGAAGGATTTTTTATGAAAAGGCATCATTAAAATTGAATGCTGAAACCATCACTCCTTCAAAGCTGGCTGCTTCAATCTTGAAACTGAACATATAGAAAAAAATTCCCCTCACAGATCGTCAGCGCTGGTACTTGACCCTCCACTTTTTTGAAACCGAATAGCGCTTTGAATGTATTCCATATACCGGAATTGAAATGGCCGCTACAGCAAGTCCCGCTAAACAATAATTAATTGCCATGACATTCTCATCGTGAAAAGCAACTTTGTCTTTCCTCTTAAGCTCATCGCCGGGAAAAACTGAAATCCCATATGCAATAGAAGCAATACCTGTTGCCAGAATAATACTTCCTGCAAAACTTCTAAGAATACGCAAGGAGGTAGACGGCTTCGTACTGATCCATTTCAAATTTGAAGGTTTCTAACGTACATTGGCTATTTCATAAAGCGTATCAGTAATCAATTTGATCGTACCTTTTCTAATGTCAAACTTATTTTCAGATTTAAGCT
>JAPLDB010000172.1:16668-35551 GCA_026391975.1 Bacteroidota bacterium | reverse complement strand
TTCCTGCTTTTTTACAAATGTCAATCGTATCCTTACTAAAATCATTTCCTGTTCCGAAGGGATATGAAAAATCAGAAACCTTCTTTTCCGCAATCTTTTCAATCGTTTTAATTGACCGTTGAATCTCCAGTATTTGCTCATCAATTTTAACCCAGTTAAGTGAACAATGGTTCACCGTATGCGCTCCGATCGTAACTGAAGGAGAGTTGCTCATTTCCTTTAATTCCGGTTCAGTTACCGAACGATGCGATTCCCTGGGCAAAGAAGCCGGAAGCATTGCTTTTACCTCAGTAAATATCTTCTGGCGGGAAATGAAATCCATTCGTCTCAATACTGGCAGCAATTCATTGTACATAGCCTTACGGGAATTAAAACTATCGGAGCAGCTAAAATTTTTACCTTTTATTTCAACCAGAAAAGCGGGAGGAAATTTATCCCCACACAGCATGAGGCGTTCAAGTTCATCCCACCAAAATTAATGATCTGTTCCGATATTCCCTGTACAGATGTAAAACAAAGCTTCGGCCTTATGTGCTTCAAGCAAAGGCACTGCATGCTGATGGTTGTCTGCATATCCGTCGTCGAAAGTAAGGAAGACACTTTTCTCAGGAAATTTCTTTCCCGTTCTTAAATGTTCCTTGAATCCTTCAACAGTGAGCAGGTGAAACTCTCTTTTTAATATTCCCAGATGAAGGTCGAAATTTTCAGGACTTACAGCCAGCAATTGAGGATCTGTATCCAGGCGCGCAACCCTATGGTACAGGAGCACGGCGCAACTGCCGTACTTAAGCCGCAGCAGCCGTGATGCTGCTGCATTCGCACGGCTAGCGATGGAGTTCCTGATCCTGTTTACGAATAGCATGAATATTAAGCTGAATGTCCATTCCATGGGAATCCATCTCTGACACAAATGGATTTTTCACAGAAGAATTAATTGAACGAATGTAATACCTGAAACCCGCAGTTGAAAGCGCAGCACATAATTGATCAAGACGTTGCGTTTCCCCCGGCCGTGAATGGTATTCTACAAAAAGCAACTTCACTTTTGACAACTCGTCTTTGATGTCATTGATCACATCCACTTCAGCGCCTTCAATGTCAATTTTTAACAGGTCAACTTCCTTTTCTGCAGCGAGAAGATCCTTCAGTCTGATGCTTTCAACTTCAATTGCTTTACCCGAACCGGAAACAAGTGATCCGCCATCGGCGCCTTCAGAGGAAAATTTGAGTTTTCCTTTCTCCTTCCAGACAGCTTTTTGAAAAAGCCCGACACCGGATAAATGGTTTTGGGAAATATTCCTTTCCAGACAAGCATAAACATCAGGATCCGGTTCGAATGCTTTAATATGCGCACCGGGAAAAAGTTTTTTAAAATAGACGGATGAAACGCCAACGTTGGCGCCACAGTCATAAATCAACGGATTTGCAGATGCTGATTTGAATTGCAATTCCTCATCCTCAAAAATCTCCTTCAACTGCCAGGCAACAGATAGAAAATCTGTCACATCAAATTTCATGTCCCGAAAAGCAATTTGAGTTTTCTGAAATCTCGGAAACGATCCGGCCTTTCTGATGAGCCGCATGCTTTCAGAAGGGAATAACCTGTTCATTATGCCGGACACCAATCCCATGTTCAATTATTTTGAGGAAAAAAACTTCTGATCTTTCTTTTCAGCCGCTCAGGCAACGAATTTCTTTTCATACTTCTGAAAAAAGCAGTAACAGCCCCTCTTCCCGGTGTGCTGTCTTCAAGCGGAATTCTTGCGACCTCAACCGGAGTTGAAGACAACTCCACTGCCCATTCATCAGATTCGCCTGAATGCACACCTGTTCCATCTATACCTGTATTTCGCACAAGCGATCTGCCAGGTATCAATGTCAATTTATGCTGAAGAAATGCAGCAGCATACCATGGCAATGCCCATGAATCGTTCTTTCCTTCAACCTGATCTTTCAGCATTCGGGTATAGAAATGGCTGTCGTTAAAGTCGAACAGGGAAGTAAGATTTTTTTCCTCGAGTTGTCGCAACAACTTGCTTCCGTCAGGATCGAAGAGATCCCATCCCCGCTTCCATGTAGCCCATCCCCAGCAATAGGTCCCAAGAAGAAAGAAAGTTTCGGGAAGTTTTTCTTTCACAGGCCAGCAATATCCGGTGAGGCTTATTACTGCTTCATCACGTTCATACAATGCCAATCCTTCATTCATGTACTTCAAAAAAAATGGTGACACCTCCATGTCATCTTCCAGGACAATGATCTTTTCGAAGCGGTTTACAATTTCCGTTGCGCCTGCAATTACAGAGCGCGACAATCCTTTGTTGACCGCTGATTCAATAATTTCGACATTCCTGCACCATTTCCTTTCACGAATCACTTTACGGACTTCTTCAACTGATTTTTTGACATCTTCAGTTGCTCCGTTCTTCAGTCCGTCGCAGAAAATAAACAGATCGGTTTCCAGCGCTTCGCCGCACATCGACAAACTCATCAGTGTTCTTCTTGTATGAAGGGGGCGGTTGTAAACAAAAAGTGCTACAGGAGCATTCATCATTTTACTTTTTGCCAGATGGTTGTTTTAGAGAACTCTGTCATGAAAGAAGCGGGGCCGGCATCATCACAAACTACCCGGAAATGCTCCTGAAAATTAAGTGGTAGTTTTTCAAGATAATACTGCCTGTCTGAATTATCGAGCAGCAAAAAGCCACTGACTTTAACTTTTGGTATTGCATGCTTAATACATGAAGGCCTCGACCGGCCATCCACAAGTACCCAGTCAAATTCTTCATCCTTGTATTCATCTATTGAAGAAGCATAATTCTTAAAACGACACTTTGAAAGTTTCACATCATCCGTTCCATATTCATCAGGATCTGCAATTGATTTGGTGTCAGTGCCCGTTGATTCAGGTTCAATAAATTTTCCCTGCCAATTTAATAATTTCATTCCTTTGAGTTTATCTCCGAGTATCTGAAACCATTCTTTGTCGTGTTCCACAGACACAACGTTACCAGCCCGCTCACAAAGGAAAACGGTTGATCCGCCACAGCCATATTCAAAGGCCTTCATGGTACGGTCAAGGTTTTTCTCCATAAAACGAATGGCTGAGAATGTCATCCATGGCAATCGAGCTTGAACTGATGAAGTTCCCGGTGCAGCCCACTTCTTCCAGCGCCCGTAATCATTGGCAAGCTGCAACATCGAAGGCACAACGAGACCGCGCCTCTTCAACTTGCGTATCTCACGTAAATATGTCAGAATATATGAATTCATTCTTTGTTGAGACTGAAGGAGTGCTGAATATAAAATGCCCCCTGGTCAGCGTCGGGTAGTTTTCCGGTTTGAAAGAAATCTCCTGCCTCAACAAAAAAACTGCCGGCATTTTTCACCCAGTCTGCAATTTCACCACCTACGGTTGAAAACAAAGTATAGGAATAGCTGCCTTGTTTCAGAGGAAGTTTTTTAATTTCAATACTGACAACATAATTGTTTGTATCAAGGTTGCTGAACAACTGATGTGTAATTTCATTGCTGAAATAAGTAATTCGTTGTCCCAGCATGTCATCAACACCTACAGAAAAATGAACTGCATTCAACTGGCGCGAACCGGTGACGCTGAAATGTAAATCCATGACAACATCTTCACCGCATTGGAGAGAACGCTTTGACTCACCTGAAGGACTTCTGAAAGTAACGCCATTAAACCGGATTCGTTGACTCCCTTCTCTATTCTTGTTATTGGCGAGATCGTTACTTCCTGTTTCAACTGATTCCTGAAGGTATTTGCTAATCACATCCTGGGTATTCCCTGAAGCGGCAAATAATCCCTGCTTCAGATAAATGCATGAATTACAGAGGTACTGAATTGTAGCCATGTTATGGCTGACGAAGAGAACCGTACGACCATCATTCTTGCTCACCTCTTCCATTTTGCCGAGGCATTTTTTCTGAAACTGCGCATCACCAACAGCAAGCACTTCATCTACGATCAGGATCTCAGGTTCGAGATGTGCTGCCACTGCAAAAGCAAGTCGCACATACATTCCGCTGGAATATCTTTTTATCGGTGTATCAAGGAACTTTTCAACTTCGGCAAATTCAACGATTTCATCAAAACGGCTTTTTATCTCATCGCGTGTCATGCCCAGAATGCTTCCATTCAAAAATATATTTTCTTTTCCTGTAAGTTCCGGATGAAATCCTGTACCCACTTCCAGCAAACTTGCAACCCTCCCTTTAATGGAAACACGTCCTTCAGTAGGATCTGTGATCCTGCTCAGTATTTTCAACAACGTGGATTTCCCTGCGCCATTTCTTCCAATGATGCCGATCCTGTCACCCTGTTTTACATCGAATGAAACATTTTTCAATGCCCAGAACTCTTCGGTATTGCCTGATTGACCTCCTGAAGAAAATAATGAGCGCATACCTGCTGCGAGTTCTTCACGGAATGTTTTGTAGCGGTGACCGGATGAATGCCGGAGCCGGTACATCTTCCCAAGGTTCTCTGTTTTAATTACAATGCTCATATTGTCCTTAGATGATATCGGCAAATCCCTTTTCGAAATTCCTGAAATATTTTATTCCAAAGAATGTGAGTAATAATGTGAATACAATGGACAGGATAAATCCCGGCATGTATATATGTGCATTGTTTCCTAAAAGGCACCAGCGAAAACCGTCGATGATCCCAACCATCGGATTCAAGGAATACAATAAACGGTACTTCTCACTTACCACTGATGAACTGAATCCAACTGGTGAAATATATAGTCCCGCCTGAACGATGAACGGAACTACATACCTGAAATCCCGGTACTTCACATTCACAGCTGAAATAAAAACGCCGGCACCGAATGAAACCATCAAAGCAAAGACAAAGAAAACCGGAAGGAGCAGTATTGTTATGGGAGGTGTAAAGTGATACCAGATCATCAGTGCTGCAAGTATTACCAGTGAGATCAGGAAGTCAACAATTGCTACCAGTAGTGTACTGGCAGGAACGAGAAGACGGGGGAAATATACCTTGCTCAGCAAATTGGAATTCGAGATCAATGACTGGCTTGCTTCAGTGAATGCATTTGAAAAAAATTGCCATGGAATCAGCGCTGCACATACAAGCAGTGAATACGGAACACCTCCGGCCGGCAGGTTTGCTATCTTACCAAAGACGAGCGTGAAAACAACAAGCGTTATTAGCGGGCGGATCAGGCTCCAGGAAATCCCCAGGGCGGTTTGCTTGTATCGTACGAGAAAATCTCTCCAGGCAAGAAAATAAAGCAAGCCGCGAAACCGCCACAATTCCCGCCAGTAGTGACCAATATTTTTTTTTGGTTCAATTATTATATCGAAGTCCGCACTCATGGATGGGCTGGCGTATATGTTTTCAAAAACAAATGCAGAAGAAAATTTCCACTCCGCTTTCGGAAATGTGAAAAACTATTTCGCGTAATTCACTGACCTTGTCTCCCTGATCACCGTCACTTTTACCTGACCCGGATAAGTCATTTCATTCTGGATCTTATTGGCGATGTCGAAGCTCAGCATCTCGGCCTGTTTGTCGTTTACTTTTTCGCTTAACACAATTACACGCAATTCACGTCCTGCCTGAATAGCAAAGGTCTTGTCAACGCCCTGGTATCCCATGGCCAACGCTTCCATGTCTTTGAGTCGTTTGATGTATGACTCAAGAACTTCGCGGCGTGCTCCGGGGCGAGCACCACTGATGGCGTCACATACCTGAACAATAGGCGAAAGAATGCTCGTCATTTCTATTTCATCGTGGTGTGCACCAATGGCATTGCATACTTCAGGATTCTCTTTATTTCTCTCGGCGATTTTCATACCCAAAATTGCATGCGGTAATTCAGGCTCATCATCAGGAACTTTGCCGATGTCATGCAGAAGTCCGGCACGCTTGGCAAGTTTCACATTCAGTCCGAGCTCAGTTGCCATCAATGCACAGAGGTTTGCTACTTCGCGAGAGTGTTGTAACAGATTCTGTCCGTAAGAAGAACGGTATTTCATCCTTCCAACCATGCGGATCATTTCAGGAGCAAGTCCGTGAATACCCAAATCGATAGTTGTCCTCTTCCCTACTTCCACAATTTCATCTTCAAGCTGACGCTTTACTTTAGCAACCACCTCTTCAATACGTGCAGGGTGAATACGGCCATCTGTAACCAGTTGGTGCAGTGCCAGTCGGGCCAATTCTCTTCTTACAGGATCAAAGCAGGATAAGATGATTGATTCCGGTGTATCGTCTACGATAATCTCAACACCTGTAGCTGCTTCCAGCGCACGGATGTTTCTTCCTTCGCGTCCGATTACACGGCCTTTTACATCATCATTCTCGATATGGAAAACAGTTACGGCATTCTCAATGGCATGCTCAGTAGCAACACGTTGAATGGTCTGGATGACGATCTTCTTTGCTTCTTTATTGGCAGTCAACTTCGCCTCCTCCATGATGTCTTTTATATAAGACAAGGCATTCGTCTTGGCTTCTTCTTTAAGCGCTTCCACCAGTTGACCTTTTGCCTGTTCAACGCTCAAACCACTTATCTTTTCCAATTGCTCGACCTGTCGAGAATGCATTTTCGCCAGTTCTTCTTTTTTGCCATCAAGTATAGACAACTGGTTTTTAAGGTTTGACTGAAGTGTATCAAATTCCTGCTGCTTGCGCTGGGTTTGTTCTGTCTTTTGAGCAAGGGCCTGCTCTTTTTGCTTGATGCGGTTTTCAGCAAGTACGGCAGCCTTTTCTTTTTCAGAGATGTGCCTTTCATGTTCCGATTTCAGTTGCAGAAATTTTTCTTTGGCTTCAAGAATTTTATTCTTCTTCATAACCTCTGCATCATTCTCAGCATCTTTTACAATTGCTTTTGCACGTTCAATGGCGACAAGTTCACGGGATTTCAATCCCTTTTTGAGAATGAACCATGATACAATACCTCCGGCAACAAGTGCCAGGACGCCGACTGCAATCATTATTATTAAACTATCTTCCATAATTATTTTTTCAAATTTTGGGCTTTTCTTCCTTCAGTGAAATAAAACCCGGAGTGATTAAACAAAAAAAACCCGCAACTATACTAAGAGACTTCGTCAAACCCCTTATGATAGAGGTGGAACCGCCAGGCGTTTTTCTGGTTTCTGCCGTGAACATTCCGGAACAAGTTCCGGAATAGACAGCGAGTATTACATCGCTGCTGCAGCCTGCCATTGGATGCCTTAAGCTTAATTCCAATGATATCGAAGTGTTGAGTTTTTTAAAGTGAATCTCAGTATAAATGCGGGATACCTTTTAAGAGTATGCAGTTTGCAGTATGCAGTTGGCAATAAAGCCTTAAACCCGGCCTAATCAGCAAACAATAAACTTCAAACTATAAACTCTTATTCAAAGAACGTTCTTCCTTTATGGAGTAGCTGTTTCTTCCGATGCCAGGTATTCATCAATCAGCAATTTCAAATAATCAACCTGATCAGCGGCTTCATCCTGCCCTGTCTTCTTATCTTGCTTATGATGACCCATCGCTTCGGTAGCAAACTGCAATGCACACATGGCCAATAAATCCTGCTTGTCCTTGACAGCATAGCTGTCTTCGAACTCCTTAAGCCGTTTATTGATAGCCTGTGCAGCTTGCAGCACTTTCTCCTCTTCCTCCTTCGAAACACGAAGTGGATAGGAACGGTTGCTGATGGAAACTTTTACTGAATTTAATTCGCTCATAAAGGAGCCTGATTCACTATTTATGATTCATATCAATCAGCGCAACACTTTTATCAATCTCGCTGATCATTTCGTTAACTTTCGATTTCAATCCTGAAATCTGCGTTTTTGTCTTTACTTTTGTAACATCACGAAACTCCTCAAACCCCTGCTGCATCATCTTTACACGCTCTTTTTCAACGTTGACTTCTGATTCCAGATGCAATTTTTCTTCCTTCAGTTTCTGTAGTTCCTTACGCAGATTCTGATGCGAATTTATTAAATTCTGAATCTGCTTCTCTAAATTACTGAATTTATTTTTTAGGTCACCCATTGCCGGGAGTTTTTTGTTGTTGTAAATCTATGCGCAAAGAAAGCAAAAAGGTTTGAATTAATACCTTAATTATGAACAGGCATTGTTTACAATATCAAGGAGATGGGAAGCGCTTCTAAAGCAGGGAATCAGGTGGGTTTGGCCCTGTTTCGGCCGATAAATCATTTGCCCCTGCATGATGTCCTATCCTGATCAATGCAAGTTTGAGCTTTAACTTATAATCATCCTGAAGCCATTTTACATAGCTTTCTGATGTTTTGCTAAGGCACCTGCAAAATATCCTGATCCTGAATGCGATCTCTTCCTTAAGCAAATCAGCCAGCATCAGTGCTTCATCTGTACCATTGCTGTTGGCCAGGCACATGGCAAGGTGCTGCTCCATGCTTCGCTGTATCACCACTTTAGGGCGCTGCCCTGTGCTGGCTGCATACTGGTGTTCAGCCCTGACATCGAAATCAATGGATGGAGAGTTTTTGAATTTATCCCGCAACTCCTGTGGCATCTCATACCGGAAGTTCTTTTCAATATCTTCATCATTTAGGATTCCGGCCAGGTAAAGTTCAGGATTCTGAAAAATGCCCCGCCAGTCTACTGCCGAATCCCACAGACCAAACCTGCTCAGGTTATTACCCAGGTCGATCACTGTAAATTCTTTCTTTTTGGGGAGGAACCGTGACCCTCTTCCTATCATCTGAAAATAAAGTGTCAACGATTTTGTCGCACGATTAAGGATAATACTTTCCACTGTTGGCTCGTCAAAACCCGTGGTCAGGATGCTAACAGAAGTAAGGATTGCATCCGGTTTATTGCGAAACCAGTCAAGTATCTCCCTTCGCTCACCTGCCGTATGGGTATGGTCCAGGTGCCTGATGTCATAGCCCGCATCCTGAAAAGTTGCATAAACATATTGTGAGGTTGCAATTCCGTTATTAAAGATCAGCGTTTTTTTGCCTGCACTTTTCTCCCTGTAGGCACCAAGGAGTTTATCCTGCATCACATGACTGTTATACAATCTCTCAGAAGAACTGACGGTGTAATCACCACTCATGCCTACTTTTAATGAAGTAAGCCCCACCTGATAATGCCATGTTGTTGCTTTGGCCAGGTATCCATTTCCAACGAGTGAAGAAATGGATTCGCCCACAATGAGTTCATCATAAGTATCCTTCATCCTTATCTTAATATTTGAACTGAGCGGAGTTGCCGTTACGCCAAGGAGCACTCCTTTTTCATAGTAAGACAATAACTTCCCGAAGGAATTATGATGAGCTTCATCCACGATCATCAAGCCTACGCTGTCAAGACTCAGAATTTTATCCCTCAACCTATTGTTCAGCGTTTCAACCATCGCTACATAACACATGTAATCATTAGGTACAGGTAATTCTTTTACAGCACTGTTTATCACCATATTATGAACTCCAAACTCCGTAAGCATTTTGGAAGTCTGGGCGCACAATTCAATGCGATGGGTAAGGATTAACACCTTCTTCCCTGTGGACTCAATATACCTTCTTGCAATTTCAGAGAAGATAACTGTTTTACCTCCACCCGTTGGCAACTGGTAAAGCAGGTTGTACCTCGATGGATGATCCTTTAACCGGTCAGATATTTCATCAATTGCTTTTAGCTGGTAATCATACAGTTGTTTCCCTGTTGTTCCGTTTGATATATCAGGTTGTATAGACACGATTTCGATTTTCCTCTTTTTATGGCCGGCAAAGATACCGTTACATAATCTATCAAAACCTTACACCTGTAAGTTTTCTTTTAACGTGTTGCCAACATCCTTAACCACATAAGGGTAAAATTTTCTGACGTAAAGTGTATCAACACCATTTATGAATGAAATTTTAATCAGGAATCCAATGCAAAAGAAAAACAACAGATTAAAGCATCGCACAAGGCAGCGGCAAAGGCTCAGCCGTAAGACTATACTGATTCTTACAGCTTCAAGCATTGCATGCATGTCGATTGCACTTACTATATTCCTGAATACAAGCAGGGTTGAAAAATCCATGGCTGCTGTTAGCGTTTATGTTGTGCCTGATGAAAAACCGGTAGTTGAAATGACACTGGATGCTCCTGTAATAAGACAACTTCCGGTGATTGGTCCAAATACCATTTTGGTTAAGGCATTGAAAGCGGAACAGCATGCAGCGCAGGAACAACATAATTAATAACCAATGAGACTTACAAAAACCATTACACGGAACCTGCTGGCACTTGCAATACTGACTATCTTCAGCATTCCAAATTCCATTGCGATAAATCGAATTTCCATCGCTTCCGGCAGTTGGAATGCATCAGCAACGTGGTCTCCATCAGGATCACCTTCTCCAACCGATAACATTACCATTGCTACAGGTCACACCATAACTGTTGGTACCAACCAGACTGTTCACCACCTGACCATCAATCAGGGAGGGAAACTTACCTGGAATACATCCAGTACGCTTTCTGTCACAGGAAATATTATTGTGAATGGAACCGTATTGATGAATGGCGGAAACATCTCACTCACAAACTACGGTCTTGCATTCAACATCGGTGCCACCGGCTCATTCACCTGGGATCCGGGAACCAATTCTGTTGCTGCGGCTACTTTGTTTACAAACGGAATTGAAGCATTTGCTCCAACAAGCACGCTGATCATTAAAAAGTGGTACAACTATGCTGTTCCGCTGACCTCAGTTGTTTCAGGAAATTTTGGAAACCTTGAACTCAACACGTTTAATGGAACTACCATTCCTGAATGGAACCAGAACAACGGTTTTCAAACACATCAGATCCCCGGTACACTAACTGTTGATGCAGGATGGATTACCCTTGATAAATCAGGAAGCATCAGCAATTCTACGATTGGAAAAGTCATTCTGAAAAATGTAAATTCTTCTCTGTATATTCATAATGGAACCCATCCTTCTTCATTCAACTTCACCACCTCATCTGTAACTAACAATGGAGGAACTTTTTATGGGATCAATGACGGAAATGGAAATATCAACCTGCACGTAACAGGAAATTTCACCAATTATGGTAATGTCAAGGTAATTAATAACTCAGGCATAGCAGGAATTTCAAACGGCAACGCAACATTCACTGTCGACAGCGCCTACAATCAAACTGGCGGCGATACACGGATCATCTACAATGTTTCTACAACCAATTCAGGATTATTCACGGCGGGATTCAGAGACATTAATCTCACAGGCGGCATTTTCATGGGACAAAGCGGTGTGAGAACATCAGGAGGAACATGCACTATGAATGTCTCTCAAAACTTGACTATCAACTTCTCAAACAGCGCTGATAAATTCAGAGGGGCCTCAATGTCTTCGATTGGAGCAAGCATCAATAAGGTACAGTTCAACTTAACCGTCGGCGGTAACCTTTCTATTACCGGAGTATTGAATGCAGAAGTGACCAGTTCTGCAGCTGCCGGAACCGAAAATGTTACTGTTACAGGTACAAGTTCAATAAGCGGATGTACTACAAGCTTCAATTATGGAGCACTTTCAGCTTCTCATGGTAATACGCTTACCATGAGTGGTAACGTTTCAATAACAGGAGGAATACTTTTCCTATCCAGGAACAATGGCCCATCGACAATCAACTTTAATGGCAACATGGATCTTAGCGCAGGACAAGTTACATTGAAAGGCGGAGACAGCACTGCTGCCATGACCATTGCAGGGAATTACACACAAACAAGCGGTCAGTTTTACATTCACAACAACAGCGCTTCACCTTCAACTGTTTCAAGTACGGTTACTGTGCTGAATAATTACAGCCAGACAAGCGGAACATTTTCATTCGACAGCAATCCATCCAACGCTTCAGCCAATCATCAGCTTAAAATCAGCGGGGCCAATTTCAACATCGGTGGAAACAGCATCATCATGAGGGCAGGCGCAGGAACATGCTCTTCTTTCGGAATCATTAATTATAAACGAACAGGAATTATCAATTACAACAGGAGCAGCAGCTCCGTTACACTCAGTCAGGTTAAGCAGCTGATCAGCATTCAGAGTACATTGAATGTGGCCGGCGGAAATTTCCTCGTCTCCTCTACTCCTACTCTCGTCAACGACATGGCCAAGGTAGATAAAGGAGCAATTTTAAATCTGACCGGGAACAAAATTGAATCAAACAACACATACCCATTCTCAACCATCAATGTTGATTCCAATGCCACATTGGCTTTAAGCAGGGCACAAGGACTTTATGACGGAACAACCAGCGGATGCATGACTCCCGGTATAACATTTAATCTGCATGCAAATAGCATTGTTGAGTACAATGGAGGAAGCAATCAAACGCTCACAGGAAATCTCGCAGGCCTACTTCCTGTCAGTAATCAGTATGGAATCCTGAAAATAAATATGCAGGGCACAGCCCGGGCAATCTTAAACAATACAGTAATCGTTCGCACAAAACTCATTTTGACAAACGGAGCGCTCGATCTTGCCGGAAATTCACTGACCATTGGCAGCGGCTCTCCTTCAGCGATTACAAGGACGAACGGTTATATCAACGGTGAACTTGCAGGAGGATTGACTGCAGGAACAGTGATATGGAAAAACATGAACTTCGGACTGCATGAATTCCCTTTTGGAACGAGCGCTTCGGCTTATCTACCTGTTCGATTGTTTTTTCTTGCAGGTGTTGCGACTGATGTGAGCGCTTCAACCTATGCGGCTCCAACAACTGACAATCAACCCCTACCATTGTTCAATGGCACACCTGTTAATTTTAATATTGCAACTAAATCGTTTCCTGCAACAGATATCATAGACAGGTGGTGGGTAATCAATGCACCGGGTGTTATGGCAGGTCTTACTGTATCATATGAAGGTTCTGAAAACACCATTGATGCCGGATACCAGGCCGGACAAATCGGCTTTTTATCCTGGACAGGAAGCACCTGGACTGCACCGTCCAGTTCAGGTACCGGGGTGATCTCAGGTATCGGAATTGTTTCCACCGAAGAGATATCCAATCTTTCTGTGCTTACAGTTGGCCATCAGGGCAGTTTGAGGACAGCAAGTAATATTCGTGCGCTGATGGCAGAACAAACCGGCGATGAAGCTTCCATAACCTGGAAAACGGAACAGGAACAAAACAGTGATTACTTTATTGTTGAAAGAAGCACTGACGGAAACAACTTCGAAGAGATAGCTAGAAAGAAAGCAGTTGGAACAAGCAATTCGGTTTTGAATTATTCAGCCATTGATCCAAAACCAATCGAAGGAAAATCATTTTACAGGATCAGGCATGTTTCTACTGACCGTTCATCTCTGAACAGCAGCGTAGCAGAACTTACATTCTCTTCCGGAACACAAACAGGTGTTTCCATTGAATCGATTGGACCTAATCCATTTGAGTCATCCTTCAACGTAAATTATAAGGTAAACGCAGACGGCGTTGTACGCTTTGAATTGAGCGGCAGCAACGGTCAGATGATTCATCAATCTGAGGTTTATGATTCTCAGGGATCACATACCTTCAATTTTTCCGAAGGAAGCAGATTGCAATCAGGCATTTATTTTCTCAAAGTCACTTCAGACGGTAAATCAGTCACGAAAAAGCTGGTGAGGAAATAGCAGGCAACCTGTTATTTTTTCCGGAAACCACAATTTCTTCCTTTTTAGGTTGAATTCCTCTATGGGAATTCAGAAAAATTGTCAAAAAACACTACAAATCTTACATCTGTAAGTATTTGCTTTTCCGGTTACCAACATATCCCCCTATTGAAGTGTAAACAATTTGAGTAAAAAACCATATTCCAATTAACTCTTCATTTAAAAGCAGTTATTATGAAAAAGAAACAAAGCCGTATTCGACACCATGCACGTCAACGCCAGAAAATGAGCCGCAGAACTGTTATGGTTATTGCAGCATCATGCATGACTTGTGCTATTGTAGGGCTCACAATTTTCTTCAACATGTCTAGAGTAGACAAATCAATGGCTGATACAAGAAATCAACCCGTAAAAATATTAATGATTGAAGATGAAGAACCGGTAACAGTAAAAAACCAGCCGGTGGCAATTGTGAAACCAACGCAGATCATCGATGCCAATACCCAGATCGTGCGCAGCCCGAAAGTTGTCAATACAAATGCACAGGATCAGCAAAACTAATTATTACACTATCCTTTTTCAATAAAACCAAACACCTCAATGCATATGAAAGATATGAAGAATCGTTTGCTTGTAATTTTACTCACAGTCTGTCTTTCTCCGAAAGTTTATGCTGTTACAAAAACTGCAGTAGCAACCGGAACATGGGCAACATCAGGAACGTGGTCACCAGCAGGTACACCTGCAGCAACTGACAGCGTTGTAATTCCAAGTGGATATACAGTAACTGTAGGAGCAGCTGCATCAATTGCAGCTGTGGATGTACAGACCGGTGGTGCTTTAACAATCAGCAGTGCTATCACATTAACGATGTCACAATCACTAACTGTAGCAGGAACAATGACCGTTACAGGTATGATTACGTTTGCATCTGGTAAAGCATTTACCATTAGTGCAGGAGGAACCGTTACATGGAACCCATCAACGAGTACATCTGCAACGGCCACGTTGTTTACAAATGGTGTTGAGAGTTTCGCAACAACAAGCACGCTTATCATTAACAAATGGTACGACCAGACCAATGTACCTCTCGGATCTGTGGTAACGGGCAATTTCGGAAATCTCACCATATCTCTAACGAATACGACTGAGTGGAAACAACAAAACTACTTTCAGTCACACCAGATTGTGGGAACGCTCACCATCACCTACGGATACATCACTCTTGACAAAAGCGGAGCTATTACAAATACCACCATCGGAAACATCAACCTTACAACGTCATCAGCCTACCTTGATTTTCACAGCGGAACGCACCCAAGTTCATTTACTGTCAATACAACGAACCTCACTGTCACCGATGGAACTTTGGAAGGATTGCTGAATGGAAACGGAAACATCACCGTGAATGTAACGGGAAACGCAACAGTATCCGGACTAGGTTATTTATATATTCTTCGAAATACGGGAACAGCAGGCGTTGGAAACGGCGAGTCTGTCTTCAATGTAACAGGTAATTTTTCTCAGTCAGGAAGCAGCTCAAAATTCTACGGAACATACAATGCAACAACATTCACTGCGGGCAATGCAACAATGACTGTTGGCGGAAATTTATCATTCTCAGGAGGAACATTCATGCTGCACTATGCCTGCCATGTTGGTACAGGTACCACATCACTTACCGTAAACGGAAACTCCACACTTAATTATCTGACAACAGGAAATATATTCCGGATTACAGGATTGACAATTCTCTCCAGCACAAATTGCACTTCGAAAATGAATTTTAAAAATGGAGGTTCACTTACTTTCACCGGCGTTGCCGGAGAGTTTACTTCAAGTTCAACTACAGGTGTTGAAACAGATACAATTGTAGGAAACATGACTGTAAGCGGAGGATGGTGCGGTTTCAATTGGCCCGCATCCACCAGCCAGGCACATGCAACAACGCTCGTTATTGGCGGTAATTATTCTGCCACAGCTGGTTCCATGGCATTCTCATGGTTTGGCCAGGCACTTACAGCATCAATCGCAGGAAATGCAACCATTACAGGGGGATCTACCTGGGTGAAGTACGAGGCTGGTGCCACCACACTTGCAATTGGCGGATATTACAACCAATCAGCCGGAACTTTTTACGGAATTGGAAATCTGACATCATCTGCAACTTCCGGTACAACAATAAATCTTACAGGGAACTTTACGCTTAGCGGAGGAACTTTCAATTCGTCTGCATATCCTGGAAGCACTGCTGCCGCCGGGCTTGCCACCATCAACCTTAGCAATGACTTTACCTATTCAGGAGGAACAATAACTGAAACTGCAACAACAGTAGGCCGCGGTCGCTTCCGTTTTCTGAAATCAGGAACAGTAACAGTTATTGGCGGAGGAACAATTTCCAATACCGTTGACTTCTATATTCCTAACACAGGAACAACAGTTAACCTGTCAACCTATGTATTAACCGGATCAGGAGATTTTATCATGTCACCAAGCACAGGACTGATGATGGGTTCCACAGGTGGCATCAGCACATCCGGAGCAACCGGAAACGTTCAGGTTACAGGTACCCGCACATATGGTACTACATCAGATTATACCTACAATGGTTCGGCAGCTCAGGTGACAGGAATCGGTTTGCCGGCAACCGTAAATAACCTTACTGTCAATAACAGTGCAGGCGTAACGCTTTCACAAACAGTTGCAGTCAGTAACATTCTCACACTTACAACAGGTATTGTTTCTACCGGTTCATATGAAGTGAACTCCACCAATACCTCAACTTCTGGTATCGTAAGTCAGTCATTAACAGATTATATTAACGGAAACCTCAGACGCAGCATCAGCGGCACAGGTTCCTACGATTTCCCTGTAGGCACTGCAGCGAATTATGAGCCGATGAATATGAACATGACTGGCATCACAGGTTCAACAAACTTACTTGTTGCCTTTGTAAATGCAAATCCGATCAATGCGTCTTATCCGCTCACCGGTGTAACTGTTAGCGGAACGCCTATAACCGATATCTTAAATTATGGCTACTGGACCTTGACTCCAAACAGTGCCATGACCGGCGGAGATTACACCGTAACTGTAAGTGAAAAAGGGCATACAAATGGAGTTTCAAATCCACAGGCATATACTGTTCTTACAAGAGACAATTCCACTTCTTATTGGGTTGCAACAAACGGAACCCACTCCAATACAACACAGAGCAATGACGGAACAACAGTGACCGCTGCGCGTGCTGGACTTTCACCTAAATTTGATTATGGTATCGGTTTCAGTTCAGGCGGTTCTCTTCCCATCAAGCTTATTTATTTCACTGCCAAGCTGAATGATGGCATTGTAAATCTCGACTGGGCAACGGCTGCTGAGGTGAACAATAACTTCTTCACCGTTGAAAGGTCAACTGACGGAGAAAACTTCGAGCCCCTGCTTACCAAGCCGGGCGCAGGAAACAGCACTGTTAACCTTTATTACAACGCCACTGACGAAAGTCCGGTGAGTGGATATTCATACTACAGGTTAAAGCAAACCGACTTCGACGGCCATTATACCTACAGCAACATTGAAACAGTAAAAAATGGCGACGGCGGAGAAGATGGTATGTCTAAAATGGAAATAAAATCCATTACTCCGAATCCTTTCGTTGAAAAATTCAAGGTGTCGTTTATGATCAAGGAATCAGTAGTGGTTGACTTTACACTGTTGAATTCTTCAGGACAAACAGTTGCACAGGAAAAAATCCAGACTGAGGAAGGAATAAATACCTATGAATTCATTGACAAATACAACCTCAAGAAAGGAATTTATTTCGTGACACTTATTTACAATGATCAGAAAGTTATCCAGAAAATAATTAAAAACTAAAACCGGCGATATTTATAAAGTGAGACAGACTTGATAAAATTAACAAATCAACACCTCCGCTTTGCAGTAAATCACAACCTACAATACAAATAAAGATGAGAAAGAGCAGAAGACAGACACAGGTTCCGAAAACCAAGATGAGAATGCGGATGATCGTGATCACAGGCACTTTGTGCATGATGCTCGTATTGTCATTGGGCTGGCTCGTATTTCTCAATCTTTCACAGAACACGCGCACCAGTGCTTCCAATACAGAGATCGGCGGAGCAATACTCAACAATGGTGAGATCATTTCGAATTTCACCTGGGAGCAAGATCCTGCAACAAAAGCAACCCTCGGTCCTGATGCCATCAACATATCTAATACTGCCCACACCGCTTTTGGCGGCAGAAGTTCAACGGGCGGCCTTGCACCCGGACAACCTGCACAGGATATCAATATGGTATTGCCTGCTTCTCCCCTCTTTGATGTGGAAGGAATTGACATAAGTATTGATTTTAAAAGGAGAGAACCGTCAGGAAGTTTTATCACCCGAGGTAAATCGATTGACTTCGGATTTAAAAAAGGATTTATTTTCATTACATACCGGACCATTGGAATGAGTGGTGGATTCGAAACCGTTACTGCGACTACTGATTATGAAATTCCAATGGATGAGCAGTTCAGGAATTATCGATTCATTTATACACCCACAACCGGCAAAGGTGAACTATTCGTAAACAGTGTCATCATTTGGAGCCATGAAGGCGATAAAAATACTGCCATGTACTGGAATGATGCAGGATCCGTTTTTGTTGCCAAAGGAATTGACGGCGGCGGAAAAGACATCCCTGTGATCGATAATTTTATCATACGCACCACAGGCTCTGTTTCACCGTTGGCAGAATCACTCATCAACTTCATGCTTGTACCGTCTGGCAGTGATATCAATATTCAATGGAGCACAACAGCGAATGACAAAGTGGACTATTTCACGATTGAGCGCTCGGTCAACGGCGTTGACTTTGCCAACCTTACAAACATTGCTTCTGATCAGTCAATAAAAGATGGCGAAGAATATTTGTACACTGATAAATCCGTCAGCACTCCCGGTATATTGTTTTATAGAATCCGACAGACATTCAAAGATGGAAAATTCATCACACATGCTACATCGGCTATTAAGATCAAAACAGATAAGGCACTTACAATTGATAAGATCTCCCCTCCTACTTTTCAGAATTCATTCAATCTGGCATATTACATTCCCGCAAACGGACGTGTATGGGTTCAGCTTGTAGATGAAAATGGGAACATTCAATGCAGCGAAACCTTTGAAGCACCACAGGGAAAAAATATTTATACTTTCAGGGATAAGAAAAACCTGAATACAGGAACGTATACGT
>JAPLDB010000172.1:0-16570 GCA_026391975.1 Bacteroidota bacterium | reverse complement strand
TCACCCGCAAGCTGGCCATTTACTGAGGTCATTTTCTAATAGCTTTTCACTATGTTTGTATTTTCAACCATATATGAGAAAACTATTATTGTTACCACTTGTAATAATATGCTTCCAGGCATTTTCTCAATTCCCTGATGAATCTGATCCCCATCGTGGCTTGTATGTAGATCGCTTTGCAAAAAAACTTCAAGGAGCTAATGTTTATGATCCGAACTTTTCAATTCTTGCGGCAGATCTGAACCGAGACGGTGTTTTTGAAAAAGAAGATGCATTACTTCAATACTGTTCTGAAAATCACATCACGGATATCGAATTGTATGACCTGGAAAAAATTATTGGCGGGTCACTGACAGCATGGAATGAAAACACCAAAATGTATGAACCACTGGAAAAGCATCTCTGCCGATTCATGCAGAAAGCACGGGATCAATTTTGCATTACCGAAATAGGTGCTGCCGGAGGTGCAGCTTATGCATTCGATAGCGTAGTTGCATTCAATGAAAGGTATCCGGAAACTGAACCTTACCGGCTGAGACAGGATCAGCGCTCATCGATATTATTTGATACTACACTCAACATTGTTGAACGACGGATCCCTTCAACCGATCCCGAATTCAAAAAAGCAGAAGTTTTGAAATATGCCCTGCGAACTGCAGACTTCAATGCCTGCAATCCTTGTGGCGCAAGGTTTGATAATATTAATTCAGAATATGAGTTTTGGTACAACTGTGCCGGGGACCTTGCAGGTTTTCAATCATTGTTATTTGCAATGAACTCTATCAAACAGATGTACAATACAAACCATCCGGATCATCCGCTGCGTATTGAAACTTATCTTGCAACGCTAACTTACTGCTCAAATTTACAGGACGTAATCAATTTCCTCGACGGCTGTAATAATTGTGCTCCCTGCAGTACCTGCACCAACCCGCATCCGAAACTCGTCGACAGATTGATTTACGGGCAGCTAACGGCAAGCGGCACCAACTATAATTATTATGTACAGAATTTATTCGAGCAGGCCCAAACGGGTGATAGCTCTGACTACCATACATTGTTATACTCAGAGGGTATTAATACAGGAGGCGGTGTTGATTACATGGGACCATGGTTTGAATCGTCACCATTCAATACTATTTTTTCAGCTGAACTGAATTATTATAACGGCTACCGAAATCATCCCGGTGCCACATTCTGGAGTCCTGAATCTAATAATCTTCAACCGGGAGGTGTCATCTGGTTTGCTGCCTCACACATGGTTGGACATCGGGATAATCCATTGGTCATACAAAATGCAGGTCCTTATTGCTCATATAACAGTCCTGTGAATGTCACCTTCTATTACCTGGGCCCTGAAGATCCCGGGATAGATTTTGAATTCTGGGTTACCCGCGACAGTGATGGCGTAGTTGTTTATCCGCAAGCCGGAGGAATAATTTCAGGAACCTCATCCCCTTTCATTCCTTCCACTTCAACATTACCCTGGCATCCAGCTATCGATTTTTCAGATACCATACTTTTTCCGCCGCTTATACTCACATCAGCACACTATACATCACATATAATTCTTTACTATGACCATCATGCAGGATGTATGTATTCAAGTGATTATCAAATCAGGATAGTTGATCACCCTGCTTTAGAAGTAATCGGAGATACTACATTCTGTCATGGCGAATATGCAATGCTGAAATGCAGCGCTGGTGGCGTATACCAATGGTATAAAGACAGCCTGCCAATTCAGGGAGCTACCGCACCGTTGCTGAGAGTAACAGAAGATGGCAATTACTATTGTTATGTTGGGGCATGGACAATCTGCAATGGATTTACTGATACGGTACACATTCATGTAAAATCCTTGCCTTCTTTATTCGTCAATGCATTTTGCAATGGCAATGGAACAGTCACGCTAAAAGCAAACCTTGATGCGCCAAATGTTTCGTCAACCAATATGCACGGTGATGGTGGATTGCTCTATCAGTGGAATACCGGAGCAATTACCGACCAGATCACAGTTACTCCAGGCACTTCAAGTACTTCCTACCGGCTCATTGCAACAAGTCCTTTTTCCGGATGTTCGGCTTACCGTGATGCAAAAGTTCCGGCAACTCCGATAAACAGTTATGCTGCATCTATAAACATTACCTCTGCTCCATCCACTTCATGCAGTCACGATGGTGTTTTACTGGCTGCACTAAATCCTTATCCGGGAACCGTGGTATCCTATTTATGGTCTACCGGTGAAACAACAGCCTCAATCTCAGGAATAGCACCCGGGCAATATTCCGTTGTTCAAACTGTATGGGCCGGTGCATGCTCTTATTATGCAACTGTGAATGTTGGCACATTGCCTGTTGATTCTCCCTCAGTAAACGCAATAATTAACAACGTTACATGTCACAACACAAATGATGGAGCAATTCAACTGACGCTCACCGGTGGACACCCGCCGTTTCATTTTAAATGGCGGGAAATTCCGGATGACACATTGCATGATCCTCACTCACAAAACCAGGCAAATCTGTATGCCGGAACGTATCATGTTACCATCTATGATTCTTCAGGATGTGAATTCACAAAGTCGTATTTTGTTTCATCAGCAAATGGTTCAATAACAATCACAACAGGAACTGTGAATGCTGTTACACTTTGTGCCAACGATCACTCCGGATCGGCTACAGTGAATGCATCCGGAGGTAATTCACCATATACTTATCAATGGAATGATTCTGCAATGTCTGCAGGCCCCACTGCCACAGGCCTCTATGCAGGAACATACCGAGTTACTGTTACGGATGCAAACGGATGCACCGCCATTCAAATGGTTTCTGTACCTTCAAATGTGATTCAACTCACTGCAGTATTATTGGATTCAAGCAGAATAGTTTTGAATTGCGATTCATCTACAAATGGTTTTTTATTTGTTGATGTATGTGGCGGCACCTTGCCTTATACTTTCAATGGTAACTGGATATTTGATTCTCTTGCACACCTTGAAAATCTGGCAGCCGGTAATTATCCTTTGGTAGTAACAGATGCAAACGGATGCATAATTGCTGACACCTTTCAAATAACCTCGCCTTCATCAGTAAGCGCTGTTATATCAATTACACATACCTCATGTATCGGTTGTCCTGACGGGAGCATTCAAATAACCACTTCAGGAGGAACCCCGCCATACTCCATTTCATGGACTCCAATGTACGGCAACCTCAATGGAAATTTAATAGAAAACCTTACTGCAGGAATCTACATGGTTTGTATTTCAGACTCATTTAATTGTACTATTTGTTTTAATGATACAATACTCGATGATCCTCTGATTAGCGAAGAAATTCAAAGCAAAGGCTTAAAAATATACCCGAACCCATTTGACAAGTCGGCTACACTTTTCTTAAAATCACTCCCACAAGAGTGCACCTTTTCCATTTATGATTTAACCGCAAGAAAGTTATTCGAAATAGAACCCGATAAAACTGAGACGATCATTGACAGAAAAAATCTCAGTTCAGGAATTTATTACTATATCTTAACGGGAAAAAATATCCAGACATTAAAAGGAAAAATAATATTGTACTGATGTACAGGAAACTAATGCGGATGTCGTAAATCTCCAAATCATCCGCACATCTAAGTACTCGAATCCCGAATCAGTTCATTACTTAGCAACTTAGTCACTTAGTCACCTCACTACTTAGTCACCCCACTACTTAGTCACCTCATCACCCCTCCACCTCTCCACTTCATCACCTCATCCCTTCTTATTCATCTCCTCCCACAAAATATCCTTCAACTCATCGAGTCCGGTTGTTGCCACAGATGATATAAAGACGAGGGGTATACTTTTAGGAAGTTTTTTCTTTGCTTCTTTCTTCATTTCCTTCATCAGCTCTTCTCCAAGCATATCACACTTTGTAATTGCGATCACGCGGCCTTTGTTGAGAAGCTCCTCATTGTATTGTTTTAATTCGTTCAGAAGGATTTTATATTCTATGCCCACATCTTTTGTGTCGCACGGAATCATAAAAAGTAAAATGGAGTTGCGCTCAATATGCCTGAGGAAACGGTGGCCTAAACCTTTTCCAAGGTGTGCCCCTTCTATGATTCCCGGTATGTCGGCCATCACAAATGATTTATCACCACGGTAGCCGACCACACCGAGGTTGGGAACGATGGTAGTAAATGGATAATCAGCGATCTCAGGTTTTGCTGCACTGATGACGGACAGCAATGTAGACTTACCTGCATTTGGAAAACCTACAAGCCCGACATCGGCAAGTATTTTCAACTCAAGGATTTTCCACTCTTCCGTTCCGGGTTCGCCTGGTTGTGCAAATCGCGGAGTCTGCATTGTGGCGGATTTGAAAAAATGATTTCCTTTCCCTCCTCTTCCGCCTCTTGCAAGAATGAATTCCTGCCCGTCTTCGGAGATTTCAAAAAGGACTTTTCCTCCCACATTTGTTTCGGGATCAAATTCCTTTGCTATTGTTCCGATAGGAACCTCAAGTATTTCATCTTTACCGTCAGCACCTGTCTTGCGCGCACCCAGGCCTTTTCCTCCTTCTTCTGCGATAACGTGTTTCCGGTATTTCAAATGCAGCAGGGTCCAAAGTTGTTTGTTGCCGCGCACGATGATATGCCCGCCCCTGGCACCATCGCCTCCGTCAGGTCCGCCCTTAGGCGTGCTTTTGTCGCGGTGAAAATGCATGGAACCGGGTCCGCCTGCGCCACTCCGGCACATGATCTTTACATAATCTACAAAGTTGCTGTCGCTCATTTCTTTTCTATCTGTCCACAGAGCAAGCCGAAAATTTCTTCTACGCTGCCTACCCCTTTTATCCCGAAAAATTTATTCTGCTTTGAATAATAATCTTTGAGCGGAGCTGTTTTATTGTTGTATTCTGTTATTCTTTTTTCAATCACAGTTTCATTGCTGTCATCCGGCCTTCCACTGTCCTTGCCTCTGTTAAGCAAACGTTTGATCAGTTCATCTTTGGGTACTTCAAGTGACAGCATCAAAGATATAGAAGTGCTTTTTTGCGCCAGCAGTTTATCAAGAGCTTCAGCCTGTGCTGTAGTACGCGGAAATCCATCAAAGATGAAACCGTTTGCATTCCTGTTGGCGTCAATGCGCGCATCAATCATACCGATCACCACTTCATCAGGAACAAGGAGCCCTTGGTCCATCAGTTTTTTTGCTTCCATGCCAAGCGCTGTCCCATTGGCAATTTCATTGCGCAGAATGTCTCCTGTGCTTAAATGAACGAGGCGGTATTTTTCAATCAGCCTTTCTGACTGTGTACCCTTCCCCGCACCGGGAGGACCAAAGAGGACAATGTTCAGCATACTATACTTTTTTACTTTGATTCGTTATATCAATGTATAAATATCATTCAGGTTTCTTCCAAGTCCATCATAGTCAAGCCCGAAACCAACCAGGAAATCATTCGGGACTTCGAAACCGGTGTAATCTACATGAATGTCATGTTTCAATGCCTTTGGCTTCAGCAACAGACTGGCAAATTTGATCTCTGAAGGTCGTTCCTTTTTTAGTTCATTGATGAGGTACATTGCTGTATCTCCGGTATCCACAATATCTTCAATGATGATAACCGTTCTGCCCTCTATTTTCTCGTTCAATCCAATCAGGTTTCTCACCTGCCCTGTTGACTGCGTGCCGGAATAAGAAGATACACGTACAAAAGTGATCTCACACTCGCATGTAACATGCTTTAACAGATCCGCAGCAAATAGAAACGCTCCGTTCAATACAGCCACAAACAACGGCCGCTTCCCATTCATATCTTCACTCAGCTGTCTTCCAAGTTCAGCAATCTTGTTTTGAATAACCTCAGCGCTGATTGAGACTTTGAATTCCTTATCGTGAATTTTGACTGTGCCCATGTTTTTGAAAGTCGGCGAAGGTAGTAAAGGAATAGTGATTTCAGAATTCAGAAAACGAAAAGCACTTCAGCAAAGGGATAATTATTGCTTTTTTGCTCTGCCGGCCTTTCTATGAGCTATTTCATTGCCCCTTTCATAGGTAATGACCTGTTCCGGCTTTCCATCTTCATTGTAATATGTCCACTCGCCCTGATAATAATAGTGCAGAAAATCCTCCTCATAATCCACAATGGCCTTCCCCTTGCTTTTCATCTTTCCATTGGGATAATAATACTTCGTTGAAATGCCTTTTTTAGAATACCGTTCAATCTTTCTGGGAGTACCATCCTCGTAAAAATACTTCCATACACCCCGTTCATGCCCGTCTTTATAATGCCCCTTGCTTTCTATGTTTTTTCCCGATGAATCAGACCATGAGATCCAAAGCCCTTCGTACTTATTATTCTTCCACTGGTTTATTCTGCGTTGAAAAAGCTGCGCAGCATTTAGTTCCTGAATAAAACCAAGGACTATAAACAAAAGAAGGATGCCGGGAAAAGATTTCATCTTGTGATTGCTAATCCACAAGCAATTTAAAATAAAACCTTGGACTGCGCAAGCGGTCACGGATATTCAGGTCGTCAAACATGCAGGTAATAGTGTCGCGCAGTTCTTCATTACGCGATGCCTTATTGACCACATAATTAAAAAGCCACGGATATTTCGATAATCGCTGAAGCGTATGGCTTAGTTTCAGCTCGCTCCAGAGTGCTTTATAAACGTCCTCATCATACTCAATGAGAAATTTTTCGTCATAACGGTTTTCAGCCAGTGATCTCTTCACCTGCCTTGCCGCAAGCATTCCTGTTACCATGGCATTTCCTATTCCCTCTCCGGTAAACGGATCTATAAGTGATGCAGCATCTCCGGTCAGCAAAAAATGGTTTCCTGAGATCCTTCTCTTCTTCGAACCCAATGGAAGTCCCCACCCCCTGATGTCATCAACCAAAACTGCATTCGCAAAACGGTCTCTGATGGTTGGATTCTTTTCAATCGCTTCCAGCATTACCTTCTTCAGATTAATTTTTCTTTTGCCTACCTCTTTACTCAGCATTCCAACACCAACATTTGCTTCCCCGTTGGGTAGCGGAAAAATCCAGAGATAACCGGGAAGCAGTTCCTTCAAAAAATGGAGTTCAATAAAATTCTTTTCATGAAAACCAGTTACGCCTTTGTAATATGCCCTAAGACCGGCACAATAATGTTCATCCTCCTTATGAATGGATGATAGTTTTTTCGCCACAACCGAACGATCCCCTTCAGCCCCGACAACCAGTTTTGCAAAAACCCTGACCTCCTTTCCTTCTCTTTCCAATAAACAATCCATTCCTCCCTCTACCGGTTTCAGTTCCCTGATCATACAGCCCTGAAATACCGTTGCTACACTTTCATCAATTTGCCGGAATAAAAAATCGTCAAAGTGAAAACGCTTCACAATAAAACCCGGCGGATTGGTCAATGCCTCAAGGTCTTTCTTGAATGGAATATCAATAAACTTTCCATTGGGAGCAGCGAATTTCACTCCGTAACTCCCGGTGAACCGGTCTTCTCCCTTGTAAATTTCATTCAGTAAAGACGGGTTCAATTTTTTCAATACATCAATCACTTTTCCACTCAAAGCATCTCCGCAAACTTTATCGCGCGGAAAAATCGCTTTGTCAATCAGCAAGTGCGGAATTTTTTCTTTGCAAAGGAATAAAGACAGGGAAGATCCTGCCGGGCCCGCCCCAACAATAAGCACATTCACCTCCATGTTATATTCACTCGCCATAATTCAAAATACCACGTTATTGTTTTTACGTATTTCGTTTCGGGAATCATCGTCAACCATAAACCAACCACCCATGAAAAAATCTTTACAACAATCCATTTCGTTACTGAATATCTTTAAAACTTCAATACTTACGGTAATAGGAATGATAAGCTTCTTTTTTCTGATGAACCTTTTTAATCTTCATACCATTCTTGAATTACGCTATCTGAATTTTCTGTTTATCTTTTTTGGCGTCAGGAATGTACTTTTGCATAAACAATCAGTTGATGCTGCCAAGGTCAGGTTTCACCCTGCAATGATGATGGGATTCCTGACTGTTTTCTTCACCGCTTCCTTATTTTCTGCATTTATTTTTACGCTACTCAATCTCGATTCTTCATTTATGTTAATTGTCAAAAGATCCCAGCCTTTCGGCATTTACCTTTCTCCAGCCGTATGCGCCCTGGTTACCTTTCTTGAAGGTGTTGCATCAGGAGCCATCGTATCTATTCCGGTTCTTCTCACATTTAGAAGAGCAAGGAACGCCGCAACAGAGAGCATCAGTCAACTTGCCAACTGATCACTATCTTTCAATCCAGCTCGGCCGCCTTGTGCCAAAGTCAGGAGAAACTACAGTGTATGGATAGTTTTTAAATGCAACCGGTAACCAGTTCGTACCATCCGTTGTAGATTTCCACTGATCATTTGAATAAATTTCCAGCGTTTCATTTCCTGATTTTATCAGGCCTATCACATTACATCCTGCAGCCGGAACTTTTCTGAAACTTTCCGCTTCAACCTCAATGATGTTTTTTCCGGGCTTCAGCAATGATGTAACGTCTTTCATTTTCACCCTTCCATACTCAACTTTCAATGAAAGCTGCAGACAGGCAAATACTGAGTCCGCTAACGTTCCATTGACGTATAGTTTGCAATAACTGTCTCCGATCAATTGCAGCAAGGCACTCGAAGGTTTCGACTTCAAATCAAATTCATACCTGAATGTAGCTTTGGGAGCATAGGTAGTATCATTTGTTTTTGAATAGATCCATTTGCTCTCCAGTACTGGAGGTTTTAGCTTTCCAATTACCAGCTGATTTTGAATCTCATTGAAATAGCCAAGCATGCGGTTAAACTTATCTTCTACAAGATATAAATTATCTGCTTTGTTTGTCTTCATCCACAAAGCTTTGTATTCCTCGCGCAAGACCTTTAGTTCATCCACGTTTGACTGAATGCGTTTAATGATCTTTGTGGAATCAACAACATTGCCCTCGTACTTGTCAAGCAACATGGATTGTGTTTCTGCCTTCCGGCTATACCATCCGTTCAGCTTTACCAGCCACCGCATCAGCTCGAAATGCGTTTGGTTTGAGGTGGCTTTTTTCTGAAGGTCATCAATGGTGCTCTTCAGATCACTCATTGTCCAATCAGTGAAGGTTGAACGCGCTGCAGCACTCATTCCATAGTACATCCAAAGTCCCCTTTTGAATTTCATCAGCGGATATTGCCATACGTCATGCCACAATAAATCTCCATACATATTGCTCAGCGTCTGGTACAAATGATTGATGCGTGGATCGTCTGTTCCATAAAAATCACGGAAAAAATTTGTGCTGAAGGTGGACATGTTGCTTCCCTTATAGTTCCATGAGCATTGTGCACCCCATGCAAAAGGAAATAGATTTAGCTCCCGGAATGTCTCAGCACCGTAATCGCCCCACTGAGAATTGATCATCCCTTCCGCCCCCTGTTCAATACCGGCACGTGTGAAATATTGAATGTTCGGCAAAGCAATGTTGAGCGCAGGAAAAGTGGTCGTAAAATTCCATACTGCCGGCGAGACATAAAATTTAAACCCTGCATCTTTAAATTTCTTTACATGATTGTAACTGAATTTATCTCCGTAATCCCAGTCTACAATTTCAATGTCTTTTGGGATCATGGAGAGGATTTCAGGATGCTCGAGAATGATATCGCCATACATCATAACATGTTTGTTGTATTTTTTGCAGATGGCAAATATTTTGTTGTAGTGATCGGCATGCACTTGCGCAATCCCCTTTTCAGCTACAAGTTTTTTACTGTTTCCAAGTCCTACATCAAAACTTTCATCAGCAGCAATATTGATGTATGAGCTTGGGAAGGCGTCAAAAATCTCCTTCAACATATTTTCAAGCAACACATAGATGGAATCGTTGCTCACATCCAGCGAAGCTGATCCGGGATATTCTGCAAAACGGGCAAATTCAGGCTGACTTAAAATATTTTCAAAATGTCCCAGTGTTTCAAAAACAGGGATCACATCGATGTTGTATTTTTTCGCTTCACCAAGAATTGACTTAATGTCTTCATCATTCAGTGCCCCGCGGTTGACACCAACTGTAGGATAATTTTTAAACTTAAAAACATCCTCTATATATGGCTGATAAACATTCATCTTATAACGGGCAAGAAAACGGATAATGCGCCTGAAATTTTCGGGCGTCGAAACCTGCCCACGGCTGATATCATCGCTGATCCCCCGCATTTTCATGTCAGGATAATCAACCAATTCAAAACAGGACATGGATTGATCTTTTGACTGTTCAATCATTTGAATAAGAGTCATTACACCATGCATAATTCCGCGTTGTGAAACTGCCCTTACTACAATTTTGGAGGTAGTCACAGAAATGGTATAAGCCTCTTCTTTGTTCTTTGCATTCCGTAAAACACTGTCAGCGTAAAGTTTATCATCAAGAAAAAGGTTGATCTCCAGGAATTGCTTAGGGGATAATTCCTGCTGAACTTTATACTGATACTTAAAAGCATTGCTGATGGCAGCTGCCAGCTCAAATCCTGCTGTCTGATTGTTGTTTTTCAACGCACCTTTTATACAGATATTCATTCCCTGCTTGAATGTAAATACACCCTGGGTCATTCTGACTGATTGTGGAGAAGGAACCACATTGAACGGCGTCATAGCCGCCTGAACATTAGCTGTTGCAGACAGCAAAGAAATAAATACAGATACTAAAATGCACACAGAACTCAGAATTTTCTTTTTCATAGGATAATTGTAAGGCCGGCGAAGTTAATTTTTATTGCAGTATTTCAATGTTTGTCAGCTAATTGAAGTGGATGATTTTTTCATTCTGACCTTTGCCCTTTGGAAAAAATCACGTAGGTTTGAAACCTTAATACATTGCTGTTTTTACTGTTACCATTTTCAACAACCCACGCCCTTACCTCATGAAGAAAATTTCAATTATTTTTTCTCTTGCAACCTTTTTGTGTTTGTTTTCCCTCTCCGGTTTCGGTCAAGCCAATTTTTCTGCCAGCCCATTATCCGGATGTGCCCCTTTAACAGTAAATTTTACTGACCTGTCCGTTGGTGCGACCTCCTGGTCCTGGGATCTCGGCAATGGAAATAATACTACAAGTCAGAACCCCAGCGCACTTTACAATGCAGTCGGAGATTATACGGTTATCCTGACCATTAACGGAGGTTCAACGCATACTGAGATAATTCATGTTTATGCCAGCCCGATTGCATCTTTTAACGCTGACAATGACACAACTTGCGAAAACAACGCACTTACATTTACAAGCACATCTACTCAGGGAAGTGCAGCGATTACAACGTATACATGGAGTTTTGGAGACGGAAATGTTGAAACAGGCGGAAGCACCATCAGCCATGTTTATACCCTTGCAGGAAATTATACAGTGAACTTAATTGTAATTGATGGAAATAACTGCCAATCACAGTCCTCTAACTTTACAATTGTTGTTGTTCCTGCTCCGCTTGCAGGATTTACACTAAATCCGGCATCCTCATGCATTGTTCCGCAAAGTGTTTCGTTCACCAATACCACTAATCCTCCCGCCAACTCGTATTTATGGACTTTCGGTGATCCTTCAAGTGGAAGTGCTGATACTTCAATCCTCGCAAACCCACCACCACATTTATACAACGTAAATGGATCTTACACAATAACACTCATTGCAACAACAGGTAATTGTGTCAATACATCCACACATACTTTTGTGGCGTCGCCTATCGCAGCAGGATTTACTTTCCTGCCTGACAGCATTTGCAGGTACGATACGATATTCTTCACCAATACAACTGTTCCTCCTCCGGCCCTGACTACATGGAACTTCGGTGATCCTGCCAGCTTATCTTTTAACACTTCAAACCTTACAGACCCTTATCACGTCTACGGAAGTTCAGGATGGTTTACTGTGACCATGATCGCTGATGTAGGAAATGGCTGCACTGATTCATATACAGATTCAGTTTATGTGCGGCCGCAACCTGTATTTAGTTTATTTACAACTGATGATTCAACCCTTTGCAATGTTCCTGCTACGATTCATTTTCAAAGTACCGGTGATGCCAATATCAATCAGTGGTTCTGGGACTTCGGAGATGCGGGAACGGCTGATACCTCCGTTCAACACAACCCAAACTATACCTACACCGCATTTGGAAATTACACTGTGCAATTAATTGCAACTAATATTTTTGGATGTTCCGACACCATTATAAAACCGAATTATATTCAGATTCAGGCGCCGACTGTAACAATTACTACCGCTCCTGACAGTGGTTGCGCAAACACAGACCAGTTTTCTTTCAATGCTGTTTCAACCAATGTAAGTGGTGATACAACATCAGTATATTCATGGAATTTCGGAGATGGAACAACATTGAACAATGGACCAAATGTGACGCACACCTATACGCAATGTAACGACTATAACGTTTCAGTTACAATAACAACGAGCGGAGGGTGCACAGCAACGGATACAAGACCCGGTCTGGTGCGCACAGGGTTTCCTCCAACTGCAGATTTCACATGGATACCAAGCATCATGTGTTACAATGATACAACGCAGTTCACTGATGCAAGTACTGCAAATGGCTGCCCTGTAACCGGATGGTCATGGGATTTTGGAAGCCTGGAGAAAGATCCATTTCATGTATTTCCTGACACTGGCGTTTATGATGTCACGCTTGTTGCTTACAGCAAAGGATGTCCTGACACAATGCTGAAAACCCAGATCATCACCATCCATCCTCCAAAAGCAATTTTCACTTATTACTATAACTGCACAAATCCTTATCAGGTTCAGTTCTATGATACATCACATGGTGATGAACTGGTAGTCTGGAATTTTGGAGATGGAATTACAGATGCAACGAATGCCCAATCCATTATTCATACCTATGCTACAAGAGGGCAGTACCAGGTTTTACTTCATGCATACAATTTTACTTTTGGATGCGATGATTCAACCACCCAAACCATCAATATCTATGACCCTGTTGCCAATATCGCGGTATCAAGTGGCCAGGGTTGTCATCCTTTTACTGCCAACTTCAATGGCGCCGGCTCACAGGATGCTTTGACCTTTGCATGGGATTTTGGAGATCCGGCATCAGGCGTTTTAAACACTTCAACACTTCCTTCCCCCTCTCATACTTTCAACACCACAGGTTTTTTCACTGTGACGCTTGAGATCACTGATCCGCATGGTTGCACAGCAGACACCACTTATATTGTTCATGCAGTAGGTCCTGAAGCATCCTTCACCTCTCCTGATACAACCGGTTGCCGGCCATTTACTGCTTCCTTCAATAGCACCAGTACTACTGAGGGTTCAAGTATCAGCCAGTACATTTGGAATTTTTCTTACCCCGGAAACAATGATATTGATACTACAACATCGGGAAATGCAACGCACAACTACGCCAACCTTGGACTCTATTCGGTTTCTCTCACTGTCATAGATGCAAACGGTTGCCGCGACTCAACCGTAAATAATTCATTTATCAATGTTACATTCCCTGTGCCGCAATTCTCAGGTGTTGACACATTTATTTGTGACAGCACTGTCAATCCATATACCGTAAATGTTATCGGGACTGGTCCTTTTGATTATGAATGGAATTTTGGAGATGGTTCTGCTCCCGTGATCAATTCAAACATTGCAGCTTCATCAAATACTGAATCTCATACTTACTACCAGAATAATCAGGTTTATCAATTGCAGGTAAAGGTCACTGATGTGAATGGATGCGATACTACTATTACACAACCAATTACAGTATTACGCCCATCTCCGGTTTTCACTGTTACACAGGCAGACAGTTGTGGTTATACAAGGGCATTTTTCAATGGACCGAACACAGATTCTATTTATGCATGGGTTTGGCATCCCAATGGTCCCTTCGGCTATACTGGTATTTCACCAGCTGAAGATCCCGAGTTTAACTTTACTATTCCTGGCTATTATGGAGCTTCATTAACCGTAACAAATCCCGGATGCAGCGTAACAACAACTGTTGACAGCCTCATTTTTGTTCCGGGCCCGCAATCCTATTTTGATTATCCGCCAGTAACCCATTGCCCGCCGATAGATGTCACATTTACTTCTCACCTCGTTAGCGGAACCTATAATTATATTCAATGGGATTTCGGTGATGGCAGTATCAGTCAGACGCTTGCACCGGATTCTGTAGTGACACATACTTACTATGCAGATGGCGTTTACAATCCGACAGCCCAGATCGCATATACGCTTGCAAATGGCAGGGTTTGTCTTTACTCTGATACCAACCTAACCGGCGCTCAGATAGTAGTAAGCAGCAACTTGAGTGTAGACATTACTCAAGACACTATTTTGCTTACGGAAGGTTTATCTGATACACTTACTTCATTGTTATCTACAACAGTAAACGATCCTCCATATACCTACCAATGGACGCTCTTCCCAGGAAGCGAACTTCTTTCAATCTACAATGTAAACTCAGCCATTTATAGCAGCGCTGAAGGTGACACTGCCATTATTCTTGTTGTGACCGATAACTCCGGGTGTCAGGCCCGTGACACGGTTTATATCGTTATCAAACTCTGTGAACAAGATCTGAAGATTCCGAATGTATTTACTCCCGGAGGCGATAAATATTCAGACGACGGTAAAAACGATACCTATTATATCAAAGACCTTTGCCCGATTGATGATTTCAGGATCACGATCTATAACCGGTGGGGAAATATCGTTTATGAATCAACCGATTATGGTTTCCACTGGGATGGCGTTGATGACAATGGAAAAGATTGCGCTGAAGGGGTTTATTATTCATTTGATACGGGGCAAGAAAAACTAAACCTAATTTGAATAAACTAAGCGGTCAAAGAGTAATGGAGAAATTACGCCACTAATTGCTCGAATTAGCACCAATTTATATTCGTATTGCAGTTATAATTCGTGTAAATTAGCGAAATTAGTGGCTGAAAAATCAATTCAAATCGGCAGCAAAGTCACTATGAATTATGTGAAATAGTTTAATTTGAAAAATAAATACAGCCCGCGGTTTCAATCGTGGGCTGTGTTTATAATAAAAGGGCAGTAACAATTCTTCTGTTCAAATATAATTTCCAAGACCTGCTCCTCATTCACAATAACGATGCCTACCACTTTCTCTAAAATAATTCTTCTTCCCGGAAAGGAACGCTCAACCCAGAACAAGCATCCATGGCTGTTTTCGGGCGCCATAAAAAAAAAAGAGGGCAGTCCGAAGGAGGGCGATATTGTAGAAGTATTTTCCTCCAATGGGGTTTACCTTGCGACAGGACATTACCATTCAGGAAGTATTACTGTCCGCATTTTTTCATTTGAACAAATCAATCCTGATTATTCTTTCTGGAAATCAAAACTCCAAAGCGCTTATGAATTCAGGAAAAAATTAAACTTAGTTGATAATCCTGAAACCAATTGCTACCGGCTCATCCATGCAGAAGGCGACGGAATGCCGGGGTTGATCATTGACATCTATAACAGTGTTGCCGTTATTCAGACACACACTGTTGGAATGCATGCGATCAAGAACCATTTGGTAAAGGCATTGAAGGAATTATACGGAGATAGACTTTCTGCCATTTATGATAAGAGCGGTGATACAATGAGTCGTCAGCAGCAACTTGAAATCAGTAATGAATTACTCTGGGGAGATAAAACAGAAGAAGACGTGCTCGAAAATGGAATCAGGTTTCATGTAAATTTTTCTGAAGGACAAAAAACCGGTTTCTTCCTCGACCAGCGGGAAAACAGACAACTGCTTGGAACATACTCATCTGGCAAAAAAGTCCTCAATACCTTTGCCTACTCCGGTGGATTCAGCCTGTATGCACTGAAAAACAATGCAGCACTGGTGCACAGCGTTGACTCTTCCAAAAAAGCCGCTGCATGGGCTGAGCAAAACGTTTCCATGAATTTCAATGATGCTCCTCATCAATTCTTTGCTGAAGATGTTTTCGATTTCATGAAGAAGTCTGATGAAGTGTACGATGTCATCATCCTCGACCCGCCGGCATTTGCAAAACACCTCAGCGCCCTTAAGCAGGCTACCGTTGGTTACCGGAATCTGAATACTGAAGCCATCCGTCGTATCGCCCCGGGCGGAATTCTTTTTACATTTTCATGCTCTCAGGTCATCGACAAAGAACTTTTCAGAAAAATTGTTTTCACTGCTGCAGTTCAGGCAAGAAGAAACGTGCGCATCCTTCACCAGCTCTCTCAGCCACCCGATCACCCCATCAGCATCTACCACCGCGAAGGAGAATATTTAAAAGGTCTTGTCCTCTACATTGAGTAATCCCTCCAATGACCAATGACTTAATGACGGCTGTTCCCAATGACCAATATCCAATGACACCTTTCATCACATTTTCAAATGCTGTGTTCAAGTGATAAGTGCAATTTAAAGATATAAACTTTCACCCTTGGACCTTTTAAAGGGTCCAGGGCGAAAGTTTCGCTGAGAAGCGTAATCTTTGGATTGTCTATGTCTAAAAACTACAACCATCTCAGTGTTGA
>JAPLDB010000024.1 GCA_026391975.1 Bacteroidota bacterium | reverse complement strand
CAAAAAGGAATTTCATTCTTTCATTTCTACGATGTGAGGTCGTAGCAATTTTAGTTTGTGTACTGAGTGCCCTTGGTAATGCACAAGCCTATAACATGGGCAACGGGACCATTAATGCATGCGGAGGTACGTTTTACGACAGTGGCGGTAACGGCGGAAATTATGCCGTCAACGAGAATTTCACCTACACCATTTGTCCCAATGCAGGAGGGCAATGCGCACGTGTGGTGTTTACCACGTTTAACATCGAAGCAAACTTTGATTTTCTTTCGATCTACAATGGCCCGTCAACAGCTTCACCATTGATAGGCACTTATACCGGAACTAACAGTCCGGGAACAATTACGAGTACGAACGGTTGTTTAACTTTTGTTTTCACTTCTGATTTTATAATCAATGGGCCAGGTTGGGCAGCAACAATTTCATGTGCTCCATGCAATGCCGGTGGCGGACCTTGCGCAACTAATTGTGCAGGAGCTCCACCCGCAAATGATGCTTGTTCCGGTGCACAAAATTTAGGAACCCTTCCTGTTCCTGCTCCATGCCCAAGTGGTGTTGCGGCGTGGGCAACTTTCAATACAACAAACCTTTGTGCTACTGCAGAAGTACCATATGTTTCAATTATCGGATGCCAGCCTGCAGGAAATATGGCAAGCCCCGCGGCTGATGTGTGGTATCAGTTTACGATTACAGCACCAACATTAAATGTTCAGATCTCAGGTTTGCAAACGCCACAATGCGCCATCTATCAGGGAACTACATGCGGGAATATGATTCCAATGGGCTGCGCAATTGGAGCAGCAGGAAATCTTACAACAACTTTTGGCGGACTTGCTAGCGGAACTTATTTTATGCAGGTAAGTGGCGGAAGCGTTACTGACAGATGTACATTCACACTTCAACTACAAAATAATTATGATTGTCAGGGATGTGTAATTCAATCTTCATTGACAGTGAATCCACCCCCATTTAATGGAACATATCAGCCCGGTCAAACGGTTAACTTCTGTTATACTGTATCTGATTATAACCAGACTTCAGTAAACTGGCTTCAGGCCGTATGCCCTAACTTTGGTCCCGGCTGGAATCCGGCAACGCTTGTAACCGTTAACCCGGCCAACTGTTCAGGTGCCGGTGCATGGAATTATTACAATGCCCTAATTACAAGTTCTGCTACAGGTCTTACCGTGGGTCCCGGTTGGTTCTACGATTCTCCTTTGGGTGATGCCAATGGAGGATATCCCGATGGAAATCCGGGAGATAATTTCGGAGATAACAATGCACTCAATACATGTGATTGGACATTTTGCTGGAGCATCACAACAGTGCCACCAAATCAATGTGTGAATGGAACAAGTTGCGCGGTTACAATTGATACCTATGGGGATGGCGAATCAGGATCCTGGGGTTCTTTCGCATGCAACCTGGATCCAATCACTCGTTTCTTTGCAACGCTTGCATGTTGCACACCTCCGACAGTGAATGTAACCAATATCAATTGTGCTACCGGAACTGCTTCTGCAACTGCGACAGGCACCAGCAATGCGCCATGGACTTATGTCTGGAAAAATGCAGCCGGCTTAACAATTCAACAATCCGGCTCAATCAATACATCTAATACTATCAACAACTTGCCTGCAGGAACTTATACTGTAATCATTGTTGACAATGCAAACTGTGCATCGCAGCAAACGTTTACAGTTACTGCTCCGAATTCAATGACTGTTACACCATCCCAAACAAATATTTTATGTAACGGTGGCGCAACAGGTTCTGCTAATGTAAATATTGCTGGTGGTAGCGGGCCTTATACTTACTCCTGGTCGCCCAGCGGTGGCACGGGTGCTACGGCAAGCAACCTTGGAGCAGGAACGTATACAGTTACCATTCATGATAATGCAGGATGCGTGACCACACAACAATTCACTATTACCCAACCAACATTACTTACTGCTGCGGCCATTGGCACAAACGTAAATTGCAACGGAGGAAATAACGGAAGCGCAACAGTAAATGCAGGTGGTGGTACTGCTCCATTTACCTATTCGTGGTCTCCAAGTGGCGGCACCGGAGCCACTGCATCCAATCTCACCGCCGGAACTTATACAGTAACTGTTACCGATGCAAATGGTTGTACCAAAACTGCGTCTTATACAGTGACCCAGCCTCCGGCATTAACAGCAAGCATGGGTGCACCGACAAATGTGAATTGCAACGGAGGGAACAACGGTTCAGCTACTGTAACAGCCGGTGGTGGCGTCGGACCTTACACTTATGCATGGTCACCAAGTGGTGGTGCAACTGCAACAGGAACAGGATTAACAGCAGGCAGCTATACCGTTACGGTAACTGATGCAAATGGATGTAGCATTAACTCCAATGTAAACATCACACAGCCACCAGCAGTAACAGCAAATATCAATGCTTCCACTAATGTATTGTGCAATGCAGGAAATACCGGTTCTGCTTCCGTAACAGCAGGAGGCGGTACGCCGGCTTACGCATATTCCTGGTCACCAAGCGGAGGAACAGGCTCTGCAGCTAACAATCTTGCTGCAGGAAATTATACAGTTACGGTTACTGATTCACGCGGATGTACGCAAACGGCAACTGTGAATATTGCGCAACCACCGGTGTTGACAGCATCTACTGCGCCTGTCAATGTTTTATGTAACGGTGCTGCAACAGGATCTGCATCAGTAACAGCAGGAGGTGGAACAGCAGGATATACTTATTCATGGTCGCCCTCTGGTGGAACCGGCTCAAATGAAACAGGGCTTACCGCGGGGGCATATACAGTTACGGTAACTGACGCAAACGGATGCACTAAAACTGCGAACGCAAATATTAACCAGCCAACTGCAATTACCTCAACATCTTCATCAACCCCTACGAATTGTGGAGCAAGCACAGGAACCGCTACAGTCAATCCTTCCGGCGGTGCTGGTGGTTATACATATTCCTGGTCTCCAAGCGGAGGAAGTGCTTCAAGTGCAAATAATCTTTTAGCGGGAGCGTATGTTGTTACTATAACAGATGCAAATGGATGCCAGGCAACTGCCAATGTATCAGTATCGAACACAGCAGGTCCGACTGCAACAATCCCTGCTTCTACCAACGTGACCTGCAATGGCGGAACAAATGGTACTGCCAATGCAAATGCCGCCGGGGGTACAGGACCTTATACCTATACCTGGACACCAAGCGGAGGCAATGCAGCGAGCGCAACAGGTCTGGGTGCAGGAACATATACTATTACCGTACTTGATGCAAACGGATGCTCAGCATCAACAAACATTAATATTACAGAACCCCCAGTGGTTACTGCTTCCATAAGTAATTCTACTGATGTATTATGCAATGGCGGAACTACAGGAAATGCAACTGCGCTGGCAGGAGGTGGTACTGCAGGATATACTTATTCATGGACGCCTGGTGGGGCAACAGGTTCAACAGCAAATAATCTTGGAGCAGGGAATTATACAGTAACTGTTACAGATGCAAATGGTTGTACACAAACTGCAACTGCAACCATCAATGAGCCAACTCCTGTTACCTCTTCCATTCCTCCTGTAACAAATGTTTTATGTAACGGTGGAAGTACCGGTTCAGCATCTGTGAATGCCGGAGGAGGAACAGCGCCTTACACCTATGCATGGACTCCATCAGGAGGAAACGGATCAACGGCTTCCGGTCTTGCAGCAGGCAACTACACTGTTACAGTAACAGATGCAAACGGTTGTACGTCTACTGCAAATGCTACAATAACCCAACCTGCAGTTTTAACATCTGTTATTTCTGCATCATCAGATATTTCATGCAATGGTGCAAACAATGGTTCTGCAACTGTATCAGCAGGAGGCGGTACTGCTGCATATTCATATTCATGGACACCAAGTGGCGGAACAGGAACAACGGAATCTAATCTTGCTGCAGGAAATTATTCAGTAACAGTTACAGATGCCAATGGTTGTATCAGTAATGCTGCCGTCACGATTTCAGAGCCTACGGTTCTTCAAACTTCAACATCAGGAACAAATGTAGATTGCAACGGAAATGCAAATGGGTCTGCATCTGTATCTACTACCGGCGGAACAACAGGATATTCATACAGCTGGACTCCATCAGGAGGAAGCGGGGCAAATGCCAGTAACCTTTCAGGCGGAACATATTACATCACCGTAACTGATGCCAACGGATGTACTGCTTCAGACAGTTTTGTTGTTGTTGAACCTGCAGTTCTTGCCTCGGCAATCTCATCATCAACTGATGCATTGTGCAATGGATCTGCAGATGGAACTGCGTCGGTACTCGCCAATGGAGGAACACCGGCGCTTACATATAACTGGGCACCGATCGGCGGAACAGGAGCAACAGCAAGCAATCTGCCGGCAGGCTCTTATACCGTTACAACAACAGACGCCAATGGTTGTGTAACAACTGCAAATGCAACCATCGCTGAACCCGCAGCAATAGCGGTGCCTGTTGCACCAACTGATGTTTTATGTAATGGTGGCACTACGGGATCAGCAACAGTTACCCCAGGAGGAGGAACAAGTCCATATTCATATTCATGGACAAGTGGCGGAACAGGTGCTACTGAAAATAATCTTGCAGCCGGAAATTATTCTGTTACTGTTGCTGATGCCAATGGATGCTCTTCAGTAGGAAATGTAACCATTGCTGAACCGGTAACTTTAACATCATCTACTACTCCATCGGCAGCTTTGTGTAATGGAGGAGCAACTGGTTCTGCAACTGTGACCCCTGCAGGTGGCACAGCACCTTACACTTATTCCTGGTCAAGCGGTGGTACAGCTGCAACAGAAAATAACCTGGCAGCTGGAAATTATTCCGTGACAGTTACTGATGGAAACGGATGTACTTCTGTTGCAAATGTCACTATCACACAACCATCAGCACTGAGTGCATCAACCTCTCCAACGGACGCATTGTGTAATGGTGGAGCATCAGGTTCTGCAACAGTAAGTCCGGCTGGAGGAACAACTCCGTATACCTACTCATGGAGCAGCGGAGGAACAGGAGCTATAGAAAATAACCTCGCAGCAGGAAATTATTCCGTAACTGTAACTGATGGAAACGGATGTACTTCTGTTGCAAATGTTGTAATTGCTGAACCAACGCTACTGACTTCATCTACAACTCCAACAGATGCATTGTGCAACGGTGGAGCTACAGGATCTGCAACCGTAACTGCAGGTGGTGGAACAAACCCATATTCTTATGCATGGACAAGCGGCGGAACCGGTGCAACTGAAAATAACCTGGCAGCCGGAAATTATTCCGTAACAGTTACCGATGGAAACGGATGTACTTCTGTTGCAAATGTTACAATCGCTGAACCAACACTTCTCACCTCTTCAACAACTCCGACAGATGCTTTGTGTAATGGCGGAGCTACAGGATCTGCAACAGTAACTGCAGGAGGTGGAACAAATCCTTATACATATTCATGGAGTAGTGGCGGAACAAGTGCAACTGAAAACAACCTCGCTGCGGGAAATTATTCCGTTACTGTTACTGATGGAAACGGATGTACTTCTGTTGCGAATGTTGTCATCGCGCAGCCTTCTACCCTTACATCTTCTACAACACCGGTTGCAGTACTATGTAACGGTGGCAATACAGGTTCTGCAACTGTTACAGCAGGTGGAGGAACAAATCCTTATTCTTATTCATGGTCAAGCGGCGGAACAGGTGTAACTGAAAACAACCTTACAGCAGGAAACTATTCAGTAACAGTTACTGATGGAAACGGATGTACTTCTGTTGCCAATGTTGTAATTGCTGAACCAACCTTATTGACTTCATCTACAACTCCAACAGATGCCTTGTGCAACGGCGGAGCTACAGGAACGGCAACAGTAACTGCCGGAGGCGGAACAAATCCTTACACATATGTCTGGACCAGTGGTGGCACAGGGGCAACTGAAAATAACCTCGCTGCAGGAAATTATTCCGTTACTGTTACTGATGGAAACGGATGTACTTCTGTTGCAAATGTTGTAATTGCTGAACCAACACTCCTCACATCTTCAACAACTCCAACTGATGCCTTGTGCAACGGTGGAGCTACTGGATCTGCAATCGTAACCGCAGGTGGCGGATCAAACCCATATTCTTACGCATGGACTAGCGGCGGAACCGCTGCAACAGAAAATAACCTGGCAGCAGGAAATTACTCCGTAACAGTTACCGATGGAAACGGATGTACTTCTGTCGCAAATGTTGTAATTGCTGAACCAACACTTCTCACATCTTCTACAACTCCAACAGATGCTTTGTGCAATGGCGGAGCAACAGGTTCTGCAACTGTAACTGCCGGCGGCGGAACAAATCCTTATACATACGCGTGGACCAGTGGCGGAACAGGCGCAACTGAAAATAACCTCGCTGCGGGAAATTATTCCGTTACTGTTACTGATGGAAATGGATGTACTTCTGTTGCAAATGTTGTCATCGCGCAGCCTTCTACCCTTACATCTTCTACAACACCGGTTGGAGTACTATGTAACGGTGGCAATACAGGTTCTGCGACTGTTACAGCAGGAGGCGGAACAAATCCTTATACATATTCATGGACAAGCGGCGGAACAGGAGTAACCGAAAACAATCTAACAGCAGGTAACTATTCTGTAACAGTTACTGATGGAAACGGATGTACTTCTGTAGCCAATGTTATTATAACAGAACCAACATTACTTACATCTTCAACAACTCCAACTGATGTTCTTTGTAATGGAGGAAATGCAGGTTCAGCCACAGTAACTGCGGGAGGCGGAACTACCCCATATTTATATTCATGGACAAGCGGAGGATCAGCCGCCACAGAAAATAATCTGTCTGCCGGAAATTATTCAGTAACAGTTACTGACGGAAACGGATGTACTTCTGTAGCCAGCGTTGTAATTGCAGAACCGACATTGTTGACCGCTGTTCCATCTTCCACTCAATCTACATGCAGTACTGCAAACGGAACCGCAAGTGTAGTCGCAGGCGGCGGTGTTTCACCTTATACTTATTCATGGACCAGCGGAGGAACAGGAACAACTGAAAATAATCTTGCAGCAGGCAGCTATGATGTTACAATCACTGATGCTAACGGATGCACACAAACTGTTACAGCCATTGTTGCTGATGCTCCCGGACCGGTTGCTACAGCCAGTGTAACTGCAAACGTATTGTGTAACGGCGGAACCAATGGAAGCGCTTCTGTAAATTCAGCAGGAGGAACAGCACCCCTCTCCTACTCATGGACAAGCGGTGGATCAAGTGCAGTTGAAAACAATCTTGCTGCCGGAAATTATTCTGTTACAGTAACGGATGCGAATGGTTGTATTTCAATCGACAACATTGTTATAACAGAACCAACCGTGATGACGAATGTTAATACCTCAGGAGATGTATTGTGCAATGGAGACAACACAGGTTGGGCTACTATTACGGTTGCAGGTGGCACAGGTGCATACACTTACACCTGGACTCCGGGTGGAGTTGGTGGAACTACTGATGCCGGCATAACGGCAGGCAACTATTCAGTCGTTGTTACGGACGCAAATGGATGTACAGTAAATGCTGCATATGTAATTTCTGAACCTGCACAACTGACTGCGTCAATGACAGCTACTGATGTTTTATGTAATGGTGGAAATAACGGTACTGCATCAGTTACAGTAAACGGAGGAACATCAGGCTATACTTATTCATGGTCTCCGGGAGGTTTAACAACATCGTCTATTTCGAATCGTCCTGCAGGAATTTACACTGCAACAATAACCGATGCAAACGGTTGCACAACGACTGCTTCTGCAACAATAAATGAACCGGTTGTCCTTTCTTCAGGTGTAAACACGCTGGTTGATGTATTGTGCAATGGAGGAAATACAGGAAGCGCATCAGTAGTCGTGAACGGAGGCGCTACACCATACACTTACAATTGGACACCATCAGGCGGTACAGCAGCATCGGCAAGTAATCTTGCAGCAGGAAACTACACTGTTAACATTACCGATGCTAACGGATGTACAACTGCAACTCCGGTTACAATTGCTGAACCAGCATTACTTACATCCTCAGCAAGCGGAACAAATGTTGATTGCAATGGCGGAACTAACGGAACAACCAGCGTTGTGGTGAATGGCGGTACAGCAGGATATACTTACTCCTGGACACCTTCAGGCGGAAATGCTGCTACTGCAAACAATCTTGCAGCCGGGAACTATACAGTGAATGTGGTTGACTTAAACGGTTGCACTACATCAGCATCGGTTGTTGTAACTGAACCAACGGCTGTAACTTCATCAACGTCAAATACCAGCGTTGCATGTAATGGCGGAAACGATGGAACCGCAACGGTAGCTGTCAATGGCGGCGTCGCACCATACAGTTATTCATGGTTCCCTGCGGGTGGCACAGGAACTTTAGCGTCTAACCTTCCAGCAGGAAATTATACAGTTACAATAACTGATGGCAATGGATGTGTTTCATCTACATCCGCCATAGTTGCTGAGCCGACAGCCTTAACTTCTTCAGCTAATTCAGTAAATTCTACTTGTGGAAATACAAACGGAACCGCTACTGTTGTCGCCAACGGTGGTACAAGCGGATATACCTATTCATGGTCTCCTGCAGGTGGTAACGCTGCAACGGCCGGAAATTTATCTGCCGGTGCATATATAGTAACAGTAACTGATGCTAACGGTTGTACCTCCGTTGCCAATGTCAGTGTTGCAAATACACCGGGACAGGTTGCCATTGCAAGTGTTCAGCAGGATGTTTTATGTAATGGTGGAAATACCGGAATCGGAACGGTTAACGTTTCGGGAGGTACAGCACCAATTACATATTCCTGGTCTCCTGCAGGCGGCTCCGCAGCAACGGCCAACAATCTTTCAGCCGGAAACTACACTGTTACTACCACAGATGCTAACGGATGCATTTCAATTGACAATGTCACCATTGCACAACCTGCAATACTTACTTCATCTGCAAGCTCAACGCCTGCATCATGTAACGGATTAACAGACGGAAATGCATCATCAACTGTGAATGGCGGGACTACCCCTTATTCTTACTCCTGGTCAGGCGGCGGTGGAACAGGCGCAACAGCTACTAATCTCTCTGCAGGAAATTATACAGTCACAATTACTGATGGAAACGGTTGTGTAACTTCAGCTACCACTACAGTTGTCCAGCCTGCCGCACTCACAGCCGTGGCAAATCCAATAGCTGCGCTATGTAACGGAGCATCGACAGGTTCAGCATCAGTTGTGGCTAATGGCGGAACTGCGGGATATACATATTCATGGTTCCCATCCGGAGGTACAGGCTCCACAGAAAATAACCTTATCGCTGGTTCATATACTGTGACTATTACTGATGCAAATGGTTGTATACAAACTGCGACAGCCAATGTAACAGAACCTGCAGCTATGACAACAAGCACCAATTCCACTCCAGCTGTTTGCGGTTCATCAAACGGAACAGCAAGTGTAACTGTAAATGGCGGTGCAGGCGGATATACTTATTCTTGGTCTCCTTCAGGGGGAACAAATGCAACTGCCAGCGGAGTAGCAGCAGGCGCATACACTGTAACAATCACTGACGCAAACGGCTGTCAAACAACAGACGTTGCAAACGTTTCAAATACCGGTGGCCCTGCAGTTACTGCCAGTGTTCAACAGGATGTTTCATGTAACGGAGGAAGTAACGGTCGCGGAACTGTAAACGCAGCCGGCGGAACAGCGCCATACACCTATTCATGGTCTCCTGCAGGTGGCACCGGTGCCACTTCTACGAATATTCCTGCCGGAAATTATACAGTGACCGTAACAGATGCGAATGGCTGTATTTCATCAGACAACATTACGATCAACGAACCAAGTGCTCTTGCTGCACAGGCAACTCCTTCAGATGCTTTGTGCAACGGAGGCAACAGCGGTAGCGCAACATCGCTGGTTGCCGGTGGTACTGCACCGTATTCTTACTCATGGACTGGCGGTGGTGGAACCGGAGCAACAGCAAATAACCTTGCCGCCGGAAATTATACGGTGACTGTTACAGATGCCAATGGATGTACAACAACTGCAGTTGCAACTGTATCACAGCCGGCTGCCATATCACTGAATGCGAGCGCCACTCCTGCTTTATGTAATGGCGGAAGTTCAGGCACCGCAACTGTAGCCGTTAACGGCGGAACCTCCGGTTATACTTATTCATGGTTCCCATCAGGCGGAACAGCTGCTACAGCAACAAATCTTTCATCAGGCTCATATACAGTAACCGTTACTGATGCCAACGGATGTACCAATACAGCATCTGCAAATGTTACTGATCCGGTTGCAATGACAGCCAGTACAAATACCACCGCTGCGTCATGTGGTGGTTCAAATGGGACTGCTACTGTAGTAGCCAGCAACGGAACTGCACCATATAGCTATTCATGGTCTTCAGGCGGTAATGCTTCAACAGAAAATAATCTTACTGCAGGTTCATATACAGTTACCATCACCGATGCGAATGGTTGTACTGCGACTGCAAATGCCAATGTGACCAACTCTGGCGGAGCAACCATCACCGCAAGTGTGCAGCAGGACGTACAATGTAACAATGGTAACAACGGAAGCGCAACAGTAAATGTTGTCGGCGGGGTTGGACCTTTTACATATGTTTGGTCTCCTTCAGGTGGAAATGCAGTAACAGCAAACAATCTTGCAGCCGGTAATTATACGATCACAGTAACCGGAAGCAATGGCTGTATCTCAACAGACAATATTACAATTACAGAACCAGCTGCTCTTGCATCGCAGGCGTCTTCAACTGATTTAACATGCAATGGAAGCAATGATGGAACCGCAAATGTCATTGTTGCAGGCGGAACTATTCCATATACTTACTCATGGACAGGTGGTGGTGGTACAGGTGCATCAGCAACCAACCTTGCTGCCGGAAATTATTTTGTGACAGTTACTGACGGAAACGGTTGTACATCAACAGCTGCAGCAACGATCACCCAGCCCGCAGCAATTACAGTTTCAGCAACTCCTGTAGCGGCACTTTGCAATGGTGCGAATACGGGATCAGCAACTGCAACAGCAGGTGGCGGTGCCGGTGGTTTTACATATTCCTGGTCTCCTAGCGGCGGTAACGCTGCAACTGCCAGCAATCTCACCGCAGGAAATTACACTGTGACAATAACTGATGCCAACGGATGTTCAAATACCGCATCTGCAATAGTTACTGAGCCGGCTGCGATGTCATTGACAACAAACACAATTGCAGCGACCTGCGGTGCCTCGAATGGTTCAGCAACAGCAACAGTTGGCGGGGGCGCAGGACCTTATTCATATGCATGGTCACCAAGCGGAGGCAGTGCAGCTACTGCAGCGAATCTGGCTGCAGGTTCATATACAGTTACTATCACTGATGCGAACGGTTGCACCTCAACTTCCACTGCAGCAGTTTCCAATGCCGGTGGCCCATCGATCAATGCTTCAGTTGGATCCAATGTTAATTGCAATGGAGCCAGCACAGGAAGTGCTTCTGTAATTGTGACCGGAGGTACAGGCCCATTCACTTATGCATGGTCTCCAAGTGGAGGAACGGGAACCTCAGCAACAAACCTTGCTGCCGGTACTTTTACTGTTTCTGTAACTGATGTGAATGGATGTGCATCAACACAAACTGTAAATATCACTGAACCTACAGCAATGTCGCTTGTTACAAATTCAGTCGCAACCTCTTGCGGAGCTACCAATGGTTCAGCATCAGTTTCTGTTTCGGGAGGAACCGGTTCATACACTTATGCTTGGTCTCCTTCAGGAGGTACCGGATCAACTGCCAGCAGCCTTGGAGGCGGAGCATATACAGTAACCGTAACTGATGGAAACGGATGTATCACCAACGCTACAGTAACTGTTTCCAACAATGGTGGAGCAACAACAACTTTACAATCATCTTCGGATGTCAATTGCAATGGTGGAAACAATGGATCAGCAACTGTGAGTGTGGTTGGAGGTGCAACACCTTATTCATACGCATGGTCACCAAGCGGCGGTTCGAATGCCACAGCCAATGGATTGACTGCCGGTAATTATACAGTTACTGTCACAGATGCAAATGGTTGTATCAGTGCAGTGAATGTGACTATTACAGAGCCTCAGGCTATAACAGCATCGGCATCTTCAACTTCTGCAACATGCGGCGCCTCGAATGGATCAGCAATAGTAAATGCAAGTGGAGGTACCGGCACGCTCACCTATATCTGGAGTCCAAGTGGCGGAACTTCTGCAACTGCAAATAATCTATCAGTTGGTTCATACACTGTCACTATTACAGATGCGAATGGCTGTACCAACGCTGCTACTGCCGCAGTGAGCAACCTTGGTGGTCCTGCGATAACAGCTTCCGTGGGATCCAACATACTTTGCAATGGAGGAAACAACGGAACAGCATCAGTAATTGTAAATGGTGGCACAGGTCCATTCACCTATTCATGGTCTCCTTCAGGAGGTACAGGTACAACTGCATCTAACCTTACTGTTGGAACATATACAGTAAATGTATCAGACGCCAATGGCTGCGCTTCCACACAAAGTGTAACCATCACTGAACCTGCAGCAATAAATCTTTCTACTTCAACAGTTGCAACATCCTGCGGTTCTTCAAACGGATCCGCATCAGTTGTAGCATCAGGTGGTACCGGGGCATTCACATATTCATGGTCGCCGGCAGGTGGAAATTCATCTACTGCAAGTAATCTTCTAGCAGGAAATTATACTGTGACTGTAACAGATGCGAATGGCTGTTCAGTGAATACCACTGCTGTTGTTGCGAACAACGGAGGAGCAACTACAACTTTACAATCTTCAACCAACGTTAACTGCAACGGTGGAAACAACGGTGCAGCTTCAGTTTCCGTTGCAGGCGGTGCAACACCTTACACCTATGTATGGTCTCCTACAGGCGGATCAGGAGCATCAGCAACGGGATTGTCTGCAGGCAACTATTCAGTTACTGTGACCGATGCGAATGGATGCATCAGTTCTGCAAGTGTAACTATAACTGAACCTTCAGCAATTTCCGCGAACGCAAGTTCAACTGCAGCAACATGCGGAACATCTAACGGAAGCGCAACAGTTAATGCGAGCGGTGGTACCGGTGTACTCACATACATCTGGAGTCCATCCGGTGGTACATCATCAACAGCATCGAATCTTGGCGTTGGATCCTACACAGTTACTGTTACTGATGCGAATGGCTGTACAACTTCTGCTACAGCGGCGGTTTCAAATATTGGCGGACCGTCAATTACAGCAGCAGTCGGATCAAATGTTTCCTGTAACGGTGGCAACAACGGAACAGCCTCAGTAAATGTGACTTCCGGAACGGCACCGTTTACTTACTCATGGTCACCATCAGGCGGAACAGGAACAAATGCAACAAATCTTACAGCAGGTACTTACACTATAAATGTCTCGGATGCGAATGGTTGTGCGTCTACACAAAGTGTCATCATAACCGAACCTCCGGCTATCAATCTTTCCACTTCATCAGTTGCTACTTCATGCGGATCTGCAAACGGATCTGCATCAGTAACAGCATCAGGGGGCTCAGGTGCATTCTCTTATTCATGGTCGCCGGCTGGAGGAACTTCAACTACAGCTAGCAACCTCATTGCAGGTAACTATACTGTCACAGTTACTGATGCCAATGGTTGTGCTAGCAATGCTTCAGTAGTTGTAGCCAATAATGGCGGAGCAACCACAACCTTACAATCTTCAACCAACGTAAATTGTAACGGAGGAAATAACGGAGCTGCTACAGTTTCTGTAAGCGGTGGAGCAACCCCTTATACCTACTCATGGTCACCTGCCGGTGGAAGCAGCGCTTCTGCTACAGGTTTATCTGCAGGAAATTATTCAGTAACGGTTACTGATGCCAATGGATGTATAAGCTCAGCTTCAGTAGTCATCACAGAACCTGCGGCACTTACTGCTATCACATCAACTGTTCCTGCATCCTGCGGAAGTTCAAATGGCAGTGCAACAGTAAATGCCAATGGAGGAACCGGTGCATTAATCTATTCATGGTCACCTGCCGGTGGAACGGGCACCACTGCAAATAACCTTCCTGCAGGATCATATACCGTAACCATTCACGATGCAAATGGATGTTCAACAACAGCAAGTGCATCAGTCAGCAACATTGGCGGACCAACAGTAGCAGCATCTGTTGGTGCAAATGTTTCATGTAATGGTGGCAACAATGGATCCGCTTCGGTAAATGTTACTTCAGGAACAGGACCATTCACATACCAATGGACTCCATCAGGAGGAACTGCGACTTCAGCTTCAAATCTTTCAGCAGGAAATTATTCGGTAACGGTTACAGACGCAAACGGATGTATCAGCACTTCAGCAGTCACCATTACCCAACCGCCTGCAATATCGTTATCTACTTCAGCAACTCCTTCAAGCTGTGGTAATGCAAACGGATCTGCTTCTGTAAACGCATCAGGTGGAAATGGAGCATTCACTTATGTATGGACACCGGGCGGCGGAACGGGAATCAGTGCAAACAATATATTGGCAGGGGCCTATACAGTTACTGTCACCGATGCAAACGGTTGTATATCCAATGCAAACGTGAATGTTACCAATGTTGCAGGTGCTACTTCTGTAATGCAATCTTCTGTAAACGTAAGTTGCAACGGAGGAGCCAATGGTTCAGCAACTGTCCTCACAACAGGTGGTACAGCACCATACAGTTACAGCTGGTCGCCAAACGGAGGAACCGGTGCAACTGCAAATAATCTTGCATCCGGAAATTATTCTGTCACGGTAACAGATGGTGGCGGATGCGTGAGTAACGCTTCTGTTGTTATCAGTCAACCTGCCGCCATCATTGCTTCTACATCCTCTACTCCTGCATCATGCGGAAGTGCAAATGGAAGCGCCAGTGTAACAGCAAATGGAGGTACCGGTACACTCACTTACTTGTGGAGTAACGGTGGAGGAACTTCTGCAACTGCACCAAATCTTTCTGCAGGAAACTATACTGTTACCATTACTGACGCAAACGGTTGTACACTTTCCGCATCAGCTGCGGTAAGTAATATTGGCGGACCAACAGCAGTAGCATCTGTAGGAAATAATGTTTCCTGTAATGGCGGAAATAACGGCAGTGCTTCTGTAAACGTTTCTTCAGGAACAGGTCCATTTACCTATCAGTGGACACCATCAGGCGGAACTTCAACAACGGCAAATAATCTTGCTGCAGGAAACTATACAGTTACTGTTACTGATGCAAACGGTTGTATCACCAGCCAGCCCGTTAGCATAATAGAACCATCGGCAATCAACCTTACAACTGCCACTACTCCTTCAAACTGCGGAGCAGCAAACGGTTCAGCCAGTGTTAATGCAACAGGTGGTACAGGAGTATTCACTTATTCCTGGACCCCGGGCGGAGCAACAACTGCAATGATCACAAATGTGGCTGCCGGCGGATTTACAGTGACGGTTACAGATGGTAACGGATGTATTACAAATGCTTCTGTTGCCGTTGTAAATAATGGAGGTGCAACTGCAGCAATTCAGTCTTCAACAAACGTTAGTTGCAATGGAGGAAGCAACGGCTCTGCTACGGTAAATGCAACCGGAGGGGCAACCCCTTACCAGTACAGCTGGAGTCCTTCAGGAGGAACCGCTTCAACCGCAACAAATCTTCCAACAGGAAATTATTCTGTTACTGTCACGGATGCTAACGGATGTATCAGCAATGCAACTGTATTCATCAATGAGCCCGCGGCAATTACCGGGTCCGCAACATCAGTGCCTGCCACTTGTGGTACAGCAAATGGATCAGCAACTGTGACTGCAGCCGGTGGGACAGGAAACCTGTCCTACGTTTGGACAAATGGTGGCGGTATTTCAGCCACTGCATCCAACCTTACAGCAGGCAATTATTCAGTCACCATTACCGATATCAACGGTTGTTCACTCATTGTACCAATAGCTGTTAGCAATGTTGGAGGGCCAACAGCAACTGCCAGCGTAGCAAACAATGTTTCATGTAACGGCGGAAATAACGGTAGTGCTGTTGTAAATGTAAGCGCAGGTACAGGACCTTTCACTTATGCCTGGTCTCCATCCGGAGGAACTGGAACAAATGCATCAAATCTCCCTGCAGGAAATTATACTGTCCTGGTTACAGATGCAAACGGATGTATTAGCAGTCAAAGTGTCATTGTAACTGAACCTTCACCTCTTACTGCAACCACTTCGGCAATTTCTGCAACATGCGGCAGCAGCAATGGATCTGCAAGTGTATTCGCATCCGGAGGAACCGGTGCATTTACTTACACTTGGTCGTCTGGTGGGAATTCTACCACTGAAGCGAACTTAGCAGCAGGAAGTTATTCTGTAATTGTTACGGATGCAAATGGCTGCTCGGCAACTTCAAATATTAATGTCAATAATACAGGAGGTGGATCCGCTTCCTTACAATCACAAAGCAATGTTCATTGCAATGGCGGAAACGATGGAACAGCAACAGTCTTAATGACCGGAGGAACATCACCGTTCACTTATACATGGTCACCTGCCGGCGGCAGTTCAGCAACAGGCACCGGACTTGCGGCAGGACCCTACACTGTAACCGTTACCGATGCCAATGGCTGCATTACGACCTTACCGGTAACAATTAATGAACCTACACCTATGGGAATGACAATGAACAGTACCCAGGCTGCATGTGGCGGAGTACCAAACGGGACAGCAACAGTTGCTGTTACAGGTGGCACTGGTCCATACAGTTATCTGTGGGCGCCGGGCGGTGGAACAGCAAGTACCATAACAGGTTTATATGCCGGAAATTATTCAGTTGTGGTTACAGACAACGGCGGATGTACCGAAAGTAATTCCGTACAGGTTACATCTCCTTCAAACGTTTCGCTCAGCATCAATGCAACACCTGCTGCCTGCAACGGAAGTGATGAAGGCACAGCAACGGTTGTCGTTTCAGGCGGAACAGCGCCATTTACCTACAGTTGGGTACCGGGCGGACAAACAACTGCAACAATCACTAATCTTACAGCAGGAAGTTATGCAGTCAATGTTACCGATGCCAGCGGATGTATCAGTGTAATGGCAGTTACTGTTATGCAACCCGATGCTGTAACGATCAGTGTTACCGGCACTCCTACTCTTTGTATCGGACAACAAGCTACAATTTCAACTTCTGTATCAGGAGGTACTGCACCATACTCTTACACCTGGAGCAATGGAAATACTGATCCATCACAGACTGTTAATCCTTCAGTTTCCACAGTATATAGTGTTGCTGTTACCGATGCCAATGGTTGCTCTCCGGCATCAGTTGATATAGCTGTGAATGTTTATCCGCCACTTGCTGTCTCCGCTACTGCTACTGATCAGATTTGCGAAGGCAATCCTGCAAACATTTCATCGGTTGCAACAGGAGGCAATGGCGGGCCATATACCTACTCATGGAACAATGGAGCAATCACTTCTTCAGGCGCTACTGTTTCTCCATCAGTGAATACTTCCTATACCGTTGTGATCAACGACGGATGTAGCCCTGCCGTTCAAACAACCGTCAATGTGAATGTAAATCCATTGCCGATCGTTAGTTTCATGCCTCATGAAATAACCGGTTGCACTCCTGTTAGTGTTGACTTCCTGGATTTGTCAACTGTAACAACAGGCTCATCTTATTCGTGGAACCTTGGTGATGGAACAACTTCCGGTGAATCAAATCCAACCCACGTATATACAAACCCGGGCGATTACAATGTTTCACTCACAATTGTTTCAGCAGAAGGCTGTCAAAGTGCACTTACGATCAACCAATTGGTGCACGTAGAAGCTTTGCCAACTGCTGACTTCCTGATGAGTACACATGAGACAACTGTCCTGAATTCGACAATTAACTTTACTGACAAGAGTACGAACACCTGGACATGGCAATGGGATTTCGGAGACAGCCTTGGAACAAGCAATGACGCCAATCCTGTTTATACATATTCTTCACCTGGCGAGTACACCATCATGTTGATCACAGAAAACCAGATCGGCTGTATAGACACTGCATATTCAACCTTGCGCGTAAAAAATGATTTCGCGATTTATGTTCCGAATACATTTACGCCGAACGGAGACGGAATGAATGATGGATTTATTCCATTCGGTGTTGGATGGGCGACATTCAGCATGGTGATCCTAGATCGTTGGGGAATTGAAATTTACCATACAAACGATCCGAAAAAACCATGGGACGGAACCTACGAGCATGACGGAAGACGTTGCCAGAGCGATGTTTACATTTACAAAGTTCTTGTTACTGAAGAGTCTTCCAAGCCGCATGAACTACTTGGACATGTGACACTGGTGCAATAAATTAAAAATAATTTGACTGAAAAGAAAGCGGGGAACGAAAGTTTTCCGCTTTTTTTGTTCAGCATGAATTGCCACAATCGTCAACCTTGACAGATTTTAGAAAGCTGTGAGGAAGAATTGACCTTGATGCAAGCAATAAGTTTACGATAAATAAAAAATAATTCCCGCGGTCTTAATTGCTTTCTGGATACAGATTGGTTTTTATTTATTACTTTATATCTGCGAATACCGAAAAATAGTCACAAGTTCTTCAACTAATAGATACCATTCACCTTGCAGCGATACTCCGGGGAGTTCCTCCGAATTAATCGCGGCACAGCAACGCTAAATCGCATATTGAAAAGAGCAGCCCGAAAGCTGCTCCTTAATTAGTAAATTAGTAAGGCATTCGCAATTCGTACCTCAATTCTTCTCTCCCCAATCCTCGCTTTCGCTTCCTGTAAGTGCCTGTTCAGTTGTTCCCGGCTTTCCAATAACCTTATATGCCCCTTCTCCGTTCAGGATTGATGAGTAGGTTTTATTGTCATTCAAAACTTCAATCGCTTTCTTTAATTCCTTGTCATATTTAAAATTAGACTGAAGTGCACCGGATTCAAAATAATAGCGTGAAACAATTTCCGCCTCCAGAATTTCTCTGATCTCCTCACTGTTATTTTTTATATCCATTTTCTTCTCCTCTGCCATCTTCTTCTTTAAATTATTAAATTCACTTTCGAGAGAAGAAAAATATTTTTCTTTTTCAGCTGCCTTCTTCAGGTCATCAAGTTTGTTTTCACTTCTATTGGTGTAATCATATTTTTTGTCCACTAACCATTTTGTGAATTCTGCAAAGTCAGCATCACTCAAACGAAAACTGCTTGCTGAATCGATGCCTGGGTGCTTACGAAAGTACGCATTGGCAAAATCAAAAATCAGGTAGTTCATTGCGAGCGCTGAGCTGATATTGCTGAACTGTTCCTGCTCCAGGTAAACATCAGGATAAACGCCGCTGCCATCGTATACACTACGTCCGTTTTTTGTTTTAAACTCTTTCAGTAATGAATCTACGTGATGGCCTGCAATACCTGTATTGGTGCGGTGTGCATAGTCAAGCGCCTGAATACACCGGCCGCTGGGCGTATAATATTTAGCTATTGTCACCTTCAGCAAAGTATTGTAGCTCATCGGATAGGTTTGCTGAACAAGCCCTTTTCCAAAAGTCCGTTGGCCAACTACTACACCACGGTCAAGTTCCTGGAGCGCTCCTGTAACGATCTCGGCGGCAGAAGCTGACCCTTTGTCAACAAGCACTGCGATAGGGATTTGAACATCCAATGGTTGTTTTGCGGCAATGTATTCCATATTCATCTCCCTTACTTTGCCCTTCTGAGAAACAATTTTCTCGCCTTTATCTACGAACAGATTAACGATCTCCACCGCTTCTTTTAATAAACCTCCTCCATTTCCGCGAAGATCAAGAACCAGGTATTTCATTGCAGGATTTTCCTTCAGCGCGGAAAATGCACTGCCAACTTCTTCACCTGCATCTTCAAGAAACTGATTCAGCCTTATATAGCCTGTATTCGGACTAACCATTCCGGAGAATGGAACGTTCTTGAATTTTATTTCATCACGGTAAAGGTTTTTTTCGATCGGCTTCTCCTCCCCTTCTCTCTTCACGGTGAGCGATACCTTTGAACCTTTTGCACCTTTCAGAAATTCAGTAACATCGCCTACTTCCTTGTTGGCTACAGAAATTCCGTTTACTGACATGATCTTATCTCCGGGACGTATATCACCTTTTTGTGCCGGGAATCCTTCATAAACTTCGCTCACTTCAATTTCATTATTCCGCTCATGAACGAGTGCACCAATGCCTCCATATTCGGCGCTGATATGCGTCATCTTGTAATCTTCGATATCTGATTCAGGAATATAAACCGTATACGGATCGAGCGTTTTCAGCATTGAGTTGATTCCCTTCTCCATTAATTCACCAGGCTGAATGCTGTCAACATAATATATGTTAACGTTCCTGTAAGCAGTTGTGAAAATGTCAAGGTTCTTTGATACTTCGAAATAATAGTCTTCAACAAAACTGAAGGAGACCAGTGAAACTGCCACGATAGAAAAAATAATGACGTACTTTTTTTTTTTTTTTTTAAGTGATTTTAATTTATTCATTTTGATTTTATGAAATTGCAAATATTAAGGATAACGAAAAAGCAACCTTTATAGTTGCTTGCTCCTGACAAAAATACAATAACTGCAGTATCAGAAAACGCAGGAAAAATAAATATGCGGTTAATGTTTGTTAAGAAACCGGCAAAACAAAATCATTGATGACGTTATATAAAGTATCCCGTTCAACAGGAATGCGCCCGCTTTGACTGATCAATACCCTGAGTTCTTCTGTGGACAGTGAGGGATTCTGATCCTCTGCGCCTGCCATGCTGTAAATTTTTGTGGTATCATCAATTGTTCCGTCAAGATCGTCAACACCAAATGACTGTGAAAGCCCGGCAGTTCCTTTGCCAATCATTGGCCAATAAGCCTTAACATGATTGAAATTGTCGAGATAAATGCGAGAAATCGCATAATTACGAAGGTCTTCCACCACAGACGACTCACTGACATTACTCATATCATTATCCTTGTTTCTGAACTTAAGCGGAATAAAAGTATTGAAGCCGGAGGTCCTGTCCTGCAAGTTCCTCAGCCGTTCAAGGTGGTCAATACGGTGTGTATAATCTTCTATATGCCCATACAACATTGTCGCGTTACTGTGGATCCCGAGGCTGTGGGCAGTCTCATGAATAAGAAGCCACCGGTTACCATCGCATTTATCTGCTGAAATTTTGTTTCTGGTCTCTTCGTCAAAGATTTCCGCGCCGCCGCCCGGCAATGAATCAAGTCCATTTTCCTTCAGGTAAATCAAACCTTCTCGTTCATTTAATTTTGCCTTGCGGAACATGTAATCCAACTCAACTGCAGTAAAAGCCTTGATGTGAAGATCCGGTCTGTGGGCCTTTATTTTTTTGAGTAGGCCGCCAAAAAAATACAAATCCATTTTCGGATGCACTCCACCTACAATATGCACTTCCGTAACCGGTTTGTCATCGTACTTTTTTACAATGGCCATCATCTGCTCTTCTGTCATTTCCCATCCGTCTTCACGGTGTTTATAGAGCCGGGAGTATGAACAGAAATTACATGTGAAAACACATACGTTGGTGGGTTCGATATGAAAATTGCGATTGTAAAAAGTCTTATTCCCGTTTTTCTTTTCCCTCACAAAATTTGCAAGAGTACCAAGGAAACCCAATTCACCTTTTTCAAAAAGCGCCACTCCTTCATCGAAAGAAATTCTTTTTCCTGAAAAAACTTTTTCAGCAATAGATTTTAGCGGGCTTTCAATTGAAATCATCAGGATGCAAAGTTAACTATCAAGCAATTACTTCTCAAGCAATTTCACGCTTTTGTGTTTTCGTTCCTTAGCGTGATAAACATCCAGTGCGACAAGGATTCCAATAAATCCCCAAAAAGGAACACTAGCTTTGTCTGTATCCAGGAAGTTGTTCAGCGCTCCGTGAACCAGGTAGGTGACAAGGCCGAGGAAAACACTAAGTGAGAACATCTTTATTTCCCTGTCAAGAGAATAACTATATAACATTATCGCCAGATAAATCACAGCAACCAAAACCAGTGCAAAAGTGACCAATCCCAGCACTCCTGATTCCGCTAGCGGGCCGATGTATTCGCTGTGGGCCGTTCCTGCATCACCTGCATTCGTACTGATGATGGTTTTTTCCTTGCTCTGCTGATAGGGCGCGTATTTGAACTGGTATGTTCCGGGGCCCCATCCGAAAATGGGCTTCTCTTCAAACATTCTCATCGCGCTATGCCACCTGTTGATACGTTCAAGGTTGGAAGCATCAGTAGAAATGTTTGATATAGATTGCAAATGCTTATTAAAATCGGTCGCCGATTGGGTGCGGTTTCGCTCAAGTTTGATCATAATCTGTGTCTGGAAAGTAAAAAACAATATCAGCAATGTAGACATTGCAATGAACACCACTATGAATCTTATCCTGAAATAAAATATAAAGAAAACAGTGAGTGCAATGGCCAGGCTTATCCATGCTGCACGCGTATAAGACAATACCATTGCAATAATAAATATCATTGAGACAGCACCGGAGATTAACCGGGTTCTTGAATCAGCATCTTTATCAAAAATAAACCCTATTGTAATGGGCAGAAACATGGCTATTGCGGCTGCATAGGCAGTGTGGTCATTGTAAAAAGGCCACATAACCATGTGGGCTGCCTTTTGCGTCCAGCCGTGCTGCTGGTGGCCGTATATCGTATAAGCAATAACGATAAGCAGCGGGATGATGTACATCCAGATGAATTTCCTGATGTTTTTAAAATCCCTGAAAAGTTGTGTTCCAAGAAAATAAAACGGACAAATAAACCAAAGCTTGGCAATAAAATGTTTTAAAGACACAACTATCATCGTGCTCGTGAAGCAGGTAAGAAGCATCCAGGCAAGATAAATCATGATCATGATGGATACCGGGTGGTATAATACACGTCTGTCAAATCCTCCTTCAAAAACAATCTTGATAATGAACAGGAGCATTACACCTGCCATGAGTGGTTCTGTTGGAAGGCTTAATGCAAGTCCGAAATTTTTTCCTTCAAGGTTAATGGCCAGTGGTGTGCAGAATACAATAAGCATCAGCAATACATCCATTGCAAACATAGCCAGGAACACAACTCCGAGAACAACCGGTATCAAAGCAATCCAGAATATTTCTTTTGCAAGAAATAAACATCCGATCGCGATAAATGAAATCAGAATAGCGTAAAACCACTTAAGCCGAAATGAACCGGTCACCGCCATTTAATTTAATGAATAGGTGCTTTCATCTTTTTTGAATCCAGAAAAAGAAGCACAAGGAAAGCCATAAAGAGAGAACTGGAAACGGATATCACAACAATTAGCCATCGAATCGGATAAGACTTTTTATCAGCAGGTACCGGATAGGTTACGATATTCGCATAGGTGAGCACTTTCGATACATCATTCAGATATGTTTCATATTCCTGTTTGAGGTCATTGAAAGCGCCTCTGACGCGCCATAAATGCTCACTCAATGCACTGAATTCGCCCCCTTTTTCGCCAAGTGAAGTCAACATCTGTTTTGATTCAGCGAGCGCACGCGGAGAACCGCTTTGAATTGCCTTTAAATAAGCCCTGGCATATTCCTTCGCCTGCGTTTTGTATTCAAGGAGTCCGTATTTGTCACGGTAAGTCTGGATGAGTGCCTCGATAGAATCCATTTCCATTTTCTTAAGGCTAAGTCTTTGTCTAGACATGGCAAGAACTTCGTAACTTTTTTCGCGCTGCATAAACCTTGCTTTTTTGTTCAGGTAACTCACCATTGAGTCAATGATACCGGCAGCATATATAGGATCTGTATCATACACAACGATATTTACAGATTCATATTCTGTCTTACTGATACTAACATTCTGATCATACATTTTGAATATTTCTGTACGGTGCGTTTTGTTTTTTACAGAATCAATTTCGTAGTGCTGGTATAAACTGAAAGCGTTGATCACAGAATCTCTTATATCTGAAGACTGAAGAAGCTGGATCATCTGTTCTGTTGGACTTTCGTCACTGTATTTAGTCAGGTTGGAAGGATACATAACTGATTCTGATTTGTACCTTGGCTTTATAAAATCAGGTCCGGAAAAAATTGCTGAGGCAATAGCGGCAATAACCCCTACGATAATAAGTGGTTTGCGTGATTGATTGATTATTTTGAAAATGTCTGCCGACTGTAAATAAGAATTCATACTTTTAGGTATTCCTTTAAATAATAAATTATATACGGAATGATATTTCTTTGGAACGTTCGATTATCAGAATTGTAATCAATGCGATAATAAAAGAGCAGCACGCTGATATCACAACAATCAACCACCGGATCGGATAACTCTTCTTTTCCGCCACCTCAGCATTATTCACGATAAATTTATGAGGGAGATTCTGTTGAACGTCAACTCTTAGTTTATCAAATTGTTGCTTCAGCGTATTCAGGTTGGTTCGTTCAAGAATCAATTGACCGCTCAAAGACATATTGGCACCGCCGAATTTTGCAAGTGCATCAAGCTTGGGCTGGAGCATTTTCATGCGTGATTCAGCTCCCATGATTCGTGCCTTCGTATTAATAATAGTAGAGTCATTATCACCACGGTATTTTTCAAGTACCTTCAATGAAGCTGTCTCATTATTAAACATGCTAAACGATTTTGCATATTCTTCAGTCCAGATAATTGACTGATTAGCATAATCCATTATTCCTTTTTCTCTAAGCCCTTTTAATGAGTCCTCCATCAAGTTGATGCGCGCAAGTTTAAGGTCATATTCTTGCTCAATGATTTTTAAGGCATCGAAAGCCCGCGACTTTTGGATCTTTGTCTTCATGCTATCCACCAATGAGGCAATATCATTTGCAATGTTTGCGGCCATTTTAGGATCAGTATCCAGAACATCAATACGAATTGACAAATATTCAGTTTGTCGGAAGCTGATATTGTCCTCAAATTCTCCAATTAGTTGTGTCCGCGGGAATTCTGAATTCTTATCAATGCCATAATGCTTCATCAGGTCATATTTCTCAATGATAATGGTCCTGATTTCATCTGAGTTAAGGATTTGAAGCATCTGCTCAGCCTGTTCTTCCTCACCGAATGCAAGCAGGTCCTGTTTGTCGGAAACGTTCTCATCAAGAATAGCCCTGCTGATGGAGGTAGATGCAGTCGGAAAGAAAATAACTGTGGACTTATATTTCGGCTTGATAAAATATGAACTGGAGAAAATACTTGATGCCAGGGTAGCGAGAAGCACAATGATCAGAAGCGGCTTTCGCCACTTGACAAGTGTCACCAAAATGCTAGTGGATTCTAAATAAGCCGTTTCCCGTGCTTTCTGAAACATCAAAATTGGAATAATTTAGTCTAAAAGGGTGTCAAAGATACATCATTCAATGAATCATCAAAAAAAATGAATGGGATGCTATTTCGGCAGGGATTTAGTTTTTCAAGCTTAAAAACCTTATAAATTAATTGAAAATACAGAAGAAATTTAAAAAGTCCTTTCAATGATCAATGGCTGAAATTTTCCGGCACTCTATTCACCGTATTTAACGATGTGTATGAGATTTCTAATGGAAATCAACCGTAGTAAAAATGCAAGTGCAAAACATAAGCTTGAGCATATAAAAAACCGGGCAACCCACCCTATTTGCAAGCCTGAACCAAAGTAATTAATCGTTATTGCGCAAATCACGAATAGAAGCAATGATCCCAGAAGTCTGTAATTTATCTTAAACCGAAAAAGGTATTGAACCATCAGAACTTGTGCGAAGGCAGTTAAAAATTGGGTCGATAAGCTTGAGATCGCAGAACCATAAACCTGCATGCGTGGAATCAGGAATAAGTTCAGTAGGATATTGATGATCATTCCTGTGCTGGCCATGATATTCAGTTGTTTTAAACTTCCATTGGCAGTAAGAAGTGTTCCGAATATATATGTAGTTGCAATTGGAACAAAGCAGCACATCAGCACTCCGAAAACATGTGCCGACTCCTCGATATGGTCGGTACCGGTGTAAAGCATCGTCATTATTTCCATTCTGAAAAAATAGGAACAAGTAGCAATTACAATGGCCGGCACCACCAATAATGAAAAGGCAAGCTGAACCATTGGTTCAACAGATTGCTTTAATTTGATCATCCGGGAAAAAATAGGCAGCAGCAATCCGGCAAATAAGAATGCGATCATGTTGGTGGCATCCAAAAGCCTGTATGCAGACGCATAAACACCGGCTTGTTCGGCTCCGTTGACCAGCATGCGTTCGAGCATCACAAAATCTATCCGGTTGTAAAACGTCATGAGCAGAACAAGGATAGCATATGGGTAACTCTTCTTCAGGATCATGAGGAAAAACGGCCAGCGCCAGGCTAGCTTCCTTATCTTGGCTTTATCAATAACAATGACGAATACCACAATACAAGTAATGAGGTAGGCTATGGTTTGGGCATAAATAAACCAGTTGATCCTGAAGCTGTGATCATGCATATGACCGTAGAGAAGGAAGCCACATATGGCAATCATAATGGTCCGATCGAGTACTGAAATTATGCTGTCTGTCTTGAATAAATGTAGTCCGGCCAGGTTGCTCCTTAAGTACAGGATAAATGAAATCAGGATCTGGTTGAACATCAGCATCAACAGCATTTTCATCATATCCCATGTGTAATGAATGAAAAAACCGCTGATGAGGGTGATAATGCAGAATGCACCGGCCAGCATCAACCGAAGAAGAACGATGCTCGCAAAATGCTTACTAAGCAGGTGGTTATTCTGGGCAATATTCTTATTGTTGAAGTTGGTAATACCAAAATCGAGAAGGATATTGAAAAGGAAGGAAAAATTAAAAAGCGTGATGTAGTACCCATAGACCTCTGTTCCTACAGCAATCTGCACATACCTGTCAATACCAAGAATCCAAAACGGCTTGATCAGCAGGTTGAGGGTCAGAATAAGGAAGAGGTTGGTTACAAACTTTCGCTGCATGTCCTTTTGTAAAAGGGCTGCAAACCTAATTTAATTTTGGGGGAAGGGCAAAACGAAGCCTATTTATTAATTCCGGAAATTATTTGTTAATTGGAAATCATGAAAACCAGTCCTTTGGTGACGTGGAAAATGTTAAACTTCGACTGAATTGTCGACTATTCAATCAATATCCCTGTCCGGACAAAGGCTAAACAGGTCGCCGGAAATGCCATCGATCCAAACAAGGTAAACTGTTCGCGAATGTTTAATGAGAATGATCCAGCAAACCGGAATAAATTCTAAATTCGCTAGAACATACCATTGTGGTAATTAACCCGAAGAATTGTTTTTTGAAAAATAATGTTATAAATTTGAAACAATAAATACAATCCAAATGAAACTATACTGCCTGATCATAGCGCTTGTTTTTTCAACAAATGTTTTTGCACAAAACCTTACACCAAAGAATCTGGTAAAGGAAGAAGCTTCTCTGAATGTATTGTCTTTCCTGAATCTGATTCCGGAAGGAAGGGAAAGAGAATATGGATTTACCGACAGGAGCGATTTTTCAAAAATAAAAATTGAAGAACCATATGAAACCTTCTATGTAAAAAACAATGACAAACAGTTTTTATTTGTTGCCGGCAACGAGTGGAGGGTACCAATTTCTATTGAAGGACAATACGTATCCTTATTGACTGTTAGGTTCAATAATAGCAAAGCGGAGGTTGTTGATTTGGGAGGGAATATTCTTTCCGGAAAAATTCAGGAATACGAGAAGCTAGTTCCCGGAGCAGAAGGAAAACGGGTGCTGATTCGAAATACTTTTTTAAATCAGGACTACATAGCAAATGATATAATCTCTCTCTGCAAGGAAAGTGAACAAGCCGGGCTACTGACAATTAATACTTTATCAACGGAGCCACTTTATAAAATAAACGAGGGACTGCCAGAGAAAACAAGCACCTCCGCTTTTTGCGAGGCAACAATCGCTATTATCAATCATTCAACAGATCTCAAATAAAAAACCAAATGAAAAAAATTCTTTTTGTTTTATTTACAGGAATTCTTACCGGCACTTGTTTTTTATCACCGGGGCAGGTATTGAATGTGAGTAATACCGAACAACAGCATGACCAATGGTGCTGGGCAGGTTCAACCAAGTGCGTTCTTGATTATTACGGTTTTTCGACTCCACAGCAATGCGACATTGCGGAATATGTCCGATCTACTGCCACATTCCATAATTTCGGAAGCACAGATTGCTGTGTAAATGCACTTCAGGGATGTAATTACTGGAATTACAATTACGGAGCTGCAGGAAGTATGCAGGATATACTAGTGCACTTTGGCAATCTCCAGAATACAGGCATTGCTACTTCACTGACACTGGCAGAAATAACAACCCAAATTCAACAAAATAAATTGTTCATCATCAGGTGGGGATGGTCAGGGGGAGGCGGTCATTTTATTGTTGGACATGGCATCAATGGCAACAATATTTATTTTATGAACCCGTGGTTTGGTGAAGGATTACACATTGGCACGTATTCATTTATGCTCAGCGGTGTAGATGGTACAAGTACGTCTACCCATACCTGGACACACACGAATAAAATCACCAGTGATGTTTCTGCAATTTATGAATTGGCAGACAACGGAAATATTTCAGCATTTCCAAATCCGTTTATTACTGAGACATCTTTACATATGGCCCATTCATTAAAAGATGCAACCATTACCCTCTTAAATACGCTCGGGCAACAAGTATTGCAGATAAAAAATGTATCAGGGCAAACCGTCGTTCTGCAAAAAGGCGATCTGCAGGGCGGAATCTATTTTCTTCAATTGACTGAAGGAGGTAAGGTCACCGGAACAAATAAACTGGTGATTGCCGACAATTGAACAACTGCAATTCTTAGCTAAAAGTCTTTTGGATTCAAACCAGGACTGTGGTTCTGCTTTACAATATCCGAATAGGGATGAATAACCTGTGGAATGGCGTTATCAACCTAAACGGGCTCAATTAATTTCTGAAAAATAACAATAAGTCAAAATTTTTTTATCACGTCTTCGTTGAAATTTGCCGGGCAAGCCGTTGGTCTGTCTGAAAAACGAAAAGTCAAATTTCCAGTGCCTGATAACAAGTAGAAAAGGAAGAATTACCATATTTACAAATCAGGAAGTATTACTTTTTATGAATAAAATAAGAAAAAACGTTGCCACTCTAGCAATAGCAGGAGACATCCTTTTTCTATTGTGGATCTTGTATAACGGAATCTCTGAAGGATTTCCCGGCACCCTGATTGAAAAAATTTCATTCATCACTTTAATGGGGCTTTTGGCTACAAATGCTTTTCTGCTTTTAGTAAGAACAAAGCGGGAAAATTGAAAAATTGTATTTATTCCCAACCACAACTAAGTTGATTGGTTACCATTGCCGAGCAAACCGGAGAGGATTAATCTCCGAAAACTTTTTCTTCCTTATTTTGTTACAAATCAAATCCTCTAAATGAAAAAATACATCCTCCTATCCGGTATTGTTGCCCTGAGTGTTATTTCCATTCAATCATGCAAAAAAGATAAGACAGATCCTGATGCTGACAACAAGCTCTATAGTGAAGCAACTGCAAGTGGTTTTACCAAATACCAGAATGACACTTTACTCTCTGCTGCTTCGCCCAGTCCGCATGGTTCTTTCAAATTGCGCTTTAACAGTACTGCCGCGGCCGCCCTTGACAGTACCGGTGAACTGCCATCCGGAAATACTTTTCCATATGGCTCAGTGATCGTAAAAGATGTTTACAATGGGACTGATCTCAAATTGTATGCAGTAATGAAAAAGGATCCTTCAAGTTCAAATTCAGGCAACGGATGGCTATGGGCGGAATTTAATCCGGATGGGTCAGTTGTTTTCAGCACAGGGAAAAAAGGCGATGGTTGCGTCAGCTGCCATAGTGGTTCCCCAAACCGGGATTTGACCCGGACATTTGACCTTCATTGAACTGAAGCAGTCTGTTTTTGCTCAATTGCATTTTTGATTCCGAAGAATTGCGATAGAAGTTTAGGAAAAAGGAAACTTACGCAATGTTTCTTTGTTTCTTTGCTTCAGGAAATAATCGCTCGTTATTACTAAGGAAAATGTCAGGCTACAGGTTTAAAAATTTTACTGCAGATCCAAAATCAAAGTTTGATGAACTGTTTAGCCTCTTTAAGCAGCTTATTACCAATACAAGCGGCGATGTTGAAGAAGCTCTCGACTGGCTGAGAGAGCTTGATAAAGAGTACGAACTCACTTCTGAAGATTATACTCTAGAGGATTTCATAGCCGAACTGAAAAAAAGAGGATACCTCCGCGATAAAAAAGACGGAAAGGGCGGCATGGCCATTACGCCAAAGACTGAACAAGCAATCCGTAACAATGCACTGGAACTTATTTTTGGAAAATTGAAAAAAGGCGCTGCAGGGAATCACCCAACAAGATTTTCGGGTAAGAACGGAGAGGAAATGAGCAGTGACTTAAGACAATACGAGTTTGGCGATTCTCCCCAAAGTATTTCGATGGTCGACTCCATTAAGCAGGCACAGATAAATCATGGCTCAGATGAGCTTAAACTGACTGAAAATGATTTGCTCGTAAATGAGCAGGAGTTCAAGACACAAACTGCTACTGTTTTGATGATCGACATCAGCCATAGTATGATACTTTATGGTGAAGACCGCATCACGCCTGCCAAAATGGTGGCCATGGCTTTGGCAGAAATGATCAAACAGAGTTATCCAAAAGACAAACTCGACATTATCGTATTCGGAAACGATGCCTGGCCAATCCAGTTAAAAGACCTCCCTTATTTACATGTTGGCCCTTATCACACCAATACCGTTGCTGGTCTGGAACTGGCCATGTCCATTCTTCGAAAAAACAAAGCAAGCAATAAACAGATATTCATGATCACAGACGGCAAACCGTCATGCATTAAAGAGAACGGCCAATATTACATGAACAGCATTGGGCTTGACAGGCGCATTGTAAATAAATGCGTGACACTTGCAGCCGCTTGCAAGCGAAGTAAAATTGAGATCACTACATTTATGGTAGCGAGTGACCCCTACCTCCAGAATTTTGTTGATGAATTTACTGAAGCGAATAAAGGAAAAGCATATTTCACTGGCTTAAAAGGCCTCGGGGAAATGATTTTCAGAGACTATACAAATAAAAAAAGAAAAAAGATCTGACGATGGCAACACCTGCAATAACAACATTAGGCGAATTAAAAAAAACGGGATATAAATTTTTAAGTATCAAAGATGAGCTCCGTGAAAACCTGATCAGAAAGATCAAAAACAAAGAACCCATTTTTGATGGCATCTTCGGATATGAAGAATCCGTTATTCCTGAAATTGAGCGGGCTATTTTAAGCAGACATAACATCCTGTTCCTTGGTCTGCGTGGTCAGGCCAAAACCAAAATGGCAAGGCAACTGGTAAATTTGCTTGATGAATATATTCCAATTGTTGCCGGCAGTCCGTTGAACGACGATCCAATGCAACCCATTTCAAATTTTGCTAAACATTTGATTTCAGAAAAAGGAGATGATACTCCAATAAACTGGATCCATCGTTCAGACCGCTTTTCAGAAAAACTGGCAACACCGGATGTGAGTGTTGCAGATCTTATCGGAGATCTCGATCCGATAAAAGCTGCGAACTTAAAATTATCCTTTGCGGACGAAAACGTAATTCATTATGGGTTGATTCCCCGAAGCAATCGCTTTATTTTTGTGATCAATGAATTGCCCGATCTGCAGCCACGTTTACAGGTTGCCTTGTTTAACATTTTACAGGAAGGCGATGTTCAGATCAGGGGTTTTAACTTGCGCATTCCGCTGGATCTTCAGTTTGTATTTACTGCCAATCCGGAAGATTACACAAATCGCGGAAGCATCGTAACTCCTTTAAAAGACAGAATTGGATCGCAGATCCTGACTCATTATCCGAAATCAATAGAGCATTCAAAACAGATCACTCAGGATCAGGCAAAACTCAATAAGCAACAAAAGGAAATCGCAGTTCCTGAGATCCTGAAAACACTCGTTGAGCAAATTGCCATTGAAGCACGCACCAGCGAATTTGTGGATCCAAAAAGCGGTGTGAGTGCGCGCCTTACCATCAGTGCATATGAAAATTTAATAAGTGCTGCTGAGTTGCGGTTTCTAAAAAATAATTTACCATACTCCTATGCAAGGATACATGACCTGTATTCAGCAGTACCGGCCATCAATGGAAAAATTGAATTGGTTTACGAGGGCGAAAAGGAAGGTCCGGCCATTATCGCCCATAATTTAATAAGCCTTGCGATCCGCAATACATTTGCCCAGCTATTCCCTGATCCGGGAAAAATAAAACGAAAAAGAGAACAATCGGACTATGGCACAATTATCAACTGGTTCTCTCAAAATAATTCACTGGACCTTTTTAATGATGAAAACGACAAGGTGTATTTTGATGCGTTGTCAGTTGTAGATGGACTGGAAGAACTGGTAAAGAAATACCATCCGGATGCAAAAGGCTCTGAAAAATCTGTGCTCATGGAATTTGTCTTACATGGACTTGCAGAGCACTCGTTAATAAGCAAGAATAAATTACAGGATGGCACGAGTTTTAAAGATTTGCTAGGCTTTTTGTTAAATCAGAATTCAGAAAAGGGGGAAATATAGAGTTCGAAAGCCATTCTTTTCTTACGCTAAGATTTCTGAATTGGGAATTACATTGTTATCTTCAAGCAAAGATTGTATGCCTGTTATTCCATAATATTTTTTTTAACTTTGTCCTAATCTCAGTTAAAGAGTTTTGATGAATTTAATATTGTCAATCTTTAGGTTATTGATTTTATTTGCACAGAAGAATTTTCCGGCAACAAAGTGCCGTCAACTGCCTTCGAAATCTTTACTAGCCGCTCCTTAAACCTATTTCTGCGGCCCTTGTCTACTCTCTCTTATTGCTAAAATTAATGACAAATGAAGCACTTCTTCTCACAAGGTTAAGGGAAGGAGATCATGCTGTTTATAAAGATCTTATCCGCCAGTTCGGCAATCAGGTTTTTAATACATCACTTGGTATCTTGCAGGATACAATGGATGCCGAAGATATAACTCAGGAGGTATTCATTGAAGTTTTTCGGTCAGTCAGGAATTTCAGGGGTGATGCTAAGCTATCCACATGGATTTACAGGATTGCAGTTACAAAATCACTTGAGCATCTCAGAAAAAGAAATAGTAAAAAAGGGATTGCGAATCCATTGACCATTTCGGGAGATGATCCAATCGGGAATATTAGTGAAGTTCCTGATTTTTTACATCCCGGTGTACAGATGGAAAATAAAGAACGAGCCGCAATATTATTTGCAGCCATTGGCAAGTTGCCAGAGAAGCAAAAAACGGCTTTCATACTTCATAAAACAGAAGACTTAAGCTACACTGAAGTTGCTGAAATAATGAATGTATCCGTTTCCTCAGTAGAATCCCTGCTTTTCAGGGCTAAACAAAACCTTCAAAAACTATTTGAAAAGTAACCGCAAGTTTATAAGAAATAAAACATCTAACCTAATATGAATCAAAAAGAGAATTGGATTCAGGGAACATTAAATACCATTGATACTATCAAGCGCGCTGATATCAGCCCTGAATTGGCTGATAGGTTGTCAAAAATATCTTTTGCAGGTGGCAAAGTAATTTCGATTCGACCTGTCATAAAATGGGCAATCGCTGCCAGTATTGTTCTTCTGGCCGGGATTAATATTATTACGATACTCCGTTACAACAGCCCGATGAAGTCAGGCCAAAGTGAAAACAATCCGGTTTATACAGAATACTTCTCTTATCTAAATACACTTTAACGCTCAAATGGATAATTCTAAATTTCTGAAGGCTGCTATTATTGTATTGCTCCTTATTAATATAAGCACCCTGGGATTTATGTGGTTTCACAATGCTCCGGGCAATATGAATCCACCTCCGCACCGGGAAATCGGAGATTTTTTAATGCATGAATTGAATTTTACTGATGCCCAGCGTCATCAATTTGAAGAACTAAGAGAAGATCACAGAAAATCTGTTGATGCCCTAAGAGATGAAAGCCGGAAAATGCACGATGAATTTTTTGGCTTGTTGGGGGCTTCGGTTGCTGACAGCGTAAAGATCAATCTGCTTGCTGATTCTTTGACTGCTCTGCAAAAACAAATTGAACTTTCAACATTTTTTCATTTTCAAAAGGTAAGAGCCATGTGTTCTCCTGAACAACAGCAAAAATTTGATGAAGTAATAAAAGAAGGTCTGCGAATGATGGCACCACCACCACCTCCCCGAAGATAAACCCTTTCATCACACACATAAAATAAAACAGACTACTTTTATTATTAAAAACCCCATGAAAAATATCACATTCGCATTGACTTTAATTTTACTTTTCGCCGGCCGACTATCCGCACAGTACAATACACTTTGGATACCAGACACACTATCGGGAACGAACTTTAATCTTAACCTGGTTGACACCTTTGCTCAATTGAGGCCCGGTAACCAAACCATTACGGCAGGGGTAAATAATAAATTCTGGGGACCAACCCTTTTTTTTAATCAGGGTGATACAGTACATGTGAATGTACATAACTACTTGAATGATTCAACAACTTTACACTGGCATGGTATGCACCTTCCTGCAGTGATGGATGGAGGACCCCACCAGATCATTCCGCCGGGGACAATCTGGCAACCTTACTGGAGAGTCACTAACAACGCTGCAACCTATTGGTATCATCCTCATTTGCATGAAATGACTCAGGAACAAATGAGCAAAGGACTTGGTGGTTTTATCATTGTCAGGGATGCTGCAGAAGCCGCCTTGCCACTGCCGAGAACTTACGGCGTAGATGATATTCCGCTGGCACTTACAAGCAGGAGGTACGATGCTTCAAATGCATTCGTAACTACCCAATGTTCCTATGGCGACTACATGCTTACAAATGGAACACCGGATGCAGAAGTAAGTTTGCCAAAGCAATTCGTCCGATTGCGCATTTTAAATGCAGAGATGGAAAGGGCTTACAATCTTGGTTTTAGCGACAACAGGACTTTTTATGTGATAACCACCGATGGCGGTCTGGTTAATACACCTATACCGGTAACAAGGTTAATTCTGGCAGTTGGAGAACGTGTAGAGATTCTTGTTGATTTCGGAAGCGATATACTAGGATCCAGTGTTGACATGAATGCATACAATTCAGGCTTTGCGCTTGGATTTCCCGGAGGAGAACCGGGAACAACCGGAGAGTTCGGGAGTTTGCTGAACAATACCACGTTCACCATTTTGCATATCAACGTTGCCTCGACCACAAGCAGCCCGATTACCTTATTGCCATCTGCACTTGTGAACAATAATTACTGGACGGCCGGCGACGCCACAGTGACAAGAAATATTAATGTTACCAATGGTAATCCGGGTGGTCAGCCATTTGATTTTGACAATACACCTTTTGTCCTAAATAACATCAACAAAACGGTTAACCTGAATACCATTGAGCAGTGGACCATAACAAACAACCAGGTTTTCGGACATACCTTTCACATTCATGATGTTGAATTCAAACTGATATCAAGAAGTACCGGCGCGCTTGCATCTTATGAAGAAGGATGGAAAGATGTTTTATATCTGCCGAGATCTTCATCAGCAACTTTCGTTGCCAGGTTTGATGATTATTCAGATTCCATCCATCCATTCATGTATCACTGCCATTTTTCGCCGCATGAAGACGGGGGAATGATGGGACAATTTGTTGTGGTCGATAACACCTCCAATATCAGTGACCCTGTGAACGAAACAGCCGGCTTTTCTTTGTATCCCAATCCTGCAAATACCATATTAAATGTCTCCTTCAGTGATCCAGATGCGTCAGCTTATTATATAACAATCAATAACCAAGTTGGAAAGACTGTTTATATGCTTCCGCGCCCCGAATTAAAAAACGGAATCGACATCAGCCGCTTGTCAAAAGGTATTTACTTTTTACAACTGACAGATGAAAAAACCAAAATCACAACATCAAAAATATTCGTGAAAGAATAAACTGCGATGAATCAATTCAGACTTCGTTCCTTCCGTTTATTTTTTCTTGCTTTTGCTGCAGCCTGTTTGCTTAGTTTTAGTGTTGAGAAAACAACAAGCGCACTGGATTTTCATTTGCTCAATGTAAACGGCAAAATGGTTTCTCTGAAAGATTATCCATCTGCCAGGGGATTTATTGTTGTTTTCACCTGCAACCACTGCCCTTTTGCAAAACTCTATCCGGAACGAATGAACCAGTTGAATAACCGTTACAAGCCATTGGGAGTGCCGTTAATTGCAATCAGCTCAACAGATACAATCGTTTATGAAGAAGATGGCTTCAAGAATATGGTTGCCAAAGCAACAGCAGAGAAATTCAATTTTCCCTATCTGATGGACGGAGCTCAAACTGTGGCAAAAAAGTTCGGTGCACAAAAAACGCCTCATGCATTCGTGGTATGGAAAATAAAAGGCGATTTTGTAGTTAAGTATAACGGCGCCATTGATGATAACGGCGCTGAACCGGAAAAAGCCAAAATTCATTATGTAGCAAATGCCGTTGACGCATTGCTGAAAGGAAAAGAAGTTGAAATTAAAGAAACAAAATCACTGGGCTGTCAGATTCATTACCGGAAACAAAATCAATAAAAATGAAAATTAATATTCTCCTGACAATTTTATTGACTTCATTTATAATGGCCAATGCCCAGACGGTTGGATTGTTTACGCAAACTTCAGGATCACAGGATGGATATGTACTTTTTGCTCCCAACTTTGGAAACACAACATACTTGATAGATAAATGCGGGTACCAGGTTCATTCATGGGCAAGCACTCATCAGCCAGGTCAGTCGGCTTATTTTCTTGAAGACGGATCCCTGCTGAGAACAGGAAAATTAACAAATGCTGTTTTTAATGCCGGAGGATTGGGTGGTATCATTGAAAAATTTGACTGGGCCGGAAATATTACATGGACATATACAATTTCCAATTCGACACAATGCCAGCATCATGACATCAGGTTGTTGCCCAATGGGAATGTGCTGGCTATTTCTTACGAATTAAAAACAGCAGCTGAAGCGGTTGCGGCCGGTGCCAACCCAAATAATATCGGTACTGTAGTCTGGAGTGATAAAATTCTTGAGATACAGCCTGTCGGACTGAACGGCGGAAACGTAATCTGGGAATGGCATGCATGGGATCACTTAATTCAGGATTACGACTCAACAAAGGCAAATTATGGCGTGGTTGCCGATCATCCTGAATTGCTAAATCTGAATTACAACCTGGGAGCAACAACTGACTGGCTTCATTGCAATGCCATCGACTACAATGCCGCAATGGATCAGTTAATTTTAAGTGCGCACAATCAAAATGAATTTTACATTATAGACCACAGCACGACGACTCTTGAGTCTTCCAGTCACATCGGTGGAGCTCATGGGAAAGGCGGAGACTTTCTATATCGCTGGGGCAACCCGGCAAGTTACAACAGGGGTGTGCTGGCTGATCGTAAATTATTCGGGCAACACAATCCGCATTGGATTGAAAATGGCCTGGCAGATGCAGGAAATATTATGATCTTTAACAACGGTATCAATCGCCCCGGCGGGAATTATTCATCTGTTGACATCATCTCTCCTCCTGTTGATTCTTCTGGAAATTATTCAATTGCAGCAGGCCAGGCTTTCCTGCCGGCAGCAGCATATTGGTCATACCAGGCGCCTGTTCCGACCTCCTTTTATGCAATGAATATTTCCGGAGCACAAAGGTTGATCAATGGAAATACTTTGATTTGCAGCGGACCCAACGGAAATTTTTTCGAGGTTGATACATCAGACAGTGTCGTTTGGAAATATGTTAGTCCGGTGGGCCAGGGCGGTACAATTTTTTCCCAGGGAAATAACCCCACACAAAACAGCGTATTTCGGTGCACGCTTTACAATGTTAACTATTCGGGATTCAACGGAATGACACTAACTCCGGGCAATCCGATTGAATTAAATCCATTGTCCTACAATTGCACAATGCTTACAACTTCCATTCAGGAAACATTGCAAGCCACAAATGAACAGCTGGTGGCATTTCCAAATCCGTTCTCAACCGGTTTTAAAATACCCGCGGAATACAAAAACGACAATATTGAACTCAGAAATATTTCCGGGCAAATTATTTATTCAGGAACAAATATAAATGATCAGGATTTTTCAAGTCTTTAAAATGGAATATATTTTTTACAAATTAAATCGGATCAACACAACATTATTATCAAACTAATCCATCAACAATAAAAACCTATAAAATGAAAAAACACATTTTTTCTTTAGGGCTTGCCGTCATTGCAGCCAGTTCAATTGCACAAACAAATCCAATCATTACATCATGGTTGCAAAACACCACCGGCATCACCGGCAGTCATTATGTTTCAGGAAATTCAAACGTAATTACCGGAACAGATTCTGCCAATGTAAAGACCGTTTTATATTCCAATAACTGGGTTTATGTCAGGGCAAATGGTTTGCCTGCTTATCCAACGGGTCCTTTTCTTGATGGAAATCCGTCCCTGGCAACTAGCCAGAACGCAATTTTCAAACTTCCATTAACTCCACTCGATACAACCTATTATAATAATACAACAGGCGGGAATATTGGTCTTTTCATAAACGGCGTTGCTCTTTTTGATTATCGTGATGGCGTATCATGGCAAAACTCGACAGGCACGCTTAAAGGCGGACCATATGGAGGCATGGGCGACAATGTATGGAACAGGGATGCTGTAGTCGGAGAACGGCTTGGCTTCGACTGTTCAAAAGGACATCCTGCCATGGGAAATTATCACCACCATCAAAATCCTAGCGCTTTCAAATTAGACCTGATGGTTATTTCAACTGTTTGCAACCTTTATGATGCAGATGGTTTGTATGCAATTGACAGCACACAGCATTCTCCGCTGATTGGATTCGCATACGACGGGCATCCTATATATGGCGCCTACGCCTACAGGGACACAAATGGGACAGGACCAATTGTAAGAATGAAATCAAGTTACAACAAAAGAAATATTTCTGTTAGAAACACTTACGCTGACGGAACAAGTGTAACACCCGGCCCCTCTGTTAACACTACTTACCCTATCGGCTATTTCCGGGAAGACTATGAATACATTCCGACCACTTCATTAACTCCTGATTACCTTGATGAGCATAATGGTAGATGGTGCATTACACCTGAATATCCAAACGGCACTTACTGCTATTTCGCTACAGTTGACTCAAACTGGAATTCAGCGTACCCTTACGTCGTAGGACCTACCTTCAAAGGATTGAAAGTGGCATTAAAAGTAAATGCAATTACAGAAGCCGTAACTGTTTATACGCCATCGACAACATCAATAGAAGAAAAACCAAATAGTGATCTTGAAGCGAATATTTTTCCTATTCCGGCAGGCGATCTGGTAGCCATTCAGCTGAACGGCCTTACTAAGGAAAATGTAAACATTTCAATGTATGACATGATGGGGAAATTAGTTGACAAGACAACCATTTACCAGGGTAGCACAATTGCTTATTTCGACACTAAGAAAATTTATAGTGGTAATTATGTGATACAAATTTCAAACGGAACAAACTCTTTAAGTAAGAGAATTTCGATCCTGAAATAAGAAGGCATTATTTTTTAGCATATATTACAAGCTACTGTGATTTTCGCAGTAGCTTGTAATTTTTTAGACAGG